>NZ_JBEXRC010000018.1:0-135542 GCF_040612915.1 Streptomyces sp. NPDC006326 | reverse complement strand
CAGGCGCAGGCGCTGCTCGCGCTGACCCGGGAGTACGACGCCGTGCGCGGCGGGTTCGGCGGCCAGCGCCGCGGCGGCCTGTGCGCCCAGTCCGGCGTCGGCCAGCAGCGCGCCGAGCCCGTCGGCGTACCCCTGGCCGACGGCCCGTACCTTCCAGGCGCCCTGGCGCCGGTACAGCTCCAGGGCGAGGACGGCCGTCTCGGGATCCAGCCCGGTCACCGTGTACGCGGCGAGCTCCGGGCCCGCCGGGTCGGCGACGGAGACGGAGGGTGCGGGGACCGCGCCGAACCGCGCGGGCCCCCCGGTCGGCAGCACGAGGACCACCCCGACGCGGTGCACGGCCGGCCCGACGGCGTCGAGGTCGACGGCGAAGCGGTGTTCGGCCGCCGCCCCTCCCGGCGCCTCCAGGCCGGGCAGGGCGGGGGCGCCGGGGTGGGCGAGCGCCTCGGGGCCCGCCAGCCGTCCCGCGTCGTCGCAGACCGGGACCACCGCGAGCACGGGCGTGCCCGCCGTGATCCTGATCTCCACCCGGTTCCGGGACAGGGGGTGGTTCTGCCCCCGGACCAGTTCGGCCGTCATCGTGCAGCCCCTCCCCCGCCCTCGCCCTGCTCTTGCTTCTGCGCGTGTTCTCTTGTCCCGTAGGGCCGTTCGTGGCCCGTACGGCTTACAGGTGCGGCAGGATCGCCGGCATCAGGTCCTGGAAGGTGCGGCCGTTGGCCGGGTTCCCGAGGGCCGTCATCTGCCAGCCGCCGCCCACCCGCGACACCTTGGCCATGATCTGCGCGGTGTACGCGCCGCCGCCGTCGAGGGTGTAGCGGGCCAGCTCCTGGCCGTTGGTCTCGTCGACGATCCGGCAGAAGGCGTTCTGCACCTCCTGGAACGTCTGGCCGGTGAAGGAGTTCACCGTGAAGACGATCTGGTCGATGTGCACCGGCACGCGCTGCAGGTCGACGAGGATCGACTCGTCGTCCCCGCCCTGGCCGGCACCGCCCACGAGGTTGTCACCGGTGTGGCGGACCGAGCCGTCGTCGCTCTGCAGGTGCCGGAAGAACACCACGTCGACGGGCTGCTTGTCGGCGAAGAGCACCGCCGACGCGTCGAGGTCGATCTCCCGGGTCCGGGAGCCGAACAGCCCCCGGCGCTTGGCCGCCTGCCAGCCGAGGCCCATCCGGACCGCGGTCAGGGTGCCTCCGTCCTGCTTCTGCAGACTGATGGCCTGACCCTTGGTCATGTTGACCGTCACAGCTGTCCCCTCTCCTGGCCCGCCCCCGATGTGGGCGCGCAGCGTGTACCTGCGGCTGGCGCCAACCCTACTGACCGCTCTCGGGTCAGGCGAGGCCCGCTTCCTTCATCTGCCGCAGCTCCTTCTTCAACTCGCTCACCTCGTCCCGGATCCGGGCCGCGACCTCGAACTGGAGCTCGGCGGCGGCGCCCCGCATCCGCTCGGTCATCTGCTCGATGAGCGCGGCCAGATCCTCGGCGGGACGGTCGGTCGCCACGACGGGCGCCTTGGCGGCCTTGGCCCCCTTGGCCGCCTTGCCGGCCGCCTTGCCCGCCGCCTTGGCCGGGGCCGCCAGGCCGGCGGAGAGCGCCGGCACGGGGGCCTTGGGCCCCTTGCCGTCCTTGCCCTGCCGGTAGCCGGTGCCGAGCAGCTGCTCGGTGTCCAGCTCCTCCCGGGCGATGGTGGCCACGATGTCGTTGATCTTCTTGCGCAGCGGCTGCGGGTCGATCCCGTTGGCCTTGTTGTAGGCGACCTGCTTCTCCCGGCGCCGGTTGGTCTCCTCGATGGCCTTCTCCATCGCCGGGGTCATCTTGTCCGCGTACATGTGGACCTGGCCGGAGACGTTGCGCGCCGCGCGGCCGATGGTCTGGATCAGCGAGGTCCCCGAGCGCAGGAAGCCCTCCTTGTCGGCGTCGAGGATCGCCACCAGCGACACCTCGGGCAGGTCGAGGCCCTCGCGCAGCAGGTTGATGCCGACGAGGACGTCGTACTCGCCGGCCCGCAGCTCGCGCAGCAGCTCGACCCGGCGCAGGGTGTCGACGTCGCTGTGCAGGTAGCGGACGGCGATGCCGAGCTCCAGGAAGTAGTCGGTGAGGTCCTCGGCCATCTTCTTGGTGAGGGTGGTGACCAGGACGCGCTCGTCCTTCTCCACCCTCTGGCGGATCTCGTGCACCAGGTCGTCGATCTGCCCCTCGGTGGGCTTGACCACGACCTCCGGGTCGATGAGGCCGGTGGGGCGGATGATCTGCTCGACGAAGCCGTCGCTGCGGGAGAGCTCGTAGGCGCCGGGGGTGGCCGACAGGTAGACGGTCTGGCCGATCCGCTCCTGGAACTCCTCCCACTTCAGCGGCCGGTTGTCGAGTGCGGAGGGCAGCCGGAAGCCGTGGTCGACCAGGGTGCGCTTGCGGGAGGCGTCGCCCTCGTACATCGCGCCGATCTGCGGCACGGTCACGTGCGACTCGTCGATCACGAGGAGGAAGTCCTCGGGGAAGTAGTCGATCAGGGTGTTGGGCGCGGAGCCCGGCGCGCGGTCGTCCATGTGCAGCGAGTAGTTCTCGATGCCGGAGCAGGACCCGATCTGGCGCATCATCTCCAGGTCGTAGGTGGTGCGCATGCGCAGCCGCTGGGCCTCCAGCATCTTGCCCTGCTTCTCCAGCTCGGCGAGGCGCTCGGCCAGCTCGGCCTCGATGCCGGCGATCGCCTTCTCCATGCGCTCGGGGCCGGCGACGTAGTGGCTCGCGGGGAACACGTACAGCTCGCGGTCCTCGCTGATGACCTCGCCGGTCAGCGGGTGCAGGGTGGACAGCGCCTCGATCTCGTCGCCGAACATCTCGATGCGGACGGCCAGTTCCTCGTAGACCGGGAAGATCTCGATGGTGTCGCCGCGCACCCGGAAGGTGCCGCGGGTGAAGGCGACGTCGTTGCGCGTGTACTGGATGTCGACAAAGCGGCGCAGCAGCTGGTCCCGGTCGATCTCCTCGCCGACCTTGAGCGGGACCATCCGGTCGACGTACTCCTGCGGGGTGCCGAGGCCGTAGATGCAGGACACGGACGCGACGACGATCACGTCGCGCCGGGTGAGCAGCGAGTTGGTCGCGGAGTGGCGCAGCCGCTCCACCTCCTCGTTGATCGAGGAGTCCTTCTCGATGTACGTGTCCGACTGCGGAACGTAGGCCTCGGGCTGGTAGTAGTCGTAGTACGACACGAAGTACTCGACGGCGTTGTTCGGCAGGAGCTCGCGGAACTCGTTCGCCAGCTGGGCGGCGAGCGTCTTGTTCGGCGCCATCACCAGGGTGGGGCGCTGGAGCTTCTCGATCATCCACGCGGTGGTCGCCGACTTGCCGGTGCCGGTCGCGCCCAGCAGGACGACATCCTTCTCACCTGCGCGGATGCGCTTCTCCAGGTCGGCGATGGCCGTCGGCTGGTCGCCGCTGGGCTGGTAGGGGCTGACGACCTCGAAAGGCGCCACCGTGCGTTCGATCTTCGATACGGGCCGCATGAGTCCACCGTACGACCCTCCACTGACACTCACGCCTCCCCGAGGCCCGCTGCGCGCACGCGCTGGGGACGGGCGGAGCGGATCTCCTCCTTTCTGGTCCGTTTGTCGTAGTTCGGTGGCGGCCCGGTGATCTTCAAGCCGATGATCGCCATAGCGGTCCCGCCGTGAGGTGCATCGCCACAACATCTGCCGCTTCGCACCCGCCTGACGCAGGAACAGGGCGCCGACCCGAGGAGAACGCACATGTACGTCCGACCCGCCGCCGCGGCCGCGGCCGCCTTCCTGGGCTTCACCCTGACCGTCATGGGCGGGACGGCCTCGTCCGCCGCCGCCGGCCCCGGGACCGACCCCGGCACGAGCACCGGAACGGGCACCGGCCCCGGCACCGCCGCCGCCCCCGGCCCGGCCCCGGCCGTGACCGGGCCCCTGGGGCCCGTCGTGTACGCCCACCGGGGGGCTTCGGCGTACGCGCCGGAGAACACCCTCGCGGCCATCGACCTGGCGATGCGGCTGGGCTTCGACTGGGTCGAGAACGACGTCCAGCGCACCAAGGACGGCGAACTGGTGGTGATCCACGACGACACCCTGACCCGCACGACCGACGTCGAGCAGGTGTTCCCGGACCGCAAGTCCTGGCTGGTCAAGGACTTCACCGCGGCGGAGATCGCCCGGCTCGACGCAGGCAGCTGGTTCGGCCCCGGGTTCACCGGCGCCCGGGTCCCGACCCTGCGGCAGTACCTCGACCGGGTGCAGCGCAACCAGCAGCGGCTGCTGCTCGAAATCAAGAAGCCCGAGCTCTACCCGGGGATCGAGGAGCAGACCCTGCGGGTCCTGGAGGAGGCGGGCTGGCTCGACGAGGGCCACGTCCAGCGCCGCCTGGTGGTCCAGAGCTTCAGCGCGGACTCCGTCCGCCTCGTGCACGGCATGCGCCCCGAGCTGGTCACCGCCTTCCTCGGCACCCCCACGGTCGCCGATCTGCCGCGGTACGCCGAGTTCACCGACCGGATCAACCCCTGGCACACCACGATCTCGGCGGACTGGGTGGCGGCGGTGCACGGCCTGCTGGGGGCGCACGGCAAGGCGATGGAGGTGGACACCTGGATCGTGGACGACGCGGCGACCGCCCGGAAGGTCCAGGGAATGGGCGTGGACGGGATCATCACCAACGCCCCGGACGTCGTTCAGGAGGCGGTGCTCGGGCAGGAGGCGGTCCTCGGGCGCGAGGGGCTGCTGGGACAGGACGGGCTGCTCGGGCGGGAGGGCGTGCTCGGGCACCAGGGGGTGCTCGGGAGCTGAACCGCACGGGAGCCCGCTGTCGGCGGCGGCCCGTACGGTGGAGGGGTGGACAGCACCGAGCGGCCGCGCGGGCCGCACCTCGAATGGACCGTCGTCGCCAGCGACATCGGGCCCCTGCTCCTGGCCGCGACCCCGGAGGGGCTGGTCCGGGTCGAGTTCCATGCCGAGCCGGACCGGGTGGAGGCGATGATCGGCGCGCTCGTCTCCCGGCTCGGCGCCGATGCCCGGCGTCCCGCGCCGGGCGAGGAGGTGCTGCTGGCCGAGCCGATACGCCAGCTGACCGCGTACTTCGCCGGCTCGCTGCGACGCTTCGAACTGCCGCTGGACTGGCGGCTCAGCTCCGGCTTCCACCGCAAGGTGCTCCAGGAGCTGGACCGCTCGGTGCCGTACGGGGCGGTCGTGGGGTACGGGGAGCTCGCCGCCCGGGTCGGCCAACCGGGCGCGGCCCAGGCCGTGGGCCATGCCATGGGCTCGAATCCGCTGCCGCTGGTGGTGGCCTGCCACCGGGTCGTGGAGAACGACGGCGGGATCGGCGGGTTCGGCGGCGGGGTGGAGACCAAGCGCAGCCTGCTGGCGCTGGAGGGCGTGCTCCCGCAGCCGCTGTTCTGAGCGGCCGAGGGGTGGTGGGGGGTGGTAAGGGGTGGGAGACTGCCGCGGTGACTACCGTCGCCAGCCCTGGCCCCCTCGCGCCCGTACGCCGCCCCTCCCCACGGCAGGGGTGTACGGCATGAGCGCGCTGCCCGGCACCGACCGGCCGGCCCTGCCCGTCGATCCCGCGGACCTGCCGCGCCTGCAGCGGCGTACCTCCGGTGTGCTGATCGCCGCCCAGATGCTGGGCGGCGTCGGCGTGCCCATCAGCATCGCCCTGGCCCCCGTCCTCGCCACCGAGATCAGCGGCACCGAGGCGCTGTCCGGCTTCGCCTCCACGGCCGCCGTCATCGGCACGGCCCTCGTCTCGCTGCCGCTGGCCGCCCTGATGACCGCGCGGGGCCGCCGGCCGGGGCTGGTGCTCGGCTATGCGATCGGAGCCGTCGGCGCGGGCCTGGTCGTCCTGGCGGCCGCGGTCCGGAGCTTCCCGCTGCTGATGCTCGGCATGGCCGCCTTCGGGGCCGCCTCCTCCGCCAACCTCCAGGCGCGGTTCGCCGCCGCCGACCTCGCCGCCCCCGACCACCGGGCGCGGGCCATCTCGGTGGTGGTCTGGGCCTCCACCCTCGGCGCGGTGCTCGGCCCGAACCTCTCGGCGCCGGCCAGCCACAGCTTCGCCGGAACCTCCATACCCGAGACGGCGGGCCCCTTCGTCTGGGCCGCCGCCGTCTTCGTCCTCACCGGCACGCTGATCGGCGTCCTGCTGCGCCCGGATCCGCTGCTGACCGCCCGGGCGCTGGCCGCGCCCGAGGAGCAGACCCGCGAGGGCCGTTCGCTGCGCGCCGGTTTCGCGGCCGTCAGGTCCTCCCCGCGGGCGCGGCTCGCCCTGCTGACCGTCGCCGTGTCCCACACCACCATGGTGTCGATCATGGTGATGACCCCCGTCGACCTCGGCCACCACGGGGCGGGCCTGGAGCTCGTCGGCCTGGTGATCAGCGTTCACATCGCGGGGATGTTCGCCTTCTCCCCCGTCATGGGCTGGCTCGCGGACCGGCTCGGACGCCTCACGGTGATCGGTCTGGCGGCGGGACTGCTGTCGCTGGCGGCGCTGCTCGCCGGAACGGCCGGGCCGCACCACGGCCAGAGCGCAGCCGGCCTCTTCCTGCTCGGCCTCGGCTGGTCCGCCGGCATGGTCTCCGGCTCTGCCCTGCTGACCGACTCGGTGCCGCAGGCCGCGCGGGCCGCCGTACAGGGTCTGAGCGACCTCACGATGAACACGGCCGCGGGCGTGGGCGGGGCGGCGGCCGGCCTGGTCATGTCCCAGGCGGGCTACGGCTGGCTGACCGCCATCGGCGCCTGCCTGCTCCTGCCGATGGCGGCGCTCGCGATGTTCACGGCACGCCGCCATCCGGTGGCGTCCAAGGGCTGAGCGGGCCGGCTCACAGGCTGATGTGGTAGGCCTTGCGCAGCGTCTCGTGCACGGTCCAGGTGGTCTTGTCGCCCTCGCGGAGCACGCAGGCGGAGCCGGGGCCCACCTCCAGGGTCTCGCCGCCCTCGACCTCGATGGTGGCGCGGCCGCTGACCACGACGAACAGTTCGTCGGCCTCGGTGTCGGTGACCACGCCCGGGGTGATCTGCCAGATTCCGCGCAGCTGCTTGCCGTCCGGGGACTCCCACAGGACCTTGCCCGTCACGACGGGCTCGCCGGAGACGATCTGGGCGGAATCGAGGTCCTCCGGCTCCAGCTCGGCGTCGGGAACGGAAACGGTGAAGGAGGCCGGGGCGTGCTCACTGGTGCTCATGGCGCGCCAGCGTAGTCCGCCCGCCCGGCCCGCCGCGGTGGCCAGAGCGTCCAGCCTCGGCTCGCCGCACGGGTCACCCTGTCGAGCGGGCAGCGCTCCTCGGACAGGTTCGGACGGTCGGCTCGGGAAGGCGTTTGACGGGGGGAATCCCGTGCCATGGATGGGGACATGTCACAGCACACAGCATCCGCATCAGGAGTTCCCGGACCGGTCCCGGTCCTTTCCGACGAGGTGCGCGAGGCCCTCGACCGGCAGGGGCCCGTCGTGGCCCTGGAGTCGACGATCATCGCGCACGGCCTGCCCCGCCCGCGCAATCTGGCGGTGGCCGCCGAACTGGAGGCACTGGTCCGCGCGGAAGGAGCCGTTCCGGCGACGGTCGCGGTCCTGGACGGCGTCGCCCACGTGGGGCTGGACAAGGACCAGCTGGAGCGGGTGGCCGCCGGGGAGGGCGTACGCAAGCTCGGCCACCGGGACCTGGCCCCCGCGCTCGCCACGGGGGCGACCGGGGCCACCACGGTGTCCGCGACGGCGTTCCTGGCCGCCCGCGCCGGGCTGCGGGTCTTCGCCACGGGCGGACTGGGCGGCGTACACCGCGAATGGGCGCAGACGCAGGACGAGTCGGCCGATCTCGCGCTGCTGGCCCGCACCCGGATCACGGTGGTGTGCGCGGGCGTGAAATCGATCCTGGACGTGCCGGCCACCTTGCAACGGCTGGAGACGCTGGGGGTGGCGGTGCTGGGGTACGGGACGGGGCATTTCCCCGGCTTCTACCTCTCCAGCTCCGGCGAGCCGGTGGACTGGAGCGTGAGCCGCCCCGAGGAGGTGGCGGCGGTGATGGCCGCTCAGGACCGGCTGGGGGGCGCGGAGTCGGCCCTGCTGGTGGCGAATCCGGTGGCGGAGGCGGACCAGCTGGATCCGGGATTGCACGACCGGGTCCTGGCCGAAGCCCTCGCGGAGTGCCGGGACCGCGGCATCACGGGGCAGGCGGTGACCCCCTTCCTGCTGGGGTTCCTGGTGCGGGCGACGGGCGGGGCCTCGCTGGAGGCCAACCTCGCGGCGGTCCGGGGCAACGTGGTGCTCGGCGCCCGCATCGCGGGGGCGTGGGCGGACCGGGAGGACCGGGCGTGACCGCGGCGGGGGGCGCCGGGGCGGGATCTGCCGCGGCGGGGGCCGCGGGGGCGGGGGCGGCGGGCTCGGGGTCTGCCCGGGCGGGGGCCGCCGGGGCCCTGCTGGTCATCGGGGACGTGGTCACGGACGTGGTGGCCATACATCCGGAGCCGCTCGCCCCGGCCACGGACACGGCGGCCCGGATCCGGACCCTGCCCGGCGGCGCCGGGGCCAACGCGGCGTGCTGGGCGGTCCGGGCGGGGGCCGCGGAGGTGCACCTCCTCGCACGGGTGGGCACCGAGTCCGCGCAGTGGCACGAGCGGGCGCTGCTCGACGCCGGGGTGCGGCCGCATCTGGTGGTCGACCCGGCCGAGCCGACGGGAACGGTGGTGGCGCTGGTGGGCAAGGACACCGAGCGCACCTTCCTCACCGACAGCGGGGCCGCGCTGCGGCTCTCCCCCGCGGACTGGGCGCCCGCCCTGCTCGACGGGGTCGGCCATCTCCACCTGTCCGGCTACCTGTTCTTCGCCGACAGCAGCCGCGAGCTGGCCCTGGTCGCCCTGCGGGCCGCCCGGGCCCGGGGCGTGCCGGTGAGCGTCGACCCGGCCTCGGCGGGGTTCCTGGTCACGCTGGGTCGGCAGCGCTTCCTCGATGCCGTGGCGGGAGCCGACGTCCTCCTGCCCAACGAGGACGAGGCGCGGCTGCTGGCCGGGCTGCCGGAGAGGGCCGGTTCGGCGCGCGCGGCGGCGGAACTGAGCCGGAGGTTCCCGCTGGTGGTGGTCACCCGGGGCGCGGCGGGGGCCCTGGTGGCCGAAGCGGGCCGGGTCACGGCCGAGATCGCCGCCGAGGCGGCCGAGGCGGTGGACTCGACCGGCGCCGGTGACGCCTTCACCGGCGGCTTCCTCGCGGCCCGGCTCGCGGGCGCCGGCCCCGCGGAAGCCGCCCGGGCGGGCTGCCGGACCGCAGCCCAGGCGGTCACCCGGCTGGGCGGACGACCGTAGGGCCGCCTTCCGGATCGGGCCCTGCGCCTCACACCGTGTACTCCTCCTGGCCGAGGGTCTCGATCTCGCCCGATTTGCGGACGTTGTAGTGGAACACCAGGCCGCTGTCGGGGTGGGCGATGATCCACTCGGTGAGCTCGTGGAGGGTGATCGGCTTGCTCACCGAGCTCGCGACGATCGGCTTGAGGGCCGTGATCTTGGCGTCGTCGGCGATCGGGATGAAGGTCTCCTCGCCGACGGTCTCGAAGTGGGCGGCGCCGCCCGGGCCGGGGCAGCCCCAGTGGCCGTGCCGGACGATCAGGCTGGCGAAGCCCCCTTCGGGGGTGTAGCGGTAGACGGCGATCTCGTTCGGCGAGATCGGCATCTTGGAGGCGCAGGCGGGCCCGGGGGCCGAGGGCTTGGGCTTGCCGGGCGCGGTGGCGGACGCGGCGGGTGTGGCCTTCGCCGCCGGCTTCGAGGGGGAGGGCAGCCCGCCGCCGACCGGGGCCGAGGGCAGGGCCGGGGTCGCGCCGGGGGTGCCGCCGGGGGCCGGACCGGCGGCTCCCGTGTCCGTGTCACCGTTGCAGCCCGTCAGGGCCAGGGTCGCGCACAGGGCCAGCGCGGCCAGTGCCGCTGCCTTCGGACCTCTGCTCATTGCCGTCTCCTCTGCCAAGGGGCCAACGGGGTGGCCTCCGCCCGAGCGTTCCGTCAACGTAGCGCCCGGTATCGGCCACGACGACGGCCCGATCACGTTCGTCACCGGGCCGGGATCGGGCTGTTGCGGAGCGGGTACGTCCGTGACGGGACGTCGGGGAGCAGGCCCGCCGCCACCGCTCAGAGCGCCTCCCCGCGGATGCCGGTCCACGCCGGGTGGCGGGGGTCGTCGGCCCTCACCAGGGCGTCGGCGGCCGACGCCGGGTCGGTCTCGGACTCGTAGCGCGCGAAGGCGGGCAGGGTCCAGCGCGCGGACTCCTGCGTACGGCGGGCCAGCGCCGCCGGGGAGAGGCGGATGTGCACGCTGAGGTCGAAGGGGAACCAGTGGCCCAGCAGCAGGGGTCCGTGCACGATCACCACGCCGCCCGGCGGCAGTTCGGTGTACGGGCTGCGGGTCGCCCGGTCGGTCACCGGGTCCCAGAGGTCGGGCAGCACCCGGCCGGTGCCGCCCGGGTCGGTGGGGCCGAACACCTCCCGCCAGAGGGCGGCCGTGTCGTACCAGCCGCCGAGGTAGGCGTCCACGTCCTCGCGGCCGTACTCGAAGCGGAGGGAGGCCGGGCGCAGGAAGCCCTCGGCCGCCACCACGAGGACCGCGCGGCCGCGCGGCCGCAGCGCGTCGGCGAGCTGCCCGGCGAGCAGCCCGGTGCCTGCTGCGGGCGCGCCGTCGATCCCCACCCGCTGCCAACTCACCTGACCGGCAGGCGGTTTGTGTTCGTCGAGGTGGCCGGCGAGCCGCTCGGCCATCCGCTGCCATGTGATCGCTTCCAGCTGCACCAGCCCATTGTCAGTGGTGGCCCGTAGCGTTTTCACGAGGGATCACCGGCGGGAAGGAGCCGTTGACCCGGCCTTGGGGAGGGGTCTGTCATGGCTCGCGAGACGACGTATCTGGAGCTGTCCCAGGACGGCGGCGGGGCGCACAAGTTCTACGAGGTGACGGTGGACGGCACGGCCGTCTCGGTGCGGTACGGCCGCATCGGGGCGGACGGCCAGCTGCAGAGCTCGTCGTTCCCGACCGCCGAGAAGGCCCGGGCGGCCGCCGCGAAGAAGATCGGCGAGAAGGTCCGCAAGGGGTACGCACCGGCCGTGCGCGGCGGGCGCGCCGCCCGGGCGGTGACCAGGCGGCAGGTCACCGCTGCGCCGTCGACGGCGCGCGCGGTCGCGCCGGTGCTGTGGCGTTTCCGTACGGGGTCCTCGGCCTTCGGGATCCATGTGGACGAGGACCGCTGCTGGGTGGGGAACCAGGCGGGGGACGTCTACACGCTCAGCCACGGCGGCGAGGTGCTGGCCCGGTATGCGCTGCCGGACGGGGTGAAGTGCCTGGTGGCGGACGAGTTCTGGATATACGCGGGCTGTGACGACGGCACGGTGTACGACCTGTCGTCGAAGGTCCCGTTCGGGGCGTACGACATCGCGGCGGACGTGGACATCTTCTGGCTGGACATCCACGAGGGCGTGCTGAGCGTGTCCGACCGCAGCGGCGGGCTGACCGTCATCGACCACGAGGACGAGTTCCAGTGGTCACGGCGCTCGACGGGCTCCAATGCGTGGATGGTGCGGGCGGACGAGCGCGCGGTCTACCACGGGCACAGCCAAGGGGTCACGGCGTACGCGCCGGACGGCGGCCGGGAGTTGTGGCACACCCCGACCGACGGCTCGGTGCTGTTCGGCTGGCAGGAGGAGCAGGCCGTGTTCGCCGGGACCGGCCGCCATACGGTGCAGCGGCTGTCCAAGGGGACGGGCGCGGTGGAGGCCACGTACCGGTGTGACGCGGCGGTGTACTCGTGCGCGACCTCCCCCGACGGGCGGCACGTGTTCGCCGGTGACCTGGCCTCCTCCGTGTACTGCTTCGACGCGGACGGGCGGAGGCTGTGGAAGCTCGGCACCGGCAGCGGGGCCGCGCTGTCCATGCAGTACCTGGACGAGCGGCTGTACCTGGTGACCTCGGACGGCTCGCTGGTCTGCGTGGACGCGAGCGAGGCAGCGATAGCCGCGGCCCAGCAGGGGACGGTGCCGACGGCGGTGGATGTGAAGTCGGCCGCCGCGCTGCCGGTGTTCACTCCGGCCGCGTCCGCCTCGGCGGTGGCCACGGTCTCGGTGGCCGCGGCGCCGGCGGACGGCGTGGTGGTGGAGTGCGTCCAGCAGGGCGGCCGGATACGGGTGCAGGTGGTGTCGGGCGGCTTCGAGCCCCACTGGAACGTGCAGTTTCCGCGCGGGATCCGGGAACCGGGTGCCCGCTACGTGGTGGACGGGCTGCATGCGGCCTCGGGCGGTTTCTACCGGGTGCGCGGGGAGATACGCCGTCTGGTGTGAGCGGCGGGCCTGCCGCCCGGGGTGCGGGGAAGACACCCCGGACAGGGACACGGTGCGGCACCCGGCGGGGCCTCGGCGGGTATGGAGAAGGCGTCGCCTTCGGCGAGCGTGGAGGTCACGTACAGCACGACGGGGTCGGTGCCCAGGTTGCGGCCCAGGTGGACGTGCTCGATGCCCGGGGGCTCGACGAAGTTGTCCCCGGCCCGGTGCACGACGACCGTGTCGTCGTGCAGGATGCGGGTCAGCGTCCCGGACCGCACCAGTGCGATCAGCGGAACCTCGTGGAAGTGCCAGCCGGTGCAGCCGCCGGGCTCTATGACGACCTCCCGTCCGGACAGGTGCTGCGCCCTGGCCTGTATGCGTGCCGGCGCCCGGTCTGCCGCTCGGGCCTGCGCTCTGGAGAGCCGCGCCGTCGTCTGCTGCCCGCCCATGTGTCCTCCTTCATGGGCCGTACGGCCATACCGCAGCCCCGTCCACCCACGGTAGAGGGACATCCGGACATCGAGGGAGAGTTCGTCAAACCTCAACCCCGGTGCGGTGCAAGGTGATAAGGGCAGCCGGCGGCGGTATCACATCGGCATGAGCCTCGTGGTCTTCGAGTCGCTGAAGCCGATCCACTGCGCGCAGTGCCGCCAGGGACCGCTACGTCATCTCGTCCGCGAGGTCGGCGTGCCCCGCTGTCTGGACTGCGCCGACCTCGGACACCTGGTGTACCTGCCGCGCGGGGACGCCGCGCTCTCCCGCCGGGCCCGTGAGGCCAGTTCGCTGTCCGCCGTCGTCGTCCGCTTCAACAAGCGCCGCCGCCGCTATGAACGCCAGGGCATCCTGGTCGAGGAACCGGCCCTGGCCCGCGCGGAGCGCGCCTGCCTCGCGGACGCCGAGGCACGGGCCCGCCGCCGGGAGCGCGACCGGCTGCGCCGCGCGGCCGAGGACACCCGGTTCACGGCGGCGTTCGCCGCCGCCATACTGCGGCTGTTCCCCGGGTGCCCGGCCGAGCGGGCGCGGGAGATCGCGGCCCACGCCTCGGTGCGCGGCAGCGGCCGGGTCGGCCGTACCGCGGCCGGCCGCGCGCTGGACGGGCCGGCGGTGTCGGTGGCGGTCCGGGCTGCCGTACGGCACGTCGACACCGAGTACGACGCCCTGCTGATGGCGGGAGTACAGCGGTTCGCGGCCCGGGCCCGCCTGGCCCCGCAGATCGACGCGATCCTGGACGCCTGGCGGACACCGCCGCCCCCGCCGGTGGCCTGCGCGGCCCTATCCGAGGCGGAAGCGGCGGTAGAGCAGCATCCCGCCCAGTAGCAGGGCCCCGCCGCCGGGCAGCAGGTAGCCGACGCCCTCGGCTCCCGTGTGGGCGAGCGCCGGGCCGTGCTGCGCCGGCGCGGCCGGGGTGAGGGGCTGCGCGGCGGCAGGCGGCCGGGACGGCTCGGCGGGCCGGGGCGGCTGAGACGGGCGGGGCGGCTGGGACGGCTGGGACGGCTGGGGGCTGCCTGGCGTGCCGTTGACGGAGGTGTTGCCGCTGGCGGCGCTACCGATGCCCACGACGTTCACGGAGTTGCCGCTGACGTTCACCGGGAGGTCGACCGGGAGCTGGATCCCGTTGCCGGACAGCACGCCCGGCGAATCCTTTCCCCCTGCATCGGCGTGGGCGCCGCCACCGTTCGCGGTCCCCGGCTTCGCGGAGTGCGAGGGCTCCGAGGACGACCGGGAGGGCCCCGGCTGCCCGTTGGCACAGCGGTTGCCGGCGGCCGGGTTCAGCAACCCGACCACACTCACGGTGTTGCCGCACACGTTCAGCGGAGTGTGCACCGGCAGCTGCACGAGGTTCCCGGACAGCAGCCCCGGCGAACGCTCGGCCACCCCGCCGGCATCCGCGTCGGCATAGGCGAAGCCGCTCACACCCGCGACCGCAAGTCCGCCTCCCGCAACCACCGTGGCGATCAAGCCATTGCGACGACTGTGACGCATCAGATTTCCTGCTTTCCGGAGGAGTTACGGGTGTTGCACCCGCACCGGAACAACGCGGTAAACCCATTCGGGTTATAGAGCCGGTGGGCATTTCACTCCATCGTGTACTGGGTAGGGCCCCCTGCATGAGTGTTCGCCCCCTGCTGCTCCTGGATGTGGACGGCCCCCTCAACCCCTTCCGCTCTCCCCTGGCCGGACTGCGCGGATACACCAGCCACCGGATGCGCCCGGCCATCTGGATGTCCCGCCGCTCCCCGGACTCCCGCAGCGCACAGCGCGGCCTGCGCGTCCGCCTCCACCCCGCCCACGGCGCCCGCCTGCTCGCCCTGCCCTACGAACTCGTGTGGGCCACGACCTGGATGCACGAGGCCAACACGATGATCGCCCCGCACATCGGACTACCCGCTGATCTTCCCGTCATCGAGTGGCCGGAACTCTTCGCCCGCGACCCCGACGGCCTCTCCTGGAAGACCCGCCCCCTCCTGGACTGGGCCGCGGGCCGTCCCTTCGCCTGGGTCGACGACATGATCAACTCCCGGGACCGGGCCTGGATCGCCGCCCGCCACCCCGCCCCGGCCCTCCTGCTGCGCATCCACCCCCGCCGGGGCCTGCGCCCCCGCGACTTCTCGGCACTGGCCGACTGGGCGGCGCGGCTCAGCCGAGGAGGGCGCTGACGGGGTCGGCCGACGGGGTCCCCGTGGGCCACCAGTCGTCGGAGCCCGGGCGGGACTCGTAGGCGTACCAGAGGCCGTCGCGGCCCAGCCGGAGCTGGCGCGTGCGGGCGGTGAGACGGTTGCGGTCGGGACGGAACGCCCCCTGGGAGGCGGCCAGGAGGGCCGGGCGAGCCCGGTCGAAGGGGCCCGCCGGCGGATCCCAGGGCTCCTCCAGCGCGGCGAGCGCGGGCAGCCCGCCCTGGCGCCAGGCCGCCGCGGCCCGCGCGAGGTCGGTGGGAGTGCGGCCGGTGGCTCGCGCCAGGTCCCGGTAGAGGGTGCGGGCCGCCCCGGTCAGCCCGGCCGTGGGGTGGGCGGAGGCCAGGCGGACCGCGTCCTGCCACAGGCTGAGCCCGGCCAGGGGGTCCTCGCCGGTGGTGAGGAGGGCCAGGGCCCGGGCGGCGGCGTCCGTGGCGAGCTGCTCCAGGGCGAGCGGGTCCGGGGCGGCGGGATCGGCCGGGTAGGCGGGCGGGAGGCCGGTCGCGGCCGGCGGGGCCTGCGGCGCCGGCAGCGGGGGCAGCACGCCACGGGCGAGCACGGCCCGGGCCGGGACTCCGGGGAAGCCCGGTGCGGCCCCGGGCCGTTCGCGGACGGCATGGGCGGCGCTGCGGCGGGTCAGCTCGTCGAGCAGCTCCCGCTCGCCCCGGCCGCGCAGGAGCAGCGCGACGAACGGGTCCTCGTCGAGCAGGCGGGCCGCCCGGTAGCAGAGGGCCGCGGCGTGCTTGCACGGCGGACGGCCGGTGTCCGGGCAGGAGCAGCGCGGCAGGAGCTCGCCCGGGCCGGGCATGACGGTACCCGCCAGCGACTGCGGAACCTCCCGCTCCAGCAGGGCGGCGAGAGCCCCCGGATCGGCTGCCAGCTCCTCCAGCACCTCGCTCCACACGCTGTCGGGGAAGGGACTCAGCGCCAGCTCCGTGCGGTACGGGCGGGCCCGGCTGCCCCGGACGTACGCGACGAGCCGCCCCGGGGTGACCGTGACCGCCTCGACGTGGCCCTCGACCGCATACGCCCGCCCCCGCGCGAGGCGCGCCGGGTCGCGTGAGGTCTCCTCCAGGGCCGACACCCAGGCCCGGCCCCACCAGCTCTCCGCCTCCACCCCGGCGGGCACCGCGTCGAAGGTCCGGCGGCGGTCGTCCCGCGCGGTGATCACGCCGGCCTCCGCAGCGCGACGAGGTCGGCCAGCTCGCGGTCGGTCAGCTCGGTCAGCGCCGCCTCGCCCGAACCGAGGACGGCATCGGCCAGCGCCCGCTTCGCCTCCAGCATCTCGGCGATCCGGTCCTCCACCGTGCCCTCGGCGATGATCCGGTGGACCTGGACGGGCTGGGTCTGGCCGATGCGGTAGGCGCGGTCGGTGGCCTGCTCCTCCACGGCCGGGTTCCACCAGCGGTCGAAGTGGACGACATGTCCGGCCCGGGTCAGGTTCAGCCCGGTGCCCGCGGCCTTCAACGACAGCAGGAAGACGGGGACTTCACCGGACTGGAAGCGGTCCACGAGCTCCTCCCGGCGCGCCACCGGGGTCCCGCCGTGCAGCAGCTGGTGCGCGATCCCCCGCGCCGACAGGTGCCGCTCGATGATCCGGGCCATCGTCACGTACTGCGTGAAGACCAGGACCGAGCCGTCCTCCGCCAGGATCGTGTCCAGCAGCTCGTCCAGCAGGGCCAGCTTGCCCGAGCGGTGCGGGATCCGGGGCTGCTCCTCCTTCAGGTACTGCGCCGGGTGGTTGCAGATCTGCTTGAGCGAGGCCAGCAGCTTCATGATCATGCCGCGCCGCTCCATGCCCTCGCTCGCCCCGATCACCGCCATCGCCTCGTCCACCGCCGCCTGGTACAGCGAGGCCTGCTCGCGGGTGAGGGAGACCGGGTGGTCGGTCTCCGTCTTGGGCGGCAGCTCGGGGGCGATACCGGGGTCGGACTTCTTGCGGCGCAGCAGGAACGGCCGCACGAGCGCCGCCAGCCGGGCGACGGCCGCCTCATTGCCCCCGTCCTCTTCCTGCTGGTGCTCCACGGGGCGGGCGTGGCGGGCGCGGAAGGTGGTGAGCGGGCCCAGCAGACCCGGCGTGGTCCAGTCGAGCAGCGCCCACAGCTCGGACAGGTTGTTCTCCACCGGGGTGCCCGTCAGCGCCACCCGGGCGGGCGCCGGCAGGGTGCGCAGCGCCTTCGCCGTCGCCGAATGCGGGTTCTTCACGTGCTGCGCCTCATCGGCGACGACCATGCCCCAGCGCTGCTCGGCCAGCCGGGCCGCGCTCGCGCGCATCGTCCCGTACGTGGTGAGCACGAAGCCGCCGGCCAGACCGTCGAGGCTGCGGCCGCCGCCGTGGAAGCGCCGCACCGGCACCCCCGGGGCGAACCTCTCGATCTCCCGCTGCCAGTTGCCCAGCAGCGAGGCCGGGCACACCACCAGCGTCGGCTCGGGGCGGTCCCGGTGCAGGTGCAGCGCGATCAGGGTGACGGTCTTGCCGAGGCCCATGTCGTCGGCGAGGCAGCCGCCGAGGCCGAGCGAGGTCATCAGGTCCAGCCAGGCCAGGCCGCGGGCCTGGTAGTCCCGCAGGGTCGCCTTCAGCCCGGCGGGCTGCGGCAGCGGGGCCAGTTCCCCGGTCAGCCGCTCCCGCAGCGCGGCCAGCGCCCCGACGGGAACCGCCTCGACCGGCTCGCCGTCGACCTCGGCCGTCCCCGTCAGTACGGTGGCCAGCGCGTCCACCGGATCCAGCAGCCCGAGCTCCCGCTTGCGCGCCTTGCGCACCAGCTCCGGATCGACCCGCACCCACTGGTCGCGCAGGCGCACCACGGGCCGGTGGGCCTGCGCCAGGGCGTCCATCTCCGCCGGGGTGAGCCGGTCGCCGCCGAGCGCGAGCTCCCAGGAGAAGGCGAAGAGGTGGCCGGCGTCGAAGAAGGCCGTGCCGTCGGTGGCCGATCCGGGCGCGGTGGACCGTACGACCGCGGTCGCGGACAGCGTACGGGCCAGCTCGCGCGGCCAGTGGACCGCGACCCCGGCGGCCGCCAGCCGGCTCCCGGCCACGCCCAGCAGGTCTTCGAGCTCCGGGTCCGAGAGGGCGAGGGCATCGGGGACCGGCTGGTCCAGCAGGCGCTGAAGCGGCGGCCAGACGCGGGCGGCCCGGCGCAGCGCGAGGACGGCGTCGATCCGGGCGCGCGGGCCGAACCCTGCGGCGGCCGCGCCGGCCCACAGCTCGGCGGCGTCGGTGACGAGGGTGGGATCGGCGAGGCTGTGCACCTGCACGACGGCGGCCCCCGCCCGGCGGGTGTCGGCCTCGCCGGGCCCGGTCTCCCCGGCCTGGCCGGGCTCCTGCGCCGCGTCGAAGATCTGGAAGGAGGACAGGTCGAGCCGCAGGGAGACGCCCACCCCGGCGTCGGCGCCGGCCGCGACCTGCGCGGCCCAGGCCTCCATCCCCCGGGCCTGCTGCGGCTCCACGGCCGCGAACGGCCGCCCGGCGGCCACGGGCGCGGCCGGAGTCCGGGGCAGTACGTCGGCGACGGCATCGAGGAACGCCCGCACCAGCGCCTCCGGTTCGGGCAGTTGGAGCGGACGCCTTCCGGGCAGCGGGACCGCATGCCCCTCGGGCGGGAGGGCGGCGGCCACCGCCCTCAGGTGGCCGATGTCCTCGGCGTCCAGCGGACCGGCGCGCCAGGCGTCGACCCCGTCGGCGGTGAGACCGGGGAGCAGCCGGCCGCGCGCCACGAGGCCGAGGGCCTGCACGGCGGCCGTGCCCCAGGCCCGGGACGCCGGATGAGCGGCGGGGCTGCGCGGGGCGCGGGCGAGCAGGGGCAGGGCCGCGCCGAGGGGCAGGGTCAGGGCGGGGACGGTACGGGTGCGGACTCCGATGCCGTGGGCGCGGACCACGGTGAGCGGTGTGGGCGTGCCGGTCTCGGGCAGGGCGTCGCCGTCGGGGGCCCAGAAGGCGATACGGGCCTCGCGGGGCACGGGGGCGGGGAGGAACACGGCGGCGTGCCGCAGCAGGGCGGCCGGCGGTGCCGACGTCTCGGCCTGCGCTGCCATGGTGTCCCCCTCTCCAGGTGTCCCGCCCGACGAATCTCCTCTGCCGCCGAGTCTAGGCTCCCCCACTGACACCGCCGCTGACCTGCACATACGCCGGGACCTGGGCCCGCCCCGCCGACCGGTGCCCGCCCGCAGGCCCGCTCGGCGCCGGCACCTCGGCGCAGGTGGCAGCATGGGGAGGAGGGGCGGAGGACGATGACGGCGAGGCGATGGTCATGCGTTCCGGAAACGAGCCGGTGACCGCGCGCAGTGCGCTGCGGCTGAGGTTCTGGCTGAGCCTGTGGGGCCTGCTCTGGGCCGCCGCGGGGACGGCCGCCTTCTCGATGGTGGGCCGCCCCGGCTGGGCCGCCGCCTGCGGGGTGGTCGCGGTGCTCGCGATCGTGGACCTGATGGTGGTGGTGCACCACATCCACCAGGGCCCCCACTACCAGCCCGGCCCCGACATCCCGCCGTACGAGCCGCCCGGACACTGAGGGCCCCGCGGACGCGCCCGGCCGTCGACGGCCCGCGGCCTCGGCCTACTCCTCGAAGCGGGCCGCCGCCAGGTAGTCCGGCTGGGGGTCCAGCGCCGCCGCGAGGCGGAAGTGCTTGCGGGCCTGCGCGGGGCGGCCCGCGCGCTCATGGGTGCGGGCCAGCGCGAAGTGCGCGAACGCGTTGTCCGGCTCCCGCTCCAGCACGAGCTCGAATTCCAGCGCCGCCGGGCGCAGTTGGGCCGAGGCGAAGAAGGCCCGGGCGCGCAGCAGCCGGGCCGCCGTGTTCTCCGGGTGGGCGGCTATGACGGAGTCGAGCAGTTTCACCGCGCCGCGCGGGTCGCGGGCGGCCAGCAGCTGTTCGGCGGCCCGGTAGTCGATGACGTGCGTCTCCGGGGACGCGCCGGACGGCGAAGGCTGCGGCGCCGGCTGCGGCGTGGTGTCGGACACGGTCTGTTCCTTCCCTCTCCCGCGCGTTCAACGCCGTCCGCCCCGCCCGCATTCCGGCCGGGCCTGCGCACCGCGGACGGGGCCCCGCGCGTGCGCCGTCAGGCCCCGCTCGCGGCGGCCGCCCGGGCGGTGAGTTCCTCCCAGACCTTGCGTACCTGCGGCTCCAGCGCCGTCAGCGGCCCGTCGTTGTCGATCACCAGCGTGGCCACCGCCAGCCGCTGCTCGCGCGTGGCCTGCGCGGCCATCCGGGCCCGCGCCTCCTCCTCGGCCATCCCGCGCAGCCCGGTCAGCCGGTCCAGCTGCGTCTGCGGTGCCGCGTCCACCACGACCACCAGGTCGTACAGCGGCGCCAGGCCGTTCTCCGCGAGCAGCGGTACGTCGTGCACCACGATCGCCCCGGGTCCCGCGGCGGCCTCCAGCTCGGCCGACCGGGCGCCGACCAGCGGGTGCACGATCGCGTTGAGGGTCTGGAGCTTCGCCTGGTCGGCGAAGACGATCGATCCCAGCTTCGGCCGGTCCAGTCCGCCCTCGGGGGTCAGGACGGACTCCCCGAAGGCCGCGACGATCGCCGCGAGCCCCGGTGTCCCGGGCTCCACGACCTCCCGCGCGATGCGGTCGGCGTCCACGACGACCGCCCCGTACCCCGCCAGCAGCCGCGAGACCTCGCTCTTGCCGGCACCGATTCCGCCTGTCAGGCCCACCTTCAGCATGCCCAGCAGCCTAAACCCCGCGCCCCGGCCCGCCGTACGGAACCCCGTACGGCGGGCCAGGGCGCGCCTCCACGCCTGCGTGGTCAGCCCTCGCCCTCGCGCTCGGCGAGGAACCGCTCGAACTCGCGGCCGATCTCGTCCGCCGACGGGATCTCCGCCGGCTCGGCGATCATGTTGCCCCGGGTCTCGGCCCCGGCCGCGGCGTCGTACTGGTGTTCAAGACCCTGGACCAGGGCGACCAGTTCCTCGTCGCCCTCGCGGATCTGCCGGTCGATCTCCGTCTGCGTGCGGTGCGCCTCCGTCCGCAGGGCGTGCGCCACGGCCGGCAGGACCAGCCCGGTCGCCGCCGTGATCGCCTCCAGCACGGTCAGCGCGGCGTCCGGGTACGGGGAGCGGGCGACGTAGTGCGGTACGTGGGCCGCGACGCCCAGCACGTCGTGCCCGGCCTGGCCGAGGCGGAACTCGACCAGCGATTCGGCACTGCCCGGTACCTGCGCCTCGTCGAACGGGCTGCGGTGGCCCGGCATCAGGTCGGTGCGGTTGCCGTGCGGGGTGATGCCGACGGGCCGGGTGTGCGGGACGCCCATCGGGATGCCGTGGAAGTTGACCGAGAGCCGCACGCCGAGCCGCTCCACGATCTGCCGGACGGCGGCGGCGAAGCGCTCCCACTCCACGTCCGGCTCCGGGCCGGACAGCAGCAGGAAGGGCGCACCCGTGGCGTCCTGGACGAGGCGGAGCTCCAGCCGGGGCTCCTCGAACTCGCTCCAGTGGTCGCGCTGGAAGGTCAGCAGCGGGCGCCGGGCCCGGTAGTCGACCAGCCGGTCGGCGTCGAAGCGGGCGACCACCTGGTGCGGCAGCGTGTCGAGCAGCCGCTCGACGATCTGCTCGCCGGCCTCACCCGCGTCGATGTATCCCTCGAAGTGGTAGAGCATGACCAGCCCGGCCGAGTCCTGGGCCAGCGCCAGGTCCGCCACTGCCAGGCCCTTGGCATCCCATTCGTACAAACCTCGTGGATCAAGCACCGCTACCACTCCTCCTCGCCGCCTTCTCTGCCATGAACGTCCAAGAGGGCTGCACCATTCCCCAGTTGGCGGCTTTCCCGGGCTTTCCCGGGAACGCGAACGGCCACCGGCCACCAGGCCCGCCCCGGACAGCAGTAAGGCCCGTCCCCCCGAGGGGACGGGCCTTACTTTCAGCTCAGCTCACACCGCAGCGCGGTGCGTGCGTCGTGCTGCGATCAGCTCTGGCCGCCGGCCAGCTTCTCGCGCAGCGCGGCCAGGGCCTCGTCGGAGGCCAGGGCGCCCGAGGTCTCGTCCGACTCCGAGGAGTAGGAACCACCCGAGATGCCCGCACCGGCGTTGCCACCGGCGACCGGGGCGGCAGCGCCCTCGGCGGCAGCGGCCTCGTCGGCCTCGCGGCTCTTGATGACCTGGGCCTGGTGCTGCTCGAAGCGGACCTGCGCCTCGGCGTACTGGCGCTCCCAGGTCTCGCGCTGGGTCTCGTAGCCCTCAAGCCAGTCGTTGGTCTCGGGGTCGAAGCCCTCGGGGTAGATGTAGTTCCCCTGGTCGTCGTAGGACGCGGCCATGCCGTACAGGGTCGGGTCGAACTCGACCGACGCCGGGTCGGCACCGAAGGACTCGTTGGCCTGCTTCAGGGACAGCGAGATCCGGCGACGCTCAAGGTCGATGTCGATGACCTTGACGAAGATCTCGTCGTTGACCTGGACGACCTGCTCCGGGATCTCCACGTGGCGCTCGGCCAGCTCGGAGATGTGGACCAGACCCTCGATGCCCTCGTCCACACGGACGAACGCACCGAACGGAACCAGCTTGGTGACCTTACCCGGGACGACCTGACCGATCTGGTGGGTCCGGGCGAACTGCTGCCACGGGTCCTCCTGCGTCGCCTTCAGCGACAGGGAGACGCGCTCGCGGTCCATGTCCACGTCGAGAACCTCGACGGTGACCTCCTGGCCGACCTCGACGACCTCGGACGGGTGGTCGATGTGCTTCCAGGACAGCTCGGAGACGTGCACGAGACCGTCGACGCCACCCAGGTCCACGAAGGCACCGAAGTTGACGATCGAGGAGACGACGCCGGAGCGGACCTGACCCTTCTGCAGGGTGGTGAGGAACGTCTGGCGGACCTCGGACTGGGTCTGCTCCAGCCAGGCGCGGCGGGACAGGACCACGTTGTTGCGGTTCTTGTCCAGCTCGATGATCTTGGCTTCGAGCTCCTTGCCCACGTAGGGCTGGAGGTCGCGGACGCGACGCATCTCGACGAGGGAGGCCGGCAGGAAGCCACGGAGGCCGATGTCGAGGATGAGACCACCCTTGACGACCTCGATGACGGTACCGGTGACGATGCCGTCCTCTTCCTTGATCTTCTCGATCGTGCCCCAGGCACGCTCGTACTGAGCGCGCTTCTTGGACAGGATCAGACGGCCTTCCTTGTCCTCCTTCTGGAGAACCAGGGCCTCGATCTCGTCGCCGACCTTGACGACCTCGTTCGGGTCGACGTCGTGCTTGATCGAGAGCTCGCGGCTCGGGATCACGCCTTCGGTCTTGTAACCGATGTCGAGCAGGACCTCGTCCCGGTCGACCTTCACGATGACGCCGTCGACGATGTCGCCGTCGTTGAAGTACTTGATCGTCTCGTCGATCGCGGCGAGGAAGGCTTCCTCGTTACCGATGTCGTTGACCGCTACCTGCGGAGTGGTAGAGGTGGTCTCGGTGCTGCTCGTCATGTGGGAAAGGGCTCCGGTTACGGACAGAAAGTCGTAGGTACTGCTACGCCGGGAGCCCTTATCGGCATCTGCCGAAGAAGCCGGACAGCCAAGGAAGCCCCAGATTCCGCCGAAGGCGGCAAGGGCCTCGAAAACCGAGGGGTCATCAACAGATGCAAGCGCAGCCTGCTAGGTCTGAGGAGCACAGGCTCGCAGCGCAACTTGTAGCATACGGGGGCAGCCGGACACGGTCAATGCGCGAAGGCGCACACCCCGGGCGGATCACCGCATAACCGGCACAATTCGTGGGCGGGAGCACGCCGGTGGCCCTCCTGCCTCCGGCCGGAAAGTCCGGGGACACGACCGCGCACACCACCCACGACGCGTCCGAAGACACGTCCGAACATCCGAAGACATCCGCAGACTACGACGACGGGCCCCATGAACCAAGAGGACTACGCCCCCGAAGACGCGTACGAGGCCGCCCCCGGCGCCGAGGACGACGCCGAGGCCACCCGCCGTGACGCCGACGAAGCGGAGAGCAGCCGGGCGAGCCGCAGCTGGTGGGACCGCAACGCCGACGACTACCAGAGCGAGCACGGGGCCTTCCTCGGCGACGACCGCTTCGTCTGGGGCCCCGAGGGCCTCGACGAGGCGGAGGCCGCCCTCCTCGGCCCGGCGGCCTCACTCAAGGGCAAGGCCGTCCTGGAGATCGGCGCCGGAGCCGCCCAGTGCTCGCGCTGGCTGGCCGCCCAGGGCGCCCGCCCGGTGGCCCTGGACCTCTCCCACCGCCAGCTCCAGCACGCGCTGCGCATCGGCGAGGACGTCCCGCTGGTGGAGGCCGACGCCGGGCGGCTGCCCTTCCGCGACGGCTCCTTCGACCTGGCCTGCTCCGCCTACGGCGCCGTCCCCTTCGTCGCCGACCCCGTCAACGTGATGCGCGAAGTGCACCGCGTCCTGCGCCCGGGCGGCCGCTGGGTCTTCTCCGTCACCCACCCCGTGCGCTGGGCCTTCCCGGACGAGCCCGGCCCCGAGGGGTTGTCCGTGTCCGCCTCCTATTTCGACCGCACCCCGTACGTGGAGCAGGACGAACGGGGACGCGCGGTGTACGTGGAGCACCACCGCACCCTCGGCGACCGGGTCCGCGACGTGGTGGCGGGCGGTTTCCGCCTGCTCGACCTGGTCGAGCCGGAATGGCCCGGATGGAACACCCAGGAGTGGGGCGGCTGGTCCCCGCTGCGCGGCAACCTGATCCCCGGCACCGCGATCTTCGTCTGCGAACGACCCGAGGACTGACCCTTGATCCGTACGGCCGCCCTCGACTCCCTGCCCGTACGCGAGGCCGTGCCCGCGCTCCTCTGCGCGCTGGACGGGCACGGCACCGCGGTGCTCTGCGCCCCGCCCGGCACCGGCAAGACCACGCTGGTGCCGCTGGTCCTGGCCGGGCTGGTGGGAGACGGCCGGCGCCGCCGCGTCCTGGTGGCCGAGCCGCGACGGATCGCCGCCCGGGCCGCAGCGCGCCGGATGGCGTGGCTCCTGGGCGAGGCCGTGGGGGAATCGGTCGGCTTCACGGTGCGCGGCGAACGGGCCGTCGGCCCGCGCACGGCCGTGGAAGTGGTCACCACCGGCGTGCTCCTGCAGCGCCTCCAGCGCGACCAGGAGCTGGCCGGCACCGACGTGGTGGTCCTGGACGAATGCCACGAGCGACACCTCGACGCGGACACCGCCGCCGCCTTCCTCCTGGACGTACGGCAGACCCTGCGCCCGGAGCTGCGCCTGGTGGCCGCTTCGGCGACGACCGATGCGGCCGGCTGGGCCCGGCTGCTGGGGGACGCGCCGGTGGTGGAGGCCGAGGGCGTCTCCTACCCGGTGGAGGTCGTGTGGGCGCCTCCGGCCCGCCCGGTGCGGCCGCCGCACGGGATGCGGGTGGACCCGGCGCAGCTGGCGCACGTGGCATCCGTGGTGCGGCGGGCGCTGGCGGAACGTTCCGGCGACGTCCTGTGCTTCCTGCCCGGCGTCGGCGAGATCGCCCGGGTCGCGGGACGGCTGGAACCGGTCGTCGGCGCGGAGGTGCTCCAGCTGCACGGCCGGGCCCTGCAGTCCGTGCAGGACGCGGCGCTGACCGCGGGCGCCCACCGCCGGGTGATCCTGGCGACGGCGGTCGCGGAGTCGAGCCTGACCGTGCCCGGCGTACGGGTGGTCGTCGACTCGGGTCTGGCCCGGGAGCCCCGGGTCGACCATGCGCGGGGCCTGGGCTCCCTGGCGACCGTACGGGTGTCCCGCGCGGGGGCCCGTCAGCGGGCGGGGCGGGCCGGGCGCGAGGCGCCGGGAGCGGTGTACCGCTGCTGGTCCGAGGCCGAGGACTCCCGGCTGACGGCCTACCCGTCGCCGGAGATCCGGACCGCGGATCTGGCGGCGTTCGCGCTCCAGGCAGCCTGCTGGGGCGATCCCGACGCGTCCGGGCTGGCCCTGCTGGACCCGCCGTCCGCCGGGGCGATGGCCGCCGCACGGGAGGTCCTGGTGACGATCGGCGCGGTGGACGACGCCGGGCGGCCGACCCCGCGCGGGCTGCGCATGGCCCGGCTGGGTCTGCACCCGCGCCTGGCGCGGGCCCTGCTGGACGGCGCGGAGATCCTGGGCGTGCAGCGGGCCGCGCCCCTGGTCGCCCTGTTGACGGAGGAGCCGCCGCGCGAGTACGGGGACGACCTGGCGGCCGCCTGGCGCCAGGCGTTCCAGGGCGTCGGGGGCTACGGACCGCGCTGGCGGCAGGAGTACCGCCGCTTGATCCAAGCCGTCCAGGGGGCGGCCGCGGCCCCACCCGATCGGCTCTCGCCGGGCACTCCCGGGGCGCGGGAGTACCCGAGCGGACGCCCCGACTGGTTCGGCGGCGAGCCCCGCAACGACCAGGCCGCCGGGCTGATCGCGGCTCTGGCCTTCCCCGAGCGCGTGGCGAGGGCCAAGGGCGGCGGGGCCTTCCTCATGGCCTCCGGCACGGGGGCCGAGCTCGGCGAAGGCTCTGCGCTGCGCAGCGCGCCCTGGCTGGCGGTGGCCGTCGCCGACCGGGCCCCGCACTCCGCCTCCGCGCGGGTCCGGCTGGCAGCGGTCCTCGACGAGGACACCGCCCGCGCCGCCGCCGCACACCTGCTGACCTCCGCGGAGGAAGTGCACTGGGTGGACGGCGACGTGGTGGCCCGGTCGGTGGAGCGGCTCGGTGCCGTCGAGCTGGTCGCCCGGCCGCTGCGCGACCCCGACCCCGCCCTGGTCCGGGCCGCCCTCCTCGACGGGCTCCGCACCGACGGCCTGGGCCTGCTGCGCTGGTCCGCGGACGCAACGGCGCTGCGCGCCCGGCTGGGCTTCCTGCACCGCACCCTCGGCGGCGCCTGGCCCGACGTACAGCACGACGGCGCGCTGCTGGAGCGCGCCGACGACTGGCTGGAGCCCGAGCTGTCCCGCGCCCGGCGCCGGGCCGACCTCGGGCGGATCGACGCCGGGCAGGCCTTGCTGCGGCTGCTGCCCTGGTCCACCGGCGAGGCCGGCCGCCTGGACGAGCTGGCCCCGGAACGGATCGAGGTGCCCAGCGGCTCGCGGATCCGGGTCGACTACTCCGCCGAGCACGGGCAGCCGGTCCTCGCCGTGAAGCTCCAGGAGATGTTCGGGCTGGCCGAGACCCCGCGGGTGGCCGGGGTGCCGGTGCTGGTGCACCTGCTGTCACCGGCCGGGCGGCCCGCCGCCGTGACCGCCGACCTCGCCTCCTTCTGGCAGGACGGCTACCGCGCCGTCCGCGCCGAGCTGCGCGGCCGCTACCCCAAGCACCCCTGGCCGCAGGACCCGGCCACCGCGGAGCCCACCCGCCACACCAACGCCCGCCTCAGACGGTGAACCCCTCCTCGGGGCGGCGGCCGCGCGCCTCCAGCCACAGCGCGAGCCCGAACAGCGCGAGCCCGCCCGCCGCCAGCCCGACCGGGGCGTACGTGTGCAGCGCGAGGACCTTCACCCGGTTCGAGGCGACGAGCTCGCGCGTGTACTCCGCGTAGTCGTCCCTCATCTTCACGTGCCCCGCGAAGACGGTGAGCCTGCCCTCGGGTGCCCCGGCCGCGATGCCGCCGCGCATCTCCTGCTCGATGACCTGCTCGGCGTTGACGGGGGCTCCGGTCACCGGGTCGACCCAGAACATCGCCTTCGTCTTGTACCAGAGGCTGGTGCCGGTGCTCTGCTCGAAGGTCGCCGGGTCGATGCCCTCGATCGGCATCTTCTTCGGCAGGGAGACCTTCGTCCAGGGGACCGTCTGCTCGTAGTAGTACACGTCCATCCCGTGGAAGGTGCGCGGGCCGACGTAGTGGATGGGCGAGGAGGTGCGGGTCTGCGCGTCGAAGTAGAGGTAGTCGCGCGGCTCGGTGAAGAACGGCCACTTGAACTCGATGCCCTCGCGCCTGACCGGGTCCCCGTCGACCGCCTCGCCGGTGGCGTGCACGGGCTCCTGGGTGTGGGCGTCGAAGATGTAGCGCTCGGGGATCTGGGAGACCATCTTGCCGTCCGGGCCCATGATGTGGGTGAGGGTGTCCCAGACGACGACGTCCTTGCCCGCGCTCGCCTCGATCTCCTCGGAGGCCTCGACGTTGCCCTTCAGGGTCTGGACGATCGTGACCTTGTCGACCTTCTTGGGCTCCATGCCGGCGGTGTAGTCGAGGAGGATGGCGTCCTTCGCCTCCAGGACCACCTCCTGGTACTGGTTCGGCGGGATCTTGGCGAGCCGGGGGTACGCGTACCAGCGCAGCAGCGGGGCGAGGGCTGCGCAGAACACCGCCAGGGCCAGCAGGACGAGGCTCACTCTGCGTCGCACGGCCGGGCCTCCCTACTCCTGTCCGGGCGCGGTGGGCGCGGTGGTGAGCAGCGGTCTGGGCGAGGTCTTGCCTTCCGGCACTCCGAACGCCGTGACGGCGAACACGAGGGCCAGCGCGGCGGCAAGCCCGATGACGGCGGCGGCGAGTGCGCGCATGCGGGGCCCCTCCGGGATCTGATGGGGTGTCAGGGAGGGGGCACCGTAGCAATGCGCGGGCGAGATGAGAACCGTTGGACTACGGGCTTTGCGTGCGGCTCGGCACCGGGGGCCGGGACGGCTGCGGTGATGGCGCCGGTGGTGTCTGCGGCTGCGGCTGCGCGGGGCCGGGAGAGGCGGACGGGCTCGGCCGGGGGCTGGGCACCGGGCTGGGGGTGGGCCGCGGGGACGGCGTCGGGGCCGGGCCGGGGGTGCCGCTGGGCGAGGGCGAGGGCGAGGGGGTGGGCGTGGGCGACGGGCTCGGCGTCGGGGTCGGCGTGGGGGTGGGGGTCGGGCTCGGTGTGGGAGCCGGGCTCGGGCTCGGCGTGGGGCTCGGGCTCGGCGTGGGAGTCGGGCTCGGTGTGGGGGTCGGGCTCGGCGTGGCCGGCGGGGTCGGCTCCGGCCTCGGCTTCGCGGACTGCGGTACGGCCGGCGCCCCCGGGCCCCTGCCGTCCGGGATCTCGTGCGTCCCCTTGAGGTAGTACGCGTACCAGGACCGCACCGTCCTCAGGTATTCCGCGGAGTGGTTGTACGCCAGCACGGCCCGGTCCAGATCGGCCTCCGCCCGCAGGTCCCGGCTGCCGGCGCAGAGGTAGCGCGCGGCGGCGAGGGCCGCGTCGTACACGTTGTCCGGGTTGCGCCGGCCGTCGCCGTCCGCGTCCTGTCCCCAGACCGCCCAGGTGGAGGGGATGAACTGCATCGGCCCGACCGCCCGGTCATAGACCGCGTCGCCGTCGTAGGCCCCGCCGTCGGTGTCCTTGACGGTCGCGAAGCCGCGGCCGTCGAGTACGGGCCCGCGGATCGGCCGGAGCGTGGTGCCCGCGGCGTCGACCCGGCCGCCGGCCGCCTGCCCGGACTCGACCTTGCCGATCGCCGCGAGGAGCTGCCAGCGCAGCCCGCAGCGGGGGTCGGTTGCGGCCACGCGCTGCTCCGCCTGCCGGTACGCCGCCAGCACGGTGGCCGGTATGCCCTGGGCGGCGCCCGCTTCGGAGCCGCCCAGGGCGACGGGCTCTCCCCGCGGCTCGGGCGCAGCGGTGGCCGACGGCCCGGGGCCGGTCGCGGGCGGCAGTTCGGCGGACCAGGCGGTGTCGCCGCCCGTGCCCGGCGGCGGTGGCGGTGGCGCGGCCTGTGCGAGGCCGTCCCCGCCGGCGGCCAACGGCCGTTCACCGGGCGGGCCTTGGGAGGCGGTCACGGCCGCCGCCACGAGTGCGCAGACGAGGGCGGCGACCCCGCCCCTGCGCAGCCTGCGTCCGGATCGAGCCGTCCGAGCCGACATGAGCCGGGCCCCTTCCCCTCGACGTCGGCGTGACCATACGTCAACTCTCTTGACAGGTACACGCATCGGCGGCCGGGTTTCACGAGGTCCTCACTTCGTGCGCAGCTGACGCATACTGGCTGCTCCGCGAAGTCACAGGAGAGGTGCCATGCCGTTCACGCTCAGCCATGCGGCTGCCGTCCTGCCGGCCGTCCGCCGCACCGGCCGCGCACGCGGACCGCTGGTCGCCTCCGCGCTCGTCCTCGGCTCGTTCGCACCCGACACGTTCTACTTCGCGGACGCCGTGGTGGAGGGCGTCATGCCGTACGGCGACGTCACCCACTCGCTGCCCGGCGTGTTCACCGCGGACGCCGTGCTCACCGCCGCCCTCACGGCGTGCTGGCTGCTGCTGCGCGAGCCGCTGACCGCGCTGCTGCCGCACCGCTGGCAGGGACGTGTCCATGCCGCCGTGCGGGGCGAGCGGTGGCGGCAGGAGCGCCGGCCGGCCCGGCTGGCGCTGTGGTTCTACCTCTCGGCGGTCCTCGGCTCGCTCACCCACGTCGGGTGGGACAGCTTCACGCACATGGACCGGTGGGGCACGAACGCGCTGCCCTGGCTCGGGGAGCCGATCGCCTTCGGCTTTCCTCCCTACACCTACCTGCAGTACGGGACTTCGGCGGTGGCGGCCTGCGTCCTGCTCTGGTTCACGGTGACCGCCCTGCGCCGCCTGCCCGCCTCCCCGGTCCCGGCGTCCGTGCCGGTGCTGGGCCGCGGGGAGGTCCTGGGCGGGGCGGCCCTGGTCGTGGTGTGCGTGGCGGCCGGTGTGACGATGCGCGTCCTGCGCTTCTTCACCTTCTTCGACCGGATCCGCACGCCGCTCGACATCGTCCCGACGGTCTGTTTCGGCGCGGGCGGCGGCCTCGCCGTGGGCCTGCTGCTGTACGGGGCCCTCGTACGCCTGCTGCACCGCCCGCTCCGCGACCGCGACGGGGACCGCGACCGGGACGGCGACGGGGACCGGCCCCGCGACGAGACGCGAACGCCCGTCCCCACCGCATAGCGGGGACGGGCGCCGTACGGGCCGGGCCCGGGATCAGTGCGCGGCGGACTCCCAGTCGGGGCCCACACCGACGGAGACGTCCAGCGGGGCGCGCAGCTCGACGGCGGCCCCCATCTCGCGGCGCACGAGCTCCTCGACCTGCTCGCGCTCGCCGGGGGCGATCTCCAGCACGATTTCGTCGTGGACCTGGAGCAGCATCCGCGACTTCAGGCCGGCCCCGGTGATCGCCCGGTCCACGCGCAGCATCGCGACCTTGACGATGTCGGCGGCGGTGCCCTGGATCGGGGCGTTCAGCGCCATCCGCTCGGCGGCTTCGCGGCGCTGGCGGTTGTCGCTGCCCAGGTCGGGCAGGTACCGGCGGCGGCCGAAGATCGTCGCCGTGTAACCGGTGGCGCGGGCCTCCTCCACGACGCGCCCCAGGTAGTCCCGGACCCCGCCGAACCGCTCGAAGAAGGTCTCCATCAGGCCGCGCGCCTCGGCGGGTTCGATGCCGAGCTGCTGGGACAGGCCGAAGGCGGAGAGCCCGTACGCGAGTCCGTACGACATCGCCTTGATCTTGCGGCGCATCTCGGGGTCGACCCGGTCCCGCTCCACCGCGAACACCTGGGAGGCGACGGTGGTGTGGAGGTCCTCACCGGACAGGAACGCCTCGATGAGGCCCTCGTCCTCGGACAGGTGGGCCATCACCCGCAGCTCGATCTGGCTGTAGTCGGCGGTCATCAGCGACTCGAAGCCCTCGCCGACGACGAAACCGCGGCGGATGGCACGGCCCTCGTCGGTGCGCACCGGGACGTTCTGCAGGTTGGGGTCGGTGGAGGACAGCCGGCCGGTCGCGGCGACCGTCTGGCTGAAGCTGGTGTGCACCCGGCCGTCGGCGGCGATCGTCTTGACCAGACCCTCGACGGTGACCCGCAGCTTGGCCTGCTCCCGGTGCCGCAGCATGATCACGGGCAGTTCGTGGTCGGTCTGGGTGGCCAGCCAGGCCAGAGCGTCCGCGTCCGTGGTGTAGCCGGTCTTGGTCTTCTTCGTCTTCGGCAGGTCCAGCTCGCCGAAGAAGACCTCCTGGAGCTGCTTGGGCGACCCGAGGTTGAACTCGTGGCCGACCGCCGCGTGGGCCTCCTTCACCGCCTGCTGCACCGCACCCGCGAACTGCTGCTCCATGGCCTCCAGGTGGTCGCGGTCGGCGGCGATGCCGGCCCGCTCCATCCGGGCGAGCAGCTCGGAGGTCGGCAGCTCCATGTCGTGGAGCAGCTCGGCGGCGCCCACCTCGGCGAGCTTGCCGGTGAACGCCTCACCGAGGTCGAGGACGGCGCGGGCCTGCGCCATCAGCGCCTCCGCCTCGGCGGTCTCGTCGGCGCCGAAGGCGAGCTGCCCGTCGGCGGCCGGCGGCGCCAGCTCCCGGTGCAGGTACTCGTTGGACAGGGCGTCCAGGGCGAAGGAGCGGCGGCCCGGCTTGACCAGGTACGCGGCGAGCGCGGTGTCCATGGTGACCCCCGCCAGGGTCCAGCCGTGCTCGGGGAAGACCCGCATCAGGCCCTTGGCGTGGTGCACCACCTTGGGCCTGGCCGGGTCGGCGGCCCATGCGGCGAACGCCCGCTCGTCGGCCTCGTCCAGCGCGGACGGCTCGAACCAGGCGGCGGCGCCGTCGGCCGCGGCCAGGCCGATCTCGCTGACACTGCCCTGGCCCAGCGCCCAGCTGTCGACCGTCGAGATGCCGAGCGGTCCCTGCCCGTGGCGCTCCAGCCACGGGGCCACCTCGCCCGTGCCGAGCACGCTCCCGTCCAGCTCCACACCGGGCGCCGGAGCCGGGGCCTGCTCCTCGCCCGTACCCGGGTCCACACCCAGCAGCCGCTCGCGCAGAGAGGCGTTGCGGATCTCCAGGACGTCCAGCACGCCCGTCACCGCGGACCGGTCGTACGGCAGGCGGACCAGGTCGCCCGGCGCCTTCGGCAGCTCGACGTCCCGCACCATCTCGGTCAGGACCCGGTTGAGCTTCACGGCCTCCAGGTGGTCGCGCAGGTTCTGCCCGACCTTGCCCTTCACCTCCTCCACCCGCTCCACGAGCTGGGCGAACGACCCGAACTGGGTGATCCACTTGGCGGCGGTCTTCTCCCCGACACCCGGGATGCCCGGCAGGTTGTCGGACGGGTCCCCCCGCAGCGCCGCGAAGTCCGGGTACTGCTGCGGCGTCAGCCCGTACTTCTCCTCGACCTTCTCCGGCGTGAAACGGGTCAGCTCGGAGACGCCCTTCGTCGGGTACAGCACGGTGGTGTGCTCGGAGACCAGCTGGAAGGAGTCCCGGTCACCGGTGACGATCAGCACCTCGAAGCCCAGCGCCTCGGCCTGCGTGGCCAGCGTCGCGATCACGTCGTCGGCCTCGAAACCGTCGATCGCGAACCGCGGCACGTTCATCGCGTCGAGCAGCTCACCGATCAGCTCGACCTGCCCCTTGAACTCGTCGGGGGTCTTCGAGCGGTTCGCCTTGTACTCGGGGAACTCCGTCGAGCGCCACGTCTTGCGCGAGACGTCGAACGCCACCGCGAAATGCGTGGGCGCCTCGTCGCGCAGCGTGTTCGCCAGCATCGACGCGAAACCGTAGATGGCGTTGGTCGGCTGCCCCGTCGCGGTCGTGAAGTTCTCCGCGGGCAGCGCGAAGAACGCCCGGTACGCCAGGGAGTGCCCGTCCATGAGCATCAGGCGGGGGCGGTCCGCTGCGGTCGTCTGGTCGGTCTTCTTCGATGCGTTCTCTGCCACGCCCCCGATCCTAGGCGGCCCCACCGACAATTCCCCCCGCCGGCGATGTCGGCGGTCCGTGACAGGATCGGGGGCGCACCGCCCACCGCGCGGCACCGTCCGCCGCGCTGCTCGACTGCTCAAAGGGGAGCGACATGGCCACCAAGCCGCCCGCAGGTGATCCCGTCCAGGACGCGCCGCAGGTCGCGCCCCCTCAGCACGCCGCGGCCGGCCTGCCCGCCATCGGGCACACCCTGAGGATCGCCCAGCAGCAGATGGGCCTCGCCCGCACCGCCCGCACCCTTCTCAAGGTCAACCAGAAGGACGGCTTCGACTGCCCCGGCTGCGCCTGGCCCGAGGGTGACAAGCGGCACACCGCCGAATTCTGCGAGAACGGCGCCAAGGCCGTCGCCGAGGAGGCCACCCTGCGCCGGGTGACCCCCGCCTTCTTCGCCGCCCACCCCGTGGCCGACCTCGCCGGACGCTCCGGCTACTGGCTGGGCCAGCAGGGCCGCATCACCGAGCCCGTCCTCCTCAAGGAGGGCGCCGACCGGTACGAGGCCGTCAGCTGGCAGCGGGCCTTCGAGATCATCGCCGAGGAGCTGAACGCCCTCGACTCCCCCGACCAGGCCCTCTTCTACACCTCGGGCCGCACCAGCAACGAGGCCGCGTTCCTCTTCCAGCTGTTCGCCCGCGAATTCGGCACCAACAACCTGCCCGACTGCTCCAACATGTGCCACGAGTCCTCCGGCTCCGCACTGAACGAGACCATCGGCATCGGCAAGGGCAGCGTCTCCCTCGAAGACCTCCACCAGGCCGACCTGATCATCGTCGCCGGACAGAACCCGGGCACCAACCACCCGCGCATGCTCTCCGCGCTGGAGCAGGCCAAGTCCGCCGGAGCGCAGATCATCTCGGTCAATCCGCTGCCCGAGGCCGGCCTGGAACGGTTCAAGAACCCGCAGAGCCCCCTCGGCATGCTCAAGGGCACCGCCCTGACCGACCTCTTCCTCCAGATCCGCATCGGCGGCGACCAGGCCCTCTTCCGCCTCCTGAACAAGCTCGTCATCGAGACGGACGGCGCCGTCGACGAGGACTTCGTCCGCGAGCACACCCACGGCTACGAGGAATTCACCGCCGCCGCCCGGCAGGCCGACTGGGACGAGACCCTGAAGGCGACCGGCCTGACCCGCCCCGAGATCGAACGCGCCCTCGCCATGATCCTCGCCTCCCAGCGGACCATCGTCTGCTGGGCCATGGGCCTGACCCAGCACAAGCACGCCGTCGCCACCATCCGCGAGGTCGTCAACCTCCTCCTGCTGCGCGGCAACATCGGCCGCCCCGGCGCGGGCGTCTGCCCCGTCCGCGGCCACTCCAACGTCCAGGGCGACCGCACCATGGGGATCTTCGAACGCCCCGCACCCGCCTTCCTCGACGCCCTCGACAAGGAATTCGGCATCACCTCGCCCCGCCACCACGGGTACGACGTCGTCCGCTCCATCCAGGCCCTGCGCGACGGCCGGGCCAAGGTCCTCTTCGCGATGGGCGGCAACTTCGTCGGCGCCACCCCCGACACCGAGGTCACCGAGGCCGCGATCCGCAAGGCCTCCCTCACCGTCCACGTCTCGACCAAACTCAACCGCTCCCACGCGGTCACCGGCCGGCGCGCGCTGATCCTGCCCACCCTCGGCCGCACCGACAAGGACGTCCAGGCCGCCGGCCGGCAGTTCGTGACCGTCGAGGACTCCATGGGCATGGTCCACTCCTCCCGCGGCAACCTCGCCCCCGCCTCGCCGCACCTGCTCTCCGAGCCCGCGATCGTCGCCCGCATGGCCCGCGCCGTCCTCGGCACGGCCTCCGCCACCCCGTGGGAGGAGTTCGAGCAGGACTACGCGGCCATCCGCGACCGCATCTCCCGGGTGGTCCCCGGCTTCGAGGACTTCAACGCCCGCGCGGCCCGCCCGGACGGCTTCCGCCTCCCGCACGCCCCCCGCGACGAGCGCCGCTTCCCCACCAGGACCGGCAAGGCGAACTTCACCGCCGCACCCGTGGAGTACCCCGAGGTCCCGGCCGGCCGGCTGCTGCTCCAGACCCTGCGCAGCCACGACCAGTACAACACCACCATCTACGGCCTCGACGACCGCTACCGCGGCATCACCGGCGGCCGCCGCGTCGTCATGGTCCACCCCGAGGACGCCGCCTTGCTCGGCCTCGCCGACGGCTCCTACACCGACCTCGTCAGCGAGTGGAAGGACGGCGTGGAGCGGCGCGCCCCCGGCTTCCGCGTCGTGCACTACCCGACCGCCCGCGGCTGCGCCGCCGCCTACTACCCCGAGACGAACGTGCTCGTCCCGCTGGACTCCACCGCGGACACCAGCAACACCCCCGCCAGCAAGTCCGTCGTCGTGCGCTTCGAACCGGCCTGATAGAACGGCTTCACGACAAGATGGTTAACGATCGTTGACGAAGGAGCCCGGCCATGGGCGAGCAGCACGCTGTGAAGTTCCCGCAGGAAGTCCTCGACGAGTACGCGGCCCTGGGCATCGACCTGCCCGCCCTCTTCTCCGCCGGCGACCTCGGTGAGCGGATGGACATCCGCATCCTGGAAGCCTCCGCAGAGCGGGTCGTGGCCACCATGCCGGTCAAGGGCAACACCCAGCCGTACGGACTCCTGCACGGCGGCGCCTCCGCGGTCCTGGCCGAAACCCTCGGCTCGGTCGGCGCGATGATGCACGGCGGCATCAACAAGATCGCCGTCGGCGTGGACCTGAACTGCACCCACCACCGCGGGGTGCGCTCCGGCACGGTCACCGGCGTCGCCACCCCCGTCCACCGCGGCCGCTCCACCGCCACCTACGAGGTCGTGATCAGCGACGAGCAGGACCGCCGGGTCTGCACCGCCCGCCTGACCTGCCTGCTGCGCGACGCGAACCCGGCCGCCGAAGGCTGACCCGGCTCGCCGCCGCACCGCACCGCCGCCGCGCCGCACCACCCGGCCCGCGCCCGCACAGGCCCGTGCCCGCCCCCCGCCGGGGCAGGTACGGGCCTGCGGTCTTCCCGGCCGCCGCCCCGCCCCGACCCCCTCCCCACAGGCCCCCCACCCGCCCGGAATCCGCCAGTCCGCGCCCATCACGCCGACCCCTGTTGTGTCACCGAAGGTGACGGCCTACCTTCCCCTCATGGGGATCCAGCCATGCACCGCGGCCCGGTACGGCGCCGCCGCCCTCCTGGCGGCCCTCCTCCTGTCCGGTTGCTCCACCACCGCCCCACCTGCACCACAGCACCCGACAACACCCGCAGTGAGCCCTTCCTCACCGGCACAGATCTGCACAAGTCTGGTCTCGTACTGGGCGAAGGAGACCCTCAAGGGCAGCACCTGGTCCGGTCTGGACTGGGAGCAGAAGGGCCTGTCCAACGCGCAGTACGCGATCCACGAGGACGCCGTCGCAGCCGGCCGCGCCGAGGAGCGAACTGCCGGGCGGGACAAGGCACTTGAGCTGATCGACCGGTTCGTGGCGCAGCGCTGCGCCGAGCAGAACGGAGCCACCTGGAGTTCCGAGAACTGGCGCCCGCCGAGCCCGGGCGCGTGACCGGAATCCCGCGTCCGCTGTCCGGCTTCCGGTCACCCGGCCGCGCACGGCCAACCCGCAGGTCGAGCACCCTTCCGCCCCGGCGCGCCTGATCCGTTCAGGCCAAGTGGATCAAGGTCGCTCATTACCGTCAGTAATGCTCACGCCCTACAGAATCCCCTTTTTCCCCGCCCCAATAGCACCCGCCGGATTCTTTCGGACACGGTCAGCAACATTCCGCCACCGTCGATCAATGACAGGACCATGAGGCCCTCAAGCCCCTTAGAGGAGCGGGTAATTCTCACCATGCGGACGATCTCCGAAGTATCCAAACGCCCGATCTGTCCACACTCCCACCACGCATTCTTGGCCTTGGCATAACAAGACAGTCACATCCTCCTTTCCCCGCTCCCCGCACTCGCCCCCTCGGCCTAGAGTCACGGCCAGTCACCGCGCCGCAGGGCGCGACCAGCACGGCCGTGGACATCCCAGTGCGGCCCGGCGACCCAACGGCACCTCATATGAGGGGGCCGCGCCAGGGAAAGGAAGAATCGTGCGACACCGTTCTCTGCTCGTCCTCACCACCGTGATCACCACGGGAGCACTGACCCTCACCGCATGCGGATCGCGCGACGAGGCGAAGACCGGAGACAAGGCCGACGGCTCCAAGACCGTCGTCGTCATCGGCGTGGACGCCCCCCTCACCGGATCGCTCTCCGCGCTCGGCCAGGGAATCAAGAACTCCGTCGACCTCGCGGCCAAGACGGCCAACAAGAACAACGAGGTCCCCGGCATCGAATTCAAGGTCGAGGCCCTCGACGACCAGGCCGTCCCGGCCTCCGGTCAGGCCAACGCCACCAAGCTCGTCGGCAACAAGGACGTCATCGGCGTCGTCGGCCCCCTCAACTCCGGCGTCGCCCAGTCCATGCAGGGCGTCTTCGCCGCCGCCAACCTGGCGCAGGTCTCCCCCGCCAACACCAACCCCTCGCTCAGCCAGGGCGACAACTGGGGCAAGGGCGAGCCCAAGCGCCCCTTCAAGACCTACTTCCGCACCGCCGCCACCGACGTCGTCCAGGGCAAGTTCGCCGCCCAGTACCTCTTCAAGGACGCCGGCAAGAAGAAGGTCTTCGTCGTCGACGACAAGCAGACCTACGGCGCCGGCCTCGCCGCGATCTTCTCCGACGAGTTCAAGAAGCTCGGCGGCGAGGTCGTCGGCACCGACCACGTCACCGTGAAGGAGACCGACTTCTCCTCCACCGCCGACAAGGTCAAGTCCTCCGGCGCCGACTCCGTCTACTTCGGCGGCCAGTACCCCGAGGGCGGCCTCCTCGCCGACCAGGTCAAGAAGACCGGCGCCAACATCCCGCTCATGGGCGGCGACGGCATCCAGGACCCCGCCTTCATCACCGCCTCCGGCGAAGCCAACGAGGGCGACCTCTCCACCTCCATCGGCTACCCCGTCGAGAAGCTGCCCACCGCCAAGACCTTCATCGCCGACTACCAGGCCGGCGGCTACAAGGACCCCTACGCGGCCTACGGCGGCTACTCCTACGACGCCGGCTGGTCCGTCATCCAGGCCGTCAAGGCCGTCGTCGCCGCCAACGGCGGCAAGCTCCCCACCGACGCCCGCGCCAAGGTCGTCGAGGCCCTCGGCAAGGTCTCCTTCGACGGCGTCACCGGCAAGGTCGCCTTCGACGAGTTCGGCGACACCACCAACAAGCAGCTCACGGTCTACAAGGTCGAGGGCGGCAAGTGGATCGACGTCAAGAGCGACACCTTCAACCAGTAGTCCCCAAGTCGCTCACGACCCGCACGCCACGCTGCACCTGGTCACGCAGCGTCTGATCACCAAATGAACCACGCCGCGCGAGGGCGCAAACAGCGCCCTCGCGCGGACTCATATCCGACACGCTCATCGGAGGCCCTGCGGTGCACGAACTGCCGCAACAGCTGGCCAACGGCCTTGCCCTCGGTGCCCTTTACGGCCTCATCGCCATCGGGTACACCATGGTCTACGGCATCGTCCAGCTCATCAACTTCGCCCACGGCGAGATCTTCATGATCGGCGGCTTCGGCGCCGTCACCACCTACACCGCTCTCCCGAGCGGAACCTCCCTGCTGGTGGCGATACCGCTCATGATCATCGGTGGCGCGATCGCCTCCGTAGCCGTCGCCACCGCCGCAGAGCGGTTCGCCTACCGCCCCCTGCGCAACGCCCCCCGGCTCGCCCCCCTCATCACCGCGATCGGCCTGTCGATCGTCCTCCAGCAGCTCGTCTGGGGCTTCTACCCCGACGCCAAGAAGGCCGTCAGCTTCCCCGAGTTCACCGGCGAAGCCTTCAAGATCACCGACAGCCTCTCCATCCAGCGCTCGGACGCCTTCGTCCTGATCCTCGCGCCCCTCTGCATGCTCGTCCTCGGCATCTTCGTCCAGAAGAGCCGCAGCGGCCGCGCCATGCAGGCCACCGCACAGGACCCCGACACCGCCAAGCTGATGGGCATCAACACCGACCGCATCATCGTCATGGCCTTCGCCATCGGTGCCGCGTTCGCCGCCGTCGCCGCCGTCGCCTACGGCGTCGACAAGGGCCAGATCAACTTCGAAATGGGCTTCATCCTCGGCCTCAAGGCCTTCACCGCAGCCGTCCTCGGCGGCATCGGCAACATCTACGGCGCCATGGTCGGCGGCGTCGTCCTCGGCCTCGCCGAAGCCCTCTCGATCGCCTACATCGAAGACATCCCCGGCATGCAGCAGCTCGGCGGCGGAGCCTGGTCCAACGTCTGGGCCTTCGTACTCCTCATCGTCGTCCTCCTCGTACGGCCACAAGGCCTCCTCGGCCAGCGCGTCGCGGATAGGGCGTGACAACCATGACCAACGAAGCCACCCTCCCGCTCGACGCCGAAGCCAGCGGTGCCCCCTCCCGCACCGCCCTGCTCTACGCCATCGTCGGCGGCAGCCTCCTCGCCGTCGTCAGCACCTTCCTCGCCTGGACCTGGACCACCCAGTTCCCGGGCAACCTCACCATCAACGGCAACCCCGCCCAGCTCCAGCTCCTCACCCTGGCCGGCGCCGTCCTCACCGCCCTGCACGCGCTCTCCGCCCTCGGCATCAAGGGCCTCGGCTGGCTCACCCCCGCCGGCGCACGCAAGGCACTGTGGATCCTCGCCCTCGGCACCTTCGCGACCACCCTCTACACGGTCGTCGCCATCGCCTGGGTCCTCGGCGGATTCGTCCACCTCGAACCCGGCGCCTACGTCGCCGTCGTCGGAGCCCTCATCCCGGCCCTCGCCGCCTACAAGCTCCCCGACGACACCCGCAAGGCAGCCCCCGCCAAGAAGCTGTCCTCCTGGGCCGAAATCCTGATCATCGTCGCCGTCTTCGCCGTCGGCCTCTACGTGGTCACCTTCGGAATCGACACCGACGACAAGGAACCGCAGCTCTTCACCGCGTACCTCATCCTCGTCGCGTTCGCGTCCTTCGCGATCATGAAGTCCGGGCTCACCCAGCGCCTGACCGACATCACCGCGAACAACCGCCAGATCACGGTCATCTCCGCCTTCGTCGCAGCCATCGCCTTCCCCCTCACCCAGCAGGGCGGCGACACCTACACGCTGATCGCGGTCAACATCCTGATCTTCGCGACCGTCGCCCTCGGCCTCAACGTCGTCGTCGGCCTCGCCGGCCTCCTCGACCTCGGCTACGTCGCCTTCCTCGGCGTCGGCGCCTACACCGCGGCCCTCGTCTCCGGAAGCGCCTCCAGCGCCTTCCACGTCCACTTCCCCTTCTGGGCCGCAGTCCTCACCGGCGCACTCGCCTCCCTGGTCTTCGGCGTCATCATCGGCGCCCCCACCCTCCGCCTGCGCGGCGACTACCTCGCCATCGTCACCCTCGGCTTCGGAGAAATCTTCCGCATCGCCATGGGCAACCTCGACGGCGTCTCCGGACCCAAGATCACCAACGGGCCCAACGGCATCACCAACATCCCCGACCTCGAAATCTTCGGGTGGAACTTCGGCGAAGCCCACACCGTCGCCGGCATCGAACTCGGCGCCTACGCCAACTACTACCTGCTCATGCTGCTCGCGATGGTCCTCGTGGTCGTCGTCTTCAGCCGCGCAGGCAGCAGCCGCATCGGCCGCGCCTGGGTCGCCATCCGCGAAGACGAAACCGCCGCCACCGCCATGGGCATCAACGGCTTCCGCGTCAAGCTCATCGCCTTCGCCCTCGGCGCCACCCTCGCCGGCCTCGCCGGCACCGTACAGGCCCACGTCCAGCACACCGTGGTCCCCGAGATGTACCAGTTCGCCGGCCCCGTGCCCCCGAACAGCGCGTTCCTCCTCGCCGCCGTCATCCTCGGCGGCATGGGAACCATCCGCGGCCCCATCCTCGGCGCCGCACTCCTCTTCCTCATCCCCGCCAAGCTGTCCTTCCTCCAGGACTACCAGCTCCTCGGCTTCGGCATCGCCCTCATCATCCTCATGCGCTTCCGCCCCGAAGGCCTCATCGCCAACAAGCGCGCGCAGCTGGAGTACCACGACGACACCGCTGACCAGGCCCCCACGGACCTGGCCACCGCCAAGGCTGGTGCGTGAACACCATGACGACCACCACCGACAACACCACCACCCCCGCCGCCACCCCGGCCGCGGAAACCGTCCTCGAAGCCAGCGGCGTCACCATGCGCTTCGGCGGCCTCACCGCCGTCCGCTCCGTCGACCTCAAGGTCAACGCAGGCGAAATCGTCGGCCTCATCGGCCCCAACGGCGCCGGCAAGACCACCTTCTTCAACTGCCTCACCGGGCTGTACGTCCCCACCGAGGGCACCGTCAGCTACAAGGGCACCGTCCTGCCGCCCAAGCCCCACCTCGTCACCAAGGCCGGCATCGCCCGCACCTTCCAGAACATCCGACTCTTCTCCAACATGACCGTCCTGGAGAACGTCCTCGTCGGACGCCACACCCGCACCAAGGAAGGCCTCTGGTCGGCCCTCCTGCGCGGCCCCGGCTTCAAGAAGGCCGAAGCCGCCAGCGAAGCCCGCGCCATGGAACTCCTGGAATTCATCGGCCTGGAGCACAAAGCCCAGCACCTGGCGAAGAACCTCCCCTACGGCGAACAGCGCAAGCTCGAAATCGCCCGCGCCCTCGCCAGCGACCCCGGCCTCCTGCTCCTCGACGAGCCCACCGCCGGCATGAACCCCCAGGAAACCCGCGCTGCCGAAGAACTCATCTTCGCCATCCGCGACATGGGCATCGCCGTCCTCGTCATCGAGCACGACATGCGCTTCATCTTCAACCTCTGCGACCGCGTCGCCTGCCTCGTCCAGGGCGAGAAGCTCATCGAAGGCACCGCAGCCGAAGTCCAGGGCGACGAGCGCGTCATCGCCGCCTACCTCGGCGAACCCTTCGAAGGCGACCCCGGCGCAGCCGAAGTCGCCGAAGTCGAAGCCGCCGAGGAACACGCGGCCGCCGACGCCGCCGCCGCGGCGGAGCCGGAGGCCGAGACGGAGGCCGAGGCCGACGCTGAGGCCGAGCCCGAGGCCGACGCCCCGGACGCGGACGCCGAGGCCGACGCCCCCGACGCGGACGCCGAGGCCGACGCTCCCGACGCGGACGCGGACGCCGACAGCACCACCGGCACCACCAGCACCACCAGCAAGGACGGAGAGGCCAAATGACCGCACTGCTCAAGGTCGAAGACCTCAAGGTCGCCTACGGCAAGATCGAAGCCGTCAAGGGCATCTCCTTCGAAGTCAACGAAGGCGAAATCGTCTGCCTCGTCGGCACCAACGGCGCCGGCAAGACCACCACCCTGCGCACCCTCTCCGGGCTCCTCAAGCCCGCAGGCGGCACCATCACCTTCGACGGCAAGCCCCTGGCCAGCGTCCCCGCCCACAAGATCGTCTCCCTGGGCCTCGCCCACTCCCCCGAGGGACGCCACATCTTCCCCCGGCTGACGATCGCCGAAAACCTCCAGCTCGGCGCCTTCCTGCGCACCGACAAGGACGGCATCGAGAAGGACATCCAGCGCGCCTACGAGATGTTCCCCATCCTGGGCGAACGCCGCAAGCAGGCCGCCGGCACCCTCTCGGGCGGTGAGCAGCAGATGCTCGCCATGGGCCGCGCGCTCATGTCCCAGCCCAAGCTGCTCATGCTGGACGAGCCCTCCATGGGCCTCTCCCCGCTGATGATGCAGAAGATCATGGCCACCATCGCCGAACTCAAGGCGACCGGCACCACGATCCTGCTCGTCGAGCAGAACGCCCAGGCCGCCCTCTCCCTGGCCGACCAGGCCCACGTGATGGAGATCGGCAAGATCGTCCTGTCGGGCACGGGCCAGGAGCTCCTGCACAACGAGGACGTCCGCAAGGCCTACCTCGGCGAGGACTGACACCCCCGCCACCCGCACACGCGTGAGGCCCGCCACCGGATCCGGTGGCGGGCCTCACGCGTACACACCTGCCGCTACTGCGCGGCGTTCTTCTTCTCCTCGGCGTCCTCGATGACCGCCTCGGCGACCTGCTGCATGGACATACGACGGTCCATGGAGGTCTTCTGGATCCACCGGAACGCGGCCGGCTCCGTCAGCCCGTACTGCGTCTGCAGGATGCTCTTGGCCCGGTCCACCAGCTTGCGCGTCTCCAGCCGCTGCGAGAGGTCGGCGACCTCCTTCTCCAGCGCCCGCAGCTCCGCGAAGCGCGACACGGCCATCTCGATGGCCGGCACGACGTCGCTCTTGCTGAACGGCTTCACGAGGTACGCCATGGCCCCGGCGTCCCGCGCCCGCTCGACCAGGTCGCGCTGCGAGAACGCGGTGAGCATGAGCACCGGCGCGATGGACTCCTCCGCGATCTTCTCGGCCGCGGAGATACCGTCCAGGACGGGCATCTTCACATCGAGGATCACCAGGTCGGGCCGGTGCTCCCGGGCCAGCTCGACGGCGGTCTGCCCGTCCCCGGCCTCGCCGACCACGGAGTAGCCCTCTTCTTCGAGCATCTCTTTCAGGTCGAGACGGATGAGCGCCTCGTCCTCGGCGATGACGACGCGGGTCGTCAGCGGCGGAACGTGCGACTGGTCGGCGTCGGGCGTGGGCGTCGACTCGTGCTCGGCGGTCACGGATGGCTCCTCTTTACGGGGCATAACAAGCTGCCACGAGCCTACCTAGCTACGGTATGGTGGACTCGCAGCGGGTCGGAGGCAACCTTCGATTCACTGGGCCCCGGTAGCCCAATTGGCAGCAGGCGATGGATTCAAAACCCATTCAGTGTCGGTTCGAGTCCGACCCGGGGCACTTTTCCTTACTTTCCAAGGTCACGCGATAATCGCGTGACCTTCACTCGTACCAGCGAACGGCGCCGAAATGCGCAGCGTGAGCGAATTCCGCCCGGCAGCGTCGACCGCATGTACGACATGGCCACCCGCCGACACGTTCTGGACTTGCTCGCCCACGGGCGCAGTCTGAACTCCGTCAGCAAGGAAACCGGGATATCCCGCTCCGCGATCCGCGCGTGGCAGTCCCGCGTGGAACCCCTCCCGCGCCTGCTCCCCCAGGCCCTCCCGTGCACAGCACCCACTGACAGGGCCTCCTACGCGTACCTGCTGGGTCTCTATCTCGGTGACGGCTGCATCAGCCCCCACCCCCGTGGAGGGCATCTCCTCCGCATCGCCTGCGCGGACGCCTGGCCGGGGCTCATCGAGGAGTGCCGCACAGCCATCACTGCCGTGCGCCCACAAGACAAGGTCTACGTGTTGCAGCGCCAGGGCTGCGTAGCCGTCACCAGCTATGGGCGGCACTGGACCTGCATGTTCCCGCAACACGGGCCGGGCAAGAAGCACGAGCGGCGGATCAGCCTCCAAGAATGGCAACAGGACATCGTCGACGCTCACCCCTGGGACTTCATCCGAGGGCTCATCCACTCCGACGGGTGCCGGATCACCAACTGGACGGTGCGGAACGGCAAGCGCTACGAGTACCCGCGGTACTTCTTCACCAACAAGTCAGACGACATCCGGAAGCTCTGTACGGACACGCTCACCAAGGTCGGGGTCGAGTGGACGGTCCTGGCCAGGGGTAGTGCTCTACTCAACGTCTCCATCGCCCGCAAAGCGTCCGTCGCCCTCATGGACACCCACATCGGACCGAAGTACTAGCCGGAGCCACCGTTGAGGAGCACCCCCACGCGCGCTCACACTCAGACACGCCGTTTTCTGACGGCGGCGACGGTTCTCGTGGCGGGCGGCGTGCTGATGCTGCCCGCTCCTTCGGCGGCCGGTGCGGCGCCGAAGCGTTCGGGGGCGGCGCTCCAGAACGGCAACGAGCAGACCGGCAAGTGCGCGACGCGGGCCGGCGGGCGTTCGACGGAGAACAACGTGCGGCTGGTGCAGTTCACCTGTGACTCGGACCCGGCGCGTCGCTGGGTGTTGCGGCTGGCGGGCTGAGGGCGGGGTTCTCGGGCCGGTCCGGCCGATCTTGAAATTCCAGGAGAGGGGCCGCCGGCCCCGCCGCCGTAGCAGCCCGATGGCGTTCGTCCACCAGGCGTACGAACGCACGGTCGCGGCGATCACCGGCCTCCATGGTGCGGCGCCACCCGGCCCCCTCGCGCTCCCACTGTTCGCGTGCGATCTCACCGCGAAAATGCCCGTCGAGTTTCACCGCGAGTTTCTCGACGGACAGGTGGCCGATGCGGAAGCGCTGTAGCAGCTCTCCGAGAGCGAGCGACGTGATCAGATGCTGCTGATGCCGCTTCAAGCTGACGGGTGCCGCGGGCGGTGACCACGCCTGGAGCAGGGCCGGGTCCCTCAGCGCGAGTGCGGCGAGTTGGAGATGGCTCTCCCTGATGGCCTGCTCACTGCTCGTGCGCGCCATCCGTACCTGGTAGAGGAGCGAGAGGGCGACACCGGCCAGAGCGAGGGCCGAGAGCACGACGGACACGGCCCCGTAGGTCTGGCTGATGTCACTGAGTTTGCCCCAGTCGGGGCTCGCCGGGGCCAAGAGGGCCAGCACGAACGGTGTGGAAACGATCAGCCCCGGCAGGGCGAGTGCCAGTAGGCCGTACGCCAAGCCCATGCGCACCTTCCGCATGCGCTGGGTCCTGTCGCTTCCGGTTGTCACATGTCCCCCCATGAGGCACTGCTGCCGGTTCGCTGACCAGGATGGGGTCGGTGTTGATGACCCGGCAAGGGGCACTCGTCGGCCGATCTTGCCGGTGTCGCTCCACCCGACCCCCGCCGCTGTCATGTCTCGGGTAGGGAGCGGGCACGTGGTCGGCCGGGCAGGCCCCAGGACTTGTCCGGGCGATCACGCAACCCATGGAACACGGCCATATGGCCGGTCCGGGGGCGGTCGTGCTGTTCCGCCGGGTCTCAGGCGGAGGCGATGCAGGCGAGGGCGCTCTGGAGCCGGCGGACTGCGTCCTCGGCTTCCGCGTACTGCTGAGGGGTCGGTGCGACGGCGCCGAAGGTGTGGCTGTCTCCGGCGGGCAGGGCGCGCCAGTGGAGGACGGGGGTGAGAGCGGTGGCGGCTGCGCCGAGGAACCAGGCTGTATGCCCGTGGACGTGGGCAAGAGCGATGGCCACAGCGGCGAGTGCTTCCCGCAGGTGTTCCAGGCGGTCGAGTACGGGCAGCGCCTCCTGGGCCTGGGGAGCGCCGACGGCGGCGTGCAGGTCGGCGGCGGCCTTCGCGAGGACCGTGCGATGGCGGGGTGTCAGGACCCACACGTGATCTCGGATGAGCCCTTCGGCTTCTCCCACCAGGTCTTCGATCAGCGTTCTCATGTCCATGTCCGACACCCTATGTTCCCAGCGGAGGGTGCAGACCCGTGCCGCATGACCGGCCGGGCGGGTCCTAGTCGGGGAGGTTGCCGTTGCCGCCGAGGTTGGCGACGAGGTGGCGCAGGGTGTTGATGGTGTGGGCGTAGGCGGCGTCGTCGATGCCTTGGCGCATGCGGGTGTGGACTTTGGCGTTGCGGTCGTGGGCGCGGAGGCGGCCGGCTTCGCCTGCTGGGGTGAGGGTGAGGGTGGCGTTGGTTTCGGTGAGCCAGCCTCGGGTGGTGAGGTCGTCGTAGACGGTGGTGAAGTCGGTGTTCTGGTCGTCGTAGGGGGCGAGTTTTTGGGTGAGGGTGGTGCGTTGCCAGTGGCCGGGGGTGGCTGCGATGTGGTTGAGGATCCACCAGTGGGGTTGGGTGAGGTGTTCTTCGGCGAGGGCGGTGCGGAGGCCGTCGGTGACGAGGCGGGCGGCTTCGCGGGTCCAGTAGCCGATGGGTTGGGCGGCGAGTTGGGCTTGGGTGTAGGTGGGGGTGGTCATGGGGGTGACCGTAGGACCTCAGGTTTGGTTGAGGTCAAGGGTTCGTGGGGGGGGGCCCCGCGTCGGGTGGGACGGGCCCGACGCGGTGGGTGGTGGGGGGTCAGCGGACGGCGTCGCCGATGTGGTGGACGCGTACGAGGTTGGTGGAGCCGGTGACGCCGGGGGGTGAGCCGGCGGTGATGACGACGATGTCGCCGGGGAGGCAGCGGCCGATGCGCAGGAGTTCTTCTTCGACTTGGGCGACCATGGCGTCGGTTGAGTCGACGTGGGGTCCGAGGAAGGTTTCGACGCCCCAGGTGAGGTTGAGTTGGGAGCGGGTGGCGGGGTCGGGGGTGAAGGCGAGGAGGGGGATGGGTGAGCGGTAGCGGGAGAGTCGGCGGGCGGTGTCTCCGCTCTGGGTGAAGGCGACGAGGAATTTGGCGCCGAGGAAGTCGCCCATTTCTGCGGCTGCGCGGGCGACGGCTCCGCCTTGGGTGCGGGGTTTGTTGCGGTCGGTGAGGGGTGGCAGGCCCTTGGCGAGGATGTCTTCTTCGGCGGCTTCGACGATGCGGGACATGGTTTTGACGGTGTCGACGGGGTATTTGCCGACGCTGGTTTCGCCGGAGAGCATGACGGCGTCGGTGCCGTCGATGATGGCGTTGGCGACGTCTGAGGCTTCGGCGCGGGTGGGTCGGGAGTTGTCGATCATCGAGTCGAGCATTTGGGTGGCGACGATGACGGGTTTGGCGTTGCGCTTGGCGAGTTTGACGGCGCGCTTTTGGACGATGGGGACGTGTTCGAGGGGCATTTCGACGCCGAGGTCGCCGCGGGCGACCATGATGCCGTCGAAGGCGGCGACGATGTCGTCGATGTTTTCGACGGCTTGGGGTTTTTCGATCTTGGCGATGACAGGGAGGCGGCGGCCTTCTTCGTCCATGATGCGGTGGACGTCGTCGATGTCGTTGCCGCTGCGGACGAAGGAGAGGGCGATGACGTCGGCGCCGGTGCGCAGGGCCCAGCGGAGGTCTTCTTTGTCCTTGTCGGAGAGGGCGGGGACGGAGACGGCTACGCCGGGGAGGTTGAGTCCTTTGTGGTCGGAGACCATGCCGCCTTCGATGACGAGGCAGTTGACGCGGGGTCCGTCGACGTTGGTGACTTGGAGGGTGACGCGGCCGTCGTCGACGAGGATGCGTTCGCCGGTGGTGACGTCGTGGGCGAGTCCTTTGTAGGTGGTGCCGCAGGTGTGGCGGTCGCCTTCGATGTCTTCGACGGTGATGGTGAATTCGTCGCCGCGTTCAAGGAGTACGGGTCCTTCGGTGAAGCGGCCGAGTCGGATCTTCGGGCCTTGAAGGTCGGCGAGGATGCCGACGCTGTGGCCGGTTTCGTCGGAGGCTTTGCGTACGCGCTGGTAGCGCTCCTCGTGTTCGGCGTAGGTGCCGTGGCTGAGGTTGAGGCGGGCGATGTCCATTCCGGCTTCGACCAGGGCTTTGATCTGGTCGTATGAGTCGGTGGCGGGACCGAGGGTACATACGATTTTTGCTCGTCGCATGGGGCGAGCGTATGCCCCTACCAGGCAGTAGGAAATTGGTTCCGGGTGTCTGCTCAACAACCTTTGGGCAAAAGCTTGTTGACAATTGTTGAATGTGCGTGGGGGTGCTCTGATGAGCACCCCCGGGGGTGTGTCAGAGCTCTGGCGGGGTCATGGTGAAGCGGGCGTTCACCTGGGCGTAGACGGTCTGGCGCTGGGGTTCGAGGTCGAGGGGCGGGGCGGTGGTCTCGTCGGTTCCGCCGTAGGCCATGGTGCGCATGACGCCGGCGGGGGCGGCGTTGAAGGGGGTGGCGTTCTCGGCGCCGAGGTCGGCGAGTTCGACGAGGGCGGCGAGGCGGGCGCCGAGGGCGGCGGCGTATTCGCGTGCGCGCTGGACGGCTTCGAGTACGGCTTGGCGGCGGGCCTCGCCGTGGGCGGGTGAGGTGGGGCGCAGGGCCCACCAGGGGCCGTCGATGCTGGTGAGTTCGAGGTCGGCGAGGCGGGTGGTGAGTTCGCCGAGGGCGGTGAAGTCGCTGAGTTCGGCGGTGATGTGGACGCGGCCTTGGTAGGCGCGGACGCGTTCGGCGCGGCCGTGGCGGGTGAGTTCGGGGGTGATGGAGAAGGCGCCGGTTTCGAGTTTTTCGACGGGGTTTCCGTAGCTCTTGACGAGGTCGAGGACGGCGTTGTTGCGGCGGGTGAGGTCGTCGAGGGCGGTGCGTCGGTCGGTGCCGCGGGCGCTGACGGTGATGCCGATGCGGGCGATCTCGGGGTCGACTTCGAGGCGGGCTTCGCCGCGGACGGCGACGCGGGGTACTTCGGGGGTGCCGTAGGGCTGGTGCGATGCGTCCTGGGTCATGGTTTCACTGTCGCACTGTGGTGTGCGGGGGTGTGGTCATCGGATCGAAACCTTGCAGGGGTGTTGCTGCTTGTTACCGATCGGTCAGAATCTACGCGCGTTGTTCACGCCTCAAAAGGGGAGATGGCATGGCGTTCGACCGCAGGACGTTCTTGGGTACTTCGGCTGCGACGGGTGCGGCTGTGGCGTTGGCGGGGGCCACGAGCTCCCCGGCCGCCGCGGCCGAGGCCGGTTCGGCGGCTTCGGCGGCTTCGGCGGCCGCTGCGCCGCGGACGTACGCGTTCACGGTGATGGGGACGACCGATCTGCACGGGAATGTCTTCAACTGGGACTATTTCACGGACAAGGAGTTCGACGACAAGGCGCACAACGACGTGGGTCTGGCGAAGATCTCCACGTTGGTGAACCAGGTCCGCGCGGAGAAGGGGCGGTGCAACACGCTGCTGATCGATGCGGGTGACACCATCCAGGGCACGCAGTTGTCGTACTACTACGCGAAGGTCGATCCGATCACGGCCCGGCGTGGTCCGGTGCATCCGATGGCGCAGGCGATGAATGCGATCGGCTATGACGCTGCGGCGCTGGGCAATCACGAGTTCAATTACGGGATTCCGGTGCTGCGCAAGTTCGAGGAGCAGTGCGATTTTCCGCTGCTGGGGGCGAACGCGCTGGATGCGAAGACGCTCCGGCCGGCGTTCCCTCCGTACAGCATGCACCGGCTGCGGACCCCGCACGGGCGGGATGTGAAGGTGGCGGTGCTGGGGCTGACGAACCCGGGGATCGCCATCTGGGACAAGGCGAACGTGCAGGGGAAGATGACGTTCCCGGGTCTTGAGGAGCAGGCGGCGAAGTACGTGCCGAAGCTGCGCTCGATGGGTGCGGACGTGGTGATCGTGTCGGCGCATTCGGGTTCGAGTGGTACGTCGAGTTACGGGGACCAGCTGCCGTACATCGAGAATGCGGCGGCTCTGGTGGCGGAGCAGGTGCCGGGGATCGACGCGGTCCTGGTGGGGCACGCGCACACGGAGATCCCGGAGTACCGGGTGAAGAACAAGGCGACCGGCAAGGACGTGGTGTTGTCGGAACCGCTGAAGTGGGGGCAGCGGCTGACGCTGTTCGATTTCGAGCTGACCTGGTCGAAGGGCTGCTGGTCGGTGGCGAAGGTGTCGGCGCGGGTGCTGAACTCGAATACGGCGGCCGAGGACCCGAAGATCGTGTCGCTGCTGTCGGACGAGCACCGCAAGGTGGTGGCGTACGTCAACCAGGTGATCGGGACGTCGGTGCAGGCGATGTCTTCGGCGGAGGGTCCGGTCAAGGACGTGCCGATCATCGACCTGATCAACCATGTGCAGGCGGAGACGGTGAAGGGGGCGCTGGCGGGGACGGAGTGGGCGGCGCTGCCGGTGCTGTCGCAGGCGTCGTGTTTCTCGCGGACGGCGTCGATTCCGGCGGGCCAGGTGACGATCAAGGATGCGGCGGGTCTGTATCCGTTCGAGAACACGATGGAGGCGCGTCTGCTGACGGGTGCGCAGGTGAAGGACTACCTGGAGTACTCGGCGCGGTACTACGTGCGGACGGCTCCGGGTGAGGTGGTGGATCCGGCGAAGCTGACGAATGCGGAGGGTACGCCGGATTACAACTACGACGCGGTGTACGGCCTGGCATACGAGATCGACATCGCGCAGCCGGTCGGTTCGCGGATCTCGGGTCTGTCCTTCCAGGGGAAGGCGGTGGATCCTGCGGCGCAGTTCGTGCTGGCGGTGAACAATTACCGGGCTTCGGGTGGCGGGAACTTCCCGCACGTGCCGCAGGCGAAGCAGCTGTGGTCGAACTCGGAGGAGATCCGTAACACGATCATCCAGTGGGTGAAGGCCAAGGGGACGATCGATCCGGCGCAGTTCGCCTCGGTGGACTGGCGGCTCACGCGGGCCGGTGTTCCGGTGTTCTAGTCCGGTCGTAAAAGGGCTCGGTCCATGGGACCGGGCCCTTTTTCTTTTGTCAAGCCCCGAAATTCCGGGACGTGTCCTCCTTGTCCGGTCCGCGCTTTCCTGGGGTACGGGCCAATGCGGTCCGTGGAATTCACCGGTACCGGCCGACAGAGCGCCGGTGCTGTGGATCCCCTACCCACGCACAAGGAGAGTTCCATGCTCAAGACGTCCCTGACCAGGCGCTTCGTGATGCTGACGACGACGACCGCCTTGGCGGCCGGAGCGGTGCTGCCGGCTGCCGCATTTGCCGCGGAGCCCGACCCGACCGCGGCGGTCAGTCAGGCCAATCTGACCGGTGAGAAACACAGCGGGAACAACCACAAAGAAAACAAGAAGAAGGACAAGTGGAAGGAGAACAAGAACGGGAAGAACGGGAAGAAGGGGAAGAAGGACGGTCAGGGGAAGGGCAAGCATCCCTCGTCGCCGATGCCGAAGGTTCCGGCGCCTCCGAAGCTTCCGGTGCCGCTGCCTCCGGGTCCGGTGCCGCCGAAGCTTCCCGTGCCGCTGCCTCCGGGTCCGGTGCCGCCGAAGATCCCGATCCCGGTGCCCAAGGTGCCGGTGCCCGTACCGCCCAAGCTTCCGATTCCGCTGCCGCCGATCCCGAAGTTCCCGATCCCGAAGATCCCGGTGCCGTTCCCGAAGATCCCGGTGCCGAAGCCTCCGATCCCGCTGCCCAAGTTCCCGCTGCCGAAGCTGCCGCTGCCGGTGCCGCCGGTCCCGAAGCTGCCGCTGCCGGTGCCGCCGGTCCCGAAGCTGCCGCTGCCGGTGCCGCCGGTCCCGAAGCTGCCGATCCCGCTGCCGCCGGTTCCGAAGCTGCCGAAGCTGCCGATCCCGCTGCCGCCGCTGCCGAAGCTGCCGATCCCGCTGCCGCCGCTTCCGTTCCCGCTGCCGTTCCCGCTGCCCTTCTGATCACCGGGGCACGATGGGCTGGTCTCTGACAGACGGCAGCAGCCCCTGGGCGGGCACCCGTGAGGGTGCCCGCCCTTCGCCGTGCTAGGGCTGGTCGACGAGGGGCAGCAGGGAGACGGTGGGCCGGGGGCGGCTGGGTTCGCGCTGGTCCAGGCCGAAGGTGGTGAACGCGGTGCGTGCCGGCTGGGGGTAGGGCTCCTTGCCGGTGAGGGTGTTGAGGATGCCGGCGCTGCGCCAGGCGGCGAGGCCGAGGTCGGGGGCTCCGACGCCGTGGGTGTGGCGTTCGCCGTTCTGGACGAAGACGCTGCCGGTGACGCCGGGGTCGAGGATCATGCGGTGCTGTTCGTCGATGCGGGGGCGTCCGGAGGAGTCCTTGCGCAGGTACGGGTCGAGGCCGGCGAGGAGGCTGGTGAGGGGGCGCTCCTTGTAGCCGGTGGCGAGGACGACGGCGTCGGTGGTGAGGCGGGAGCGGGCGCCCTGCTCGGTGTGTTCGAGGTGCAGCTCGACTTTGGTGGTGGCGACGCGGCCTGCGGTGCGGACGCTGACTCCGGGGGTGAGGACGGTGTCGGGCCAGCCTCCGTGGAGGGTGCGGCGGTAGAGCTCGTCGTGGATGGCGCTGATGGTGGCGGCGTCGATGCCTTTGTGCAGTTGCCATTGGGCGGGGACGAGCTGGTCGCGGACGGGTTCGGGCAGGGAGTGGAAGTAGCGGGTGTAGTCGGGGGTGAAGTGTTCGAGGCCGAGTTTGGAGTACTCCATGGGGGCGAAGGAGGGGGTGCGGGCGAGCCAGCTGATGCGTTCGCGGCCGGCGGGGCGGGCGCGCAGCAGGTCGAGGAAGACCTCGGCGCCGGACTGGCCTGATCCGATGACGGTGACGTGTTCGGCGCCGAGGATGCGGTCGCGGTGGTCGAGGTAGTCGGCGGAGTGGATGACGGGGACGGTGGGGGCGTCGACGAGGGGGCGCAGGGGCTCGGGGATGTGGGGGGCGGTGCCGATGCCGAGGGCGAGGTTGCGGGTGTAGGTGCGGCCGAGGGCTTCGGCTTCGCCGTTGTCGTCGAGTTGGGTGTAGTCGACTTCGAAGAGGTCGTGTTCGGGGTTCCAGCGGACGGCGTCGACTTGGTGGCCGAAGTGGAGGCCGGGGAGGCGTTCGGCGACCCAGCGGCAGTAGGCGTCGTATTCGGCGCGCTGGATGTGGAACTGCTCGGCGAAGTAGAAGGGGAAGAGCCGTTCCTTGTGCCGGAGGTAGTTGAGGAAGGTCCAGGGGCTGGAGGGGTCGGCGAGGGTGACGAGGTCGGCGAGGTAGGGGACTTGGAGGGTGGTGCCCTCGATGAGGAGTCCGGGGTGCCAGCGGAAGTCGCGGCGCTGGTCGTAGAAGGCGGTGGCGAGTTCGCCGGCTCCTTGGTGGGGGAGGCCGTGGGCGAGGGCGGCGAGGGACAGGTTGGCGGGGCCGATGCCGATTCCGACGAGGTCGTGGGGTGCATCGTGCTGGGCGGTCATCGGTGGGTGCTGCCTTCCAGGAGGGTGACGAGGGTGTCCAGGTCCTGTGGGGTGGTGTGGGGGTTGAGGAGGGTTGCCTTGAGCCAGAGGCGGCCGTCGGCGGTGGCGCGGCCGAGGACGGCGGTGCCGGTGTGGAGCAGGGTGCGGCGGAGGGCGGCGAGGTGGTGGTCGTCGCCGGGGGTGGGGGCGTCGGGGGTGGGGGCGTCGGGGGTGGAGGTGGTGGGAGTGGGGGTGGGGCGGAAGAGGACGGTGCTGATGGTGGGTGGTGCGTGGAGTTCGAAGCGGGGGTGTGCTTCGAGGAGTCCTGCGAGGTGGTGGGCGAGTGCGCAGGTGCGGTCGATGAGGTGGGCGAGTCCGTCGCGGCCGAGTGCGCGCAGGGTGGTGGCGATTTTGAGGGCGTCGGGGCGGCGGGTGGTGCGCAGGGAGCGGCCGAGGAGGTCGGGCAGGCCTGCTTCGGTGTCGTCGGGGGCGTTGAGGTAGTCGGCCTGGTGGGCGAGGGGGGCGAGGAGGGTGGTGTCGCGGACGGCGAGGAGGCCGGCGGCGACGGGTTGCCATCCGAGTTTGTGCAGGTCGATGGTGATCGATTGAGCGCGTTGCAGGCCGTTGAGGGCGGGGCGGTGGCGGGGGCTGAGGGCGAGCAGTCCGCCGTAGGCGGCGTCGATGTGGAGGTCGGCGCCGTGGTGGGCGCAGAGGTCGGCGAGGGCGTCGAGGGGGTCGATGAGTCCGGCGTCGGTGGTGCCGGCGGTGGCGGTGACGAGGGTGGGGCCGGGGGTGGTGGCGAGGGCCTCGGTGAGGCGGGCGGGGTCGAGGGTGCCGGTGGGGGTGGGCAGGGTGGTGGTGGGGGGCAGGCCGAGGAGCCAGGCGGCGCGGGGGATGGAGTGGTGGGCGTTGGCTCCGTGCAGGACGGTGAGGGTGGGGCCGTGGCGTTCGCGGGCGAGGAGGAGGGCGAGCTGGTTGGCTTCGGTGCCGCCGGTGGTGATGAGGGCGTCGGGGTGGGGGGTGTCGTAGAACTCGGCGGCGAGGGTGGCGGTGAGGAGGGCTTCGAGGGCTGAGGCTGCGGGGGCTTGGTCCCAGGAGTCGAGGGAGGGGTTGAGGGCGCTCGCGGCGAGGTCGGCTGCGGCGGCGACGGCGAGGGGCGGGCCGTGGAGGTGGGCGGCGCAGAGGGGGTCGGCGGGGTCGGCGGCGCCTGCGGCGAGGGTGTGGACGAGGGTGCGCAGGGCTTCGTGGTCGCCGGTGCCGTGGTCGGGCAGCAGGTCGCCGAGTGCGGCGGTGACGCGGGCGGTGACGGTGTCGGGGCCGCCGGCGGGGAGGGGGCCGCCGCGGGCCCGGGCTCCGGTGTGGAGGGCGTCGAGGACGGTGTCGAGGAGGGGGCGCAGGGCGTCGGCACCGGCTGTGCCGCCGGCGAGCGGGGGCAGGGGTGCGGGCGGCGGCGCTGTCATGGGTGTCCTCACGGGAACGGGTCGGCTGGGGGGCCGGCCCCGTCGTGCGGTGCCCGGCGGTGGGCGCTGCTGCGGTGGCAGTGCGGGCCCGACCGGTACAACGACCAGACCCGAATGGGGTAACCGCCGGGGTTTGCCCGTTCGGGGTTCTTGCCGTGGGTGTGGGTGGGGGGCGGGGTGGCCGGCGTTTCCTGTGGGGTGCCGGGGTGCCCGGTGCCTGCTGGGGGGTGCCGGGGTGGCCGGCGCTTGTAGGGCGGCTGCCGGGGAAGCCGGCGTTCCCCGTGGGAGCGCCGGGGTGGCCGGTGCCTGCTGTGGGGGTGCCGGGGTGGCCGGCCCGCTGGTGGGGCGGGCCGGGTCCGGGGGGCGGGGTCAGGCGGTGCGGATGCGCAGGGCGCGGGCGAGGTCGTCGAGCTGGTCGACGAGCTTGCGGCGCAGGGAGGGGACGATGTCGGCTTCGGCGAGGCAGGCGCGTCCGGTGTTCAGGTGGTCCTCGTCCACGGCGTGGCCGGGGAAGGCCCAGCGGCCTGCGGCTTCGGCGATGGCGGGTCCGCGGCGGGCGCCGAGGGAGACGGCTTCGGTGTAGTAGCGCGGTACGTACTCGCGTACGAGGTCGGCCTGTTCGGGCTGCCAGAAGCCTTGGGCGGTGGCGCGGAAGAGGTAGTTGGACAGGGAGTCGTCGTGGAAGAGGCGTTCCCAGGCGGCGGCTTTGGCCTCGGGGGTGGGGAGGGCGGCGCGGCAGTGGGCGGCGCCTTCCTCGCCGGTGGCGCTGGGGTCGGCGGCGAGGGCGGCGGTGATCTCGTCCTCCCCCACGGCGCCGAGGACGGCGAGGCGGGCGAGGATGCGCCAGCGCAGCTCGGGGTCGATGTCGGGGCCGCCGGGGACGGTGTCGTCGGCGAGCCAGGCGGCGATGGTGTCGGGCTGGGTGGCGCTGTCGATGAGGGCGCGTACGGCGGCGAGGCGCAGGCCGGGGTGTGAGCCGTCTTCGGTGCGGCGCAGGAGGGCGCGGGCGATGGTGGTGAGGGTGGTGAGGGCGTCGGTGCGGTGTTCGGGGGTGAGGTAGCCGTCGCTGATCTGGTGGCGGGCGAAGGCCAGTACGCCTTGGACGATGGCGAGGTCGTCCTCCGTGGGCAGGTGGGCGGCGGCGGTGGCGAGGTAGGTGTCGGCTGCGAGTTCGCCGTCGCGGACCATGTCGCGCAGGGAGGTCCAGACGACGGCGCGGGTGAGGGGGTCGGGGATGTCTCCGAGGGCGGCGAGGGCGGTTTCGACGGAGGTGGCGTCGAGGCGGATCTTGGCGTAGGTGAGGTCGCCGTCGTTGAGGACGAGGAGGGCGGGGCGGGGGCCGCTGACGGAGATGACCTCGTCGGTGGGGACGTCGAGGGCGAGGAGTTCGCGCAGTTCGAGGCCTTGGCCGGGGTCGCGGTCGTAGAGGCCGGCGGCGATGGTGTGGGGGCGGGTGCCCTGGCGGTCGATGGTGAGGGTCCAGCCGGCGGGGCCTTCGGTGGTCTCCTCGATGCGGGGGGTGAGGGTGTCGGCGCCGGTGGTGCGCAGCCAGATGTCGGCCCAGGCGTGGACGTCGCGGTCGGTGTGGGCGGCGAGGGAGTCGACGAAGTCGGCGAGGGAGGCGTTGGCGAATTTGTGGCGGGTGAAGTGGGTGTTGATGCCGGCGAGGAAGTCCTTTTCGCCGAGCCAGGCGACGAGTTGGCGCAGGGCGGAGGCGCCCTTGGCGTAGGAGATGCCGTCGAAGTTGAGGAGGGCGCCGGCGGTGTCGGGTACGGCGTCGGGGGCGACGGGGTGGGTGGAGGGGCGCTGGTCGGCGTCGTAGCCCCAGGGTTTGCGTTCCATGCCGAATTCGGTCCAGGTGCCGGTGAAGCGGGTGGCTTCGACGAGGGTCTGGTAGCCCATGTATTCGGCGAAGGACTCGTTGAGCCAGATGTCGTCCCACCAGCGCAGGGTGACGAGGTCGCCGAACCACATGTGGGCCATTTCGTGGGCGATGACCATGGCGCGGCGCTGGCGTTCGGTGTCGGTGACGGCGGAGCGGAAGACGAATTCGTCGCGGAAGGTGACGAGGCCGGGGTTCTCCATGGCGCCCGCGTTGAATTCGGGGACGAAGGCCTGGTCGTAGGAGTCGAAGGGGTAGGGCTCGGAGAACTTCTCGTGGTAGCGGTCGTAGCAGGCGGTGGTGAGGGAGAGGATTTCCTCGGCGTCGGCGTCGAGGTGGGCGGCGAGGGACCGGCGGCAGTGGATGCCGAAGGGGAGGCCGGCGTGTTCGGTGCGGACGCTGTGCCAGGGGCCGGCGGCGACGGCGGCGAGGTAGGTGGAGATGCGGGGGGTGGGGGCGGACTTCCAGATGCCGGCGCCGTCGCGGTCGCGGGTGCCGATGCGTTCGGTGGTGCCGTTGGCGAGGACGGTCCAGTGGGCGGGGGCGGTGACGGTGAACTCGAAGACGGCCTTGAGGTCGGGCTGGTCGAAGGCCGGGAAGACCCGCTGGATGTCGTCGAGGAACATCTGGGTGTAGACGTACGTCTCGCCGTCGGCGGGGTCGGTGAAGCGGTGCAGGCCTTCGCCGGTGCGGGAGTAGCGCATGCGGGTGTCGAGGCGCAGTTCGTGGGGGCCTGCGGTCAGTCCGGTGAGCGGGAGGCGGTTGCCGGTGAGGGCGGCCGGGTCGAGGGGGTGGCCGTCGAGTTCGGCGGAGCGCAGTTCGTCCGGTTTGAGCTCCACGAAGGTGTCCACGGTGGCCGCGGGGTCGGCGGTGGCCGCGGGGACGGCGGTGGCCGCGGGGACGGCGGTGTCCGCGGGGACGGCGGTGTCCGCGGCGGTTCGGGTTGTGAACCGGATGACGGTGGTGGAGTCGAAGGTGTCGCCGTCGCGGGTGAGGTCGAGGGTGACGGCGTAGTGCTGGACGTCGAGGAGCTGGGCTCGGATCTGCGCTTCGTTGCGCGTCAGTGCGGACATGGGGGCCATGCTGCCCGACGGGGGCGGGTGGGGGGGGGCAGCGGTGGGGGGCAGCGGTGGGGGCGGGGGCGCGGGTGGCGGGGGGCTGGCCGACGTGGGGGGCGGGGCAGCGGTGGGGCTGGCTGGGGGTGGGGGGCAGCGGTGGGGCCGGCCTGGCGTGCGGGGCTGGGGCAGCGGTGGGCCGGCGTGGGGGTTGGGGCAGCGGTGGTGTCGGGGCTGCGCTGAGCTATGTGGTGGGCCGGGCGTGTGGTTCTGGCCCGCGCTGTGCTCGTGGTCGGCGCTGTAGTTCTGGCCCGCGCTGGGGTCCCGGCTGGCGCTGGGATTCTGGACCGCCTTGGGCCTCTGGACCGCCCTCGGGTTCTGGACCGCCCTGGGGTTCTGGCTGACTGGATTGTGCTGGCCGACCGTGTGGTCCCGGCAGCCTGTGGTGACCGGCACCGGGGTCTGGCGTGCCACAGGTCCTGGCCCGCCGTCTGGTGATGGCCGGCGGTGGTGTCGTGTCTGCGCTGGTCGGCGGCTGGCGTGGATTCGTGGTCTGCTGTCTGCGTTCGTTCCTGGCATGCGCTGGGCGCATGGCTTGTGCTGTGGTGCGTACCCACGCTGGAGTCGTGGTCTGCGCTGGAGTTCCGGCCCCCGCTGGGTTCGTGGCGGCGCTGTGCTTCCCGCCCGCTGGGGTTCCGGCCGACGCCGGGGCTTCTCTGCGCTGGCTGGTGGCTGGCGTGGGCTGGTGGTCTGCCTTCTGTGTTCGTTCCTGGCATGCTGCTGTGCGCATGGCCTGTGGTTCTTACCCACACTGGGGTCGGTGGCTGCGCTGGAGTTCCGGCCCGCGCTGGGCTCGTGGACGCCGCGGGGGTTCCGGCCGGTGGCGAAGTCGCGGCCGTGGTCCGCACTGTGGGTCCGGCCCGCGCTGGGCTCGTGGCCGGCGCTGGGGTTCCGGCCGGCTGGGTTCCGGCCCGCCGTGTGGTGCCGGCCTGCCTTGGGCGCGTAGCCGCCGCGGGGGTTCCGGCCGGTGCCGAAGTCGCGGCCGTGGTCCGCACTGTGGGTCCGGCCCGCGCTGGGCTCGCGGCCGGCGCTGGGGTTCCGGCCGGCTGGGTTCCGGCCCGCCGTGTGTGGTGCCGGCCTGCCTTGGGCGCGCAGCCGCCGCGGGGGTCCGGCCGGTGCCGAAGTCGCGGCCGTGATCTGCGCTGTGGGTCCGGCCCGCGCTGGGCTCGTGGCCGGCGCTGGGGTTCCGGCCGGCTCGGTTCCGGCCCGCCGTGTGGTGCCGGCCTGCCTTGGGCGCGTAGCCGCCGCGGGGGTTCCGGCCGGTGGCGAGGTCGCGGCCGTGGTCCGCACTGTGGTTTCGGCCCGCGCTGGGCTCGGGGTTCCGGCCGGCTGGGTTCGGGCCGCCGTGTGGTGCCGGCCTGCCCCGGGGTGCTGGCCGGCGTGTGGTTCGCCGGCGCTGGGTTTGGCTATTCCTCGGCCGCCGCGATCGTCTCGTGGTGGCGGATGACCTCGGCGATGATGAAGTTGAGGAGCTTCTCGGCGAAGGCGGGGTCGAGCTTGGCGTTCTCGGCGAGCTGGCGGAGCCGGGCGATCTGGCTGGCCTCGCGGGCCGGGTCGGCCGGGGGGAGCTGGTGCCGGGCCTTGAGGTGGCCGACCTGCTGGGTGCACTTGAAGCGCTCGGCGAGCATGTGGACCACGGCGGCGTCGATGTTGTCGATGCTGTCCCGCAGGCGGGCCAGCTCGGCGGTGACGTTGTCGTCGGGTTCGGTGGTGTTCATGGTCCACGAGAATACGTGCCGTGCGCGGTGGCTCCGTATTCTCCTCGACTGCTGAGACGCCCTGCCGAGGCTTCGGTCTGCCCGGACCGGCCCCGGCAACGGGGTGGGGGCGGGTGGGGGTGGGGACCTGCGGGAAGAGGGGGTCTCGGCGGCCGGTTGGTGCCCGGGTGCGGGTCCGTGGCCGGCAGTCCTTTGGGGCCGGTGCCGCCCGGGTGCGCGTCCGCAGCCGGGAGGCTGATGGCCGGTGGTGCCAGGTGGGGGACCGTAGCCGGGGGTTCGGGGGTCGTGGGGCGCCCCGGTGGGAACCCGAGGTGCGGTCTCGGGCGCCCGTAGCCGCGTGCCGCCGAACGGGGGCTGGGGGCGGGGCCGGGACTGGGGTCGCGGCCCCGTGGGGTCAGAGGCCGGCGGCCGCTGCCTTGATGGCGCCGGCGAAGGTCGAGACCTCCGTGTAGACGCCGGGGTAGCCGGCGCGGGCGCAGCCCTGGCCCCAGCTGACGATGCCGACCTGGATCCAGGCGCCTGCGTTATCGCGGCGGAACATGGGGCCGCCGGAGTCGCCCTGGCAGGTGTCGACGCCGCCGCGGTCGTAGCCGGCGCAGATCTCCTCGCTCGGGACGAGCTCGCTGCCGTAGGCGCTCTGGCAGGCGGCGTCGGAGACGAAGGGGACGGTGGCCTTCAGCAGGTAGCGCTGCTGGCCGCCGCCTTCGCGGGCGGCTCCCCAGCCGGCGACGGTGAAGGTGCCGTTGTCGTACTCCTTCGTGTCGGCGATCTTGAGGGTGGGCAGGTTGATGGGCTTGGCGAGCTTGATCAGCGCCCAGTCCTTGCCCTGGCCGTTGTAGCCGGGGGCCTGGAGCACCTTGGTGGACTTGACCTTGATGGCGCTGGAGCTCTGGAGGTCGACGACTCCGGCGGTGGCGGTGATGGAGCTGGTGTTGCCGGAGCCGTTCACGCAGTGGGCGGCGGTGAGGACGATCTGCTGGGTGTAGAGGGCTCCGCCGCAGCCCATGGACAGGCGCACCATGAAGGGGAACTCTCCCTGTGCGGCGCGGGTGCCGCCGACGACGGGGGTCGGGGAGGCGTTCGCGGCGCCGGGCTGGAGGCTGATGGCGGCGAGGGCGACCGCCCCGGCGGCGAGGGTTCGCTTGATGAGCCTGGCAAGAGTGGACACGGTCAACACACTGCCTTTCGTGGGGGGTTGGGCCGTGCGTGCCATCCGACGAAGGGGATGGATGACGAGTACATGTCACACCCGGAGCATGTCGGGCGACAAGAACGTGTTTTCGGACAATCTGCGGCCCGGGAGCGGGGCGACCGTCCGACGCCCTGTCCCGCCGCCGGTCCCCCGACGGGATCCGCGCCCACGGCACGAGCTTCGGCCCCGCCGACGCCGCCTTCACTGCGGACGAGGACCTGTACCTGCGCGGCCTCGCCGAGCGGGCCCTTCTGTGCGGCGAGGACCTCTCCGCCTGGTTCACCAGCCCCCAGGCTGCGTACCGCTTCGAGCAGCACGGCACGGGTCTGCGGGTGAGGTTTCCGTGCCCGGTGTACGGGCAGCGGCTGCCGGTGACCGGCCGGTGCCCGGTGCGGTCTGTGCCGCTGCGTTCTCGACTGCGATACGCAGGCGTGCCGCGGAGGTTCGGCGAGGGAGCGGAGTGGGTAGTGATACCCCATCGCACGAGTGAAGGATCCGGTCCCGACCCCTCGCCAGGGGGCCGGGCCCGTTCCTTTTCCGGCCGCCCGCGCCCGCGGCGGGCGGTGCCTGCCTACGCCGCCACCGGCTCGGTGTCCGCGGCCGGTTCGGCGGTCACCGCCGTCCGCGGCAGCGCCAGGCAGAGCACGGCGCTCAGCAGGAATCCGGCGCTCACCCAGGGCATCGCGGTGGTCAGCGCGTGGGTGGGTCCGCCGTCGGGCAGGGCGCCGAAGAAGACGCTGCCGATGACGGCCGCGCCCAGGGCGCCGCCGAACTGCTGGGCGGTGGAGAAGATTCCGGAGGCGCCGCCCGCGATGTCGGCCGGGACCGCGGAGAGGACGACGTTGACCAGCGGCACGACCAGGAAGCCGAGTCCGGCGCCGGCGACGGCCAGTCCGGGCACGAGCGGCCAGGCCCCGGCGTGCCCGGCGGTGGCCTGCGAGGCGGCGTACCAGATTCCGGCGAAGCCGCCCGCCATCAGCAGCGCCCCGGCGGCGAGCACCGTGCGGCCGAAGCGTACGGCGAGGGAGTCGGCGACGGGTGCGGTCAGGAAGCCTCCCGCCGAGAAGGCGATGGTGAGGACCCCGGCCTGCATCGGGGTGTAGCCCTGCCCGCCCTGGAGCCACATCGCGAAGATCAGGAAGAAGCCCTGCATGCCGACGGAGAAGAGCAGTTGGACGGCGAGTCCGACGGAGAACGCGGGCAGGGCGAAGGCCCGGGAGGGCAGCAGCGGCACGGTGCCGCCCCGGCGGCGGGCTTCGATGAGGCCGAGTCCGGCGACGGTGAGGACGCCCGCGCCCAGGCAGAGCCAGCCCCACAGCGGCCAGCCGTTGGCCTCGCCCTGCACGAGCGGCAGCACGACCGCGACCAGGCCTCCGGCCAGTGCGATGCTGCCGGCGACGTCGGGGCGGCCGGCTCCGCGTTCGCGGGTGGCGGGGACGAGGAGGGCGCCGGCCACGCAAGCGGCCGCCGCGACCGGCACGTTCACGAGGAAGACCGACCGCCAGCCCCAGCCGAAGAGGTCGGCGTCGGTGAGCAGGCCGCCGAGCAGCAGTCCGACGGCGGAGGCGAAGCCGGCCACGGCCCCGTACATCCCGAAGACGGCGCCGCGTTCCCTGCCCTGGAAGAGGGTGCGGAAGGAGCCGAGCACCTGGGGCATCAGCAGGGCGGCCGTCACGCCCTGGACGGCGCGGGCGGTGATCAGCTGGCCGGGCGACTGGGCGATGCCGCAGCCCAGGCTCGCGAGCCCGAAGCCTGCGGTCCCGGCGAGGAAGAGGGCCTTGCGGCCGTAGCGGTCGCCGAGGTGCCCGGAGACGATCAGGGTGGCGGCGAAGCCGAGGAGGTAGGCGGAGACGAGCCACTGCAGGGCGCTGTGCGAGGCGTGCAGGTCGCGGCCGATGGAGGGGATGGCGACGTTGACGATGGTGACGTCGAGCAGGTCCATCAGGGCCGCGGCCGTCATGACGACGGCGGCGGCCCAGCGGCGTGGATACGGGCTCATGAGGGCCTCCCGGCCAAAGTATTTCGTTCGGACGAACGAAAGACTCGCACGGGTGCAGGCGTGATCACAAGTCTTTCGTTCGCACGAACTAAATACTTGGTACGGTGGCTGCATGAGCGACGAGAGCGACCCCCGCAGGCAGGCGGTACTGGCCGAACTCAACCGCACGGGCCGGGAGATGAGCGCGGCCACCGTGGTCTTCCACGAGGCGGCGGCGGCCAAGCAGGGCCTGAGCGCCACCGAGACCAAAACGCTGGACCTGCTGCAGCGGCGCGGCCCGCTGACGGCGAAGGAGCTGTCCGCGCACTCGGGACTGGCTCCGGCCTCGGTGACGGGTCTGGTGGACCGGCTGGAACGCAAGGGCTTCGTCCGCCGGGTCAAACACCCCACGGACAAACGGCGGGTCCTGGTGGAGGCGCTGCCGGAGCGGCTGTCGGCGATCCAGCCGGTGTTCGAGGACTGGGCGCACGAGGTCGCCGAGCTGTGCGAGGAGTTCACGACGGAGGAACTGGAGACGGTGATCCGCTTCCTCCGGGGTTCCAACGCCCGCCAGCTGCGGGCGGCGAGCCGCCTGGCGCAGGACTGACCCCGGCCCCCCCCGGTGGCCACCTCGGAGACGGGCCCGGCCCCGCGAGGTCGGCCCCGCGGGCCCGGCCCCGCGGGCTCCGGCGGCCTCAGGCCCCGTACACCGGCTCCGGGGGCTGGGCCCGGGCGAGGAGTTTCGTCGCCGCCTCGCCCGCCTCGGCGGGGGTCCAGCGGGCTCCGCGGTCGGCGGTGGGTCCGGGGTGCCAGCCCTCCATCACGGTGATGCGGCCCCCCTCGGCCTCGAAGACCCGGCCCGTGACGCCGGCCGAGGCCTCGGAGCCGAGCCAGACCACCAGCGGGGAGACGTTCTCCGGGGCCATCGCGTCGAAGCCGCCCTTCCCCGGCGCGGCCATGGTCTCGGCGAAGGCCTGTTCGGTCATCCGGGTCCGGGCCGCCGGGGCGATGGCGTTGACCTGGATCCCGTACCGGCCGAGCTCGGCGGCCGCGACCAGGGTCATGCCGAGGATGCCGGCCTTGGCCGCGCTGTAGTTGCCCTGCCCGACCGAGCCCAGCAGGCCGGCCCCCGAGGAGGTGTTCACCACGCGCGCCGCCACCGGGCGGCCCGCCTTCGCCTGTGCCCGCCAGTGCGCCGCAGCGAATTTGAGCGGCAGGAAGTGCCCCTTCAGGTGGACCCGCATGACCGCGTCCCAGTCGGCCTCCTCCAGGTTGACGAGCATCCGGTCCCGCAGGAAGCCCGCGTTGTTGACGAGCGTGTCCAGCCGCCCGAACGTGGTGAGGGCGCACTCGACCAGCGAGGACGCGCCCTCGCTGCTCGCTATGTCCTCGCCGTGCGCCACCGCCTCCCCGCCCAGCGCGGTGATCTCCGCGACGACCTGCCCCGCCGGGCTGTCGGGGCCGGGCAGTCCGTCCAGGCCCACGCCGAGGTCGTTGACGACGACCCGCGCCCCTTCGGCGGCGAAGGCCAGGGCGTGCGCCCGCCCCAGCCCCCTTCCGGCACCCGTCACGATCACGACCCGGCCTTCGGCCATCCCCATCTCAAGCCTCCTTGTTGACAGTTGCCGCTTCCAGGAACGCCGGGCGTTCCCCGCCCCCGTGCACCAGCAGGCTGGCCCCGCTTACATATCCCGCCCGGTCCGAGGCGAGGAAGACCGCCGCGGCCCCGACGTCCGCCGGCTCCGCCAGCCGTCCCAGCGGCACGGTCGCGCCCACCGCCGCGATCCCCGCGTCGTCGCCGTAGTGCAGGTGCGCCAGCTCGGTCCGCACCATGCCGAGGACCAGCGAGTTCACCCGGACCTCGGGTGCCCATTCCACGGCCATGGACCGGGCGAGGTGTTCCAGGCCCGCCTTCGCCGCCCCGTAGGCGGCGGTCCCGGGCGAGGGCCGGGTGCCGCTGACGCTGCCGATCATCACGACGGAGCCGCGCGTCGTGCGCAGCAGCCCGTAGGCCGCCAGGGAGGCGGTCATCGGGGCGATGAGGTTCAGTTCGACGACCCGCTGGTGCCGCTGGGCCCCTCCTTCTCCGAGCAGCCGGTACGGGGCGCCGCCCGCGTTGTTGACCAGGCAGTCCAGGCGCCCGTACCGGTGTGCGACCAGGGCGAAGAACGCGTGTACGGCGGCCGGGTCGCGCAGGTCCAGCGGGAGGTAGGCGGCTTCGCGGCCGCCCTCCGCGACCGGTTCGTCCGGCGGCCTGCGGGCGCAGACGACGACCCGGGCGCCTGCCGCGAGGAACGACCGGGCAATGCCGGCGCCGACTCCGCGGGTTCCGCCGGTGATGACGACAACCCTCCCGTCGAGCTCCATGGGCTGCTACCTTCCTCACCTAACAAATGTTTGGTGGAAAGGTAGCTGATCCGCTCATGGGTGTCTCCACCTCAAGCCCCGGCAAGGGCATCGCCCTCGTCACGGTCGACTTCCCACCCGTCAACGCGCTGCCCGTCCAGGGCTGGTACGAGCTCGCCGACGCCCTGCGCGCGGCCGGACGCGATCCGCAGACCCGGTGCGTCGTCCTCGCCGCCGAGGGCCGCGGCTTCAACGCCGGCGTCGACATCAAGGAGATGCAGCGCGATCCCGGCCATGCCGCGCTCATCGGCGCCAACGGGGGCTGCGCCGAGGCGTTCGCGGCGGTGTACGAGTGCGAGGTGCCGGTCGTCGCGGCCGTACAGGGGTTCTGCCTGGGCGGCGGCATCGGGCTCGTCGGCAACGCCGACGCCGTCGTCGCCTCCGAGGACGCCGTCTTCGGGCTGCCCGAGCTGGACCGCGGGGCGCTGGGCGCCGCCACCCACCTGGCGCGGCTCGTCCCCCAGCACCTGATGCGGGCCCTCTACTACACCTCGCGTACCGCCACGGCGGCCGAACTGCACGCCCACGGCTCGGTGTGGAGGGTGGTGGCGCGCGAGGAGCTGCGGCCGGCGGTCCTCGAACTGGCCTCCGAGATCGCCCGCAAGGACGGCTACCTGATCCGGCTGGCGAAGGCGGCCATCAACGGCATCGACCCGGTCGACGTACGGCGCAGCTACCGCTTCGAGCAGGGCTTCACCTTCGAGGCCAATCTGAGCGGGGCGGCCGACCGGGTCCGCGACACCTTCGGGAAGGAGCGGGACGCGTGAGCGACAAGACGATGACGCCCGAGGACGTGGTCGGGCAGCTGCGCAGCGGGATGACGCTGGGCATCGGCGGCTGGGGGGCGCGGCGCAAGCCGATGGCCCTGGTCAGAGCGCTGCTCCGGTCCGAGATCGGCGATCTCACCGTGGTCTCGTACGGCGGCCCCGACGTGGGTCTGCTCGCCGCCGCGGGGCGGATCCGGAGGCTGATCGCCCCCTTCGCCACCCTGGACTCCATCCCGCTGGAGCCGCATTTCCGGGCCGCCCGCGAGCGCGGGGCCTTCGCCCTCACCGAGCTGGACGAGGCCATGTTCATGTGGGGCCTGCACGCGGCCGCCAACCGGCTGCCGTTCCTCCCGGTCCGCGCCGGCCTCGGCTCCGACGTCATGCGCGTCAACCCCGAGCTGCGGACCGTCACCTCCCCCTACGGCGACCGCGAGGAGCTCGTCGCCGTCCCCGCCCTGCGCATGGATGCGGCCCTGGTCCACCTCAACCGCGCCGACCGCCTCGGCAACGCCCAGTACCTGGGCCCGGACCCCTACTTCGACGACCTGTTCTGCGAGGCCGCCGACGCCGCCTACGTCTCCTGCGAGCAGCTCGTGGAGAGCGCCGACCTCACCAAGGCCGGGCCGCCGCAGTCCCTGCTGGTCAGCCGGCACAGCGTCACCGGCGTGGTGGAGGCCCCGAACGGCGCGCACTTCACCTCCTGCGTCCCCGACCACGACCGGGACGAGGCCTTCCAGAAGCTGTACGCGTCCACCCCCTGGCCCGAGTTCGCCGCCCGCTTCCTCGCCGGGCCGGACGAGCACGCCTACCAGTCGGCCGTCCGGGCCTGGCACGAGGAGCAGCAGCGGTGACCCCTCCCCCGACGCGCGCCGAATACTGTGTGATCGCCTGCGCCGAGGCCTGGCGCGACAACGGCGAGGTCCTCGCCAGCCCCATGGGGCTGGTCCCGTCCTTCGGTGCGCGGCTGGCGAAGCGGACCTTCTCCCCCGACCTCCTGCTCACCGACGGCGAGGCCATGCTGGTCTCCCTCGACGGCACGGTCGAGGGGTGGCTCCCGTACCGCCGCCACCTCACCATGGTCACGGGCGGGCGGCGGCACGTGATGATGGGTGCGAGCCAGATCGACCGGTTCGGCAACCAGAACATCTCCTGCATCGGCGACTGGGAGCGGCCGGCCCGCCAGCTGCTCGGGGTGCGCGGGGCGCCGGTCAACACGCTGAACAACCCGGTGAGTTACTGGGTCCCCCGGCATTCGCCGCGGGTGTTCGTCGAGCGGGTCGACATGGTCAGCGGGGTGGGCCACGACCGGGCGGAGGCGGCCGGGGTGACCCGCTTCCACCGGCTGCCCCGGGTGGTCAGCGATCTCGGGGTCTTCGACTTCGCCACGCCCGACCGCTCGATGCGCCTGGCCTCGCTCCATCCGGGCGTCACCGTCGAGGAGGTCCGCTCGGCCACCGGGTTCGACCTGGCCGTCGCCGACGAGGTCCCGTACACGCGGGAGCCGACCGGCGAGGAGCTGCGGCTGATCCGGGAGGTCGTCGACCCCCGGGGGCTGCGCGAGCGGGAAGTGCGGGTCTGAGGCGGTGGAGACGGCATTCACCCGGCTGGTCGGGGTCGCCCATCCGCTCGTGCAGACGGGCATGGGCTGGGTGGCGGGGCCGCGGCTGGTCTCGGCCACCGCGAACGCCGGGGCCCTGGGCATCCTGGCATCGGCGACGATGACCCTGGACCAGTTGCGGGCGGCGGTGCGCGAGGTCAAGTCCCGTACGCAGGCGCCCTTCGGGGTCAACCTGCGCGCGGACGCCGGGGACGCGGCCGAGCGCGCGCAGCTGATCGTCGACGAGGGAGTACGGGTCGCTTCCTTCGCGCTCGCGCCGTCCAGGGAGCTGATCGCCCGCCTGAAGGACGCGGGCGTGGTCGTGATCCCGTCGATCGGGGCGCGCCGGCACGCCGAGAAGGTCGCGGCCTGGGGTGCCGACGCGGTGATCGTGCAGGGCGGCGAGGGCGGCGGGCACACCGGGGACGTGGCCACGACGGTGCTGCTGCCGCAGGTCGTGGACGCCGTGGACATCCCGGTGGTCGCGGCCGGTGGCTTCCGGGACGGGCGCGGGCTGGTGGCCGCGCTGGCGTACGGGGCTTCGGGCATCGCCATGGGCACCCGTTTCCTGCTGACCTCCGACTCGACCGTCCCGGACGCCGTCAAGGCCCGCTACCTGGCCGCCGGCGTCAAGGACGTCACCGTGACGACGGCCGTCGACGGGCTGCCGCACCGGATGCTGCGCAGCGAGCTCGTCGACTCCCTGGAGCGGGCGGGCCGGGCCGGGGCCCTGCTGCGGGCGGTGCGGCACGCGGCCGGCTTCCGGAGGCTGTCGGGTCTGTCCTGGCGGCAGATGGTCCGCGACGGCCTCGCGATGAAGGGCGGCAAGGACCTGTCCTGGAGCCAGGTCCTGCTGGCCGCCAATACCCCCATGCTCCTGAAGGCGTCCATGGTCGAGGGCCGTACGGACCTCGGTGTCATGGCATCGGGCCAGGTCGCGGGTGTGATCGAGGACCTGCCGTCCTGTGCGGAACTCGTCGCCCGCGTCATGGCCGAAGCGCACAGCGCGCTGGACCACCTGCAGTCGTTCGCCGCCCTGCCACCGGCAGGGTGATCCCCCTTCTCCTCCACGGGAGTTGCCACAGATGAGCCGTGCCCGAATCCGCCTGGCGACCGCGGTGCTCGCCTGCGCCCTGACCCTCGGGACCCTGCCCGCCGCCGCGTACGCCGCGCCGGCGGCGGCCGGTGCCCGGCACCAGCACCAGCACCCGCAGCAGCACCCGCAGCAGGTCGCTGCGGAAACGATTCGCCAGATTCCCCTGCAAGGCGCGGTCAACCTGCGCGACCTGGGCGGGTACCGCACCTGGACGGGCGGTGAAGTGCGCCGCGGGCTGGTCTACCGCTCCGACGCCCTCAGCAAGCTGACGGCGGCCGACCTCACCACCGTCTCCGCTCTCGGCCTCACCAAGGTCGTCGACTTCCGCATCCCCATGGAGCTCCAGTACGACGGCGCCGACCGGCTGCCCGCGGGGCTCACCCCCACCTCCCGCCCGGTCAGCGACCTCGGCCTGTACGGGACGCTCGTCGGGGCGATCTCCAGCGGCGACCCCGTCACCCAGGAGCGGATGCTCGGCGGCGGGCGTGCCGAGGCCTACATGCGCGACATCTACCGCACCTTCGTGACCAGCCCCGAGAACCGGGCGCAGTTCGCGGCGACGCTGCGGGAGCTCGCGGACGGCACGCAGGGCCCGCTGCTGTTCCACTGCACGTCGGGCAAGGACCGCACCGGCTGGCTGGCCTACGTGCTGCTGCGGGCCCTGGCCGTGCCGCAGGACGCGGCCGAGCGCGACTACCTGGCGTCGAACACCTTCCGCGCCGCCTACGACGCGCAGGTGCGGGCGGGTCTGAAGCAGTCCGGGCGGATGCAGAACCCGGACCTGCTCATCCCGCTCCAGGAGGTCCGCCAGGACTACCTGGACGCGGCGACCGCTCGGATGGAGGCCGACTACGGCGGTTTCTACGGCTACCTGACGGACGGCCTCGGCCTGGACCTGCGCACCCTCGCGAAGCTGCAGGCCAGGCTGGTCCGGTCATAGGAACGGCTACGCCGGGCGGCCGCGCGCGGTGCGCGGCCGCCCGGCGTAGCCGGGTACGTCCGGGTGGATCAGGCGGACCGGCGGCGCCCCTGGCCGGCGCCACCGACGCGGCTGCGCGCCGAAGCCGCCGCCGCACCGCCGGAGGGTGCGCCTCCGGTGCGTCGGCCGCGCTCGCCGGAGCCGCCGCCCTGACCGGCGGCCTGGCCGCGACGGGCCTGACCCGACCCGGCCGCGGGAGCCTGCCCGGTGCTGCCGCCACCGGAGCGGCGGCCGCGGCCACCGCCGCCGGAAGCCGCGGCCGCGGGGGAGCCCGTACGCGGTCCGCCCGGACGGCGGCCCGAGCCGGAACGCGCCTTGGGCTGCGCGGGCTGCGGCACCTCCAGCACCACCGGGATGCCGGACGGCTCCTTGGCGCCGGTCAGCCGGGCCAGTTCCTCGTCGGAGGACTTGATCTGGGCGGTGCGCGGGGAGATCCCGGCGTCCGACATCAGCCGGGTCATGTCCCGCTTCTGGTCGGGCAGGACGAGGGTGACCACGCTGCCGGACTCGCCGGCGCGGGCGGTGCGGCCGCCGCGGTGCAGGTAGTCCTTGTGGTCGGTGGGCGGGTCCACGTTGACGACGAGGTCCAGGTCGTCGATGTGGATGCCGCGCGCGGCCACGTTGGTGGCGACCAGCGCGGTGACCTCGCCCGTCTTGAACCAGTCCAGCGTCCGGTTGCGCTGCGGCTGCGAGCGGCCGCCGTGCAGGCCGGAGGCCCGTACGCCGTCCGCCAGGAGCTTCTTGACCATGCGGTCGACACCGCGCTTGGTGTCCACGAACATGATCACCCGGCCGTCGCGGGCGGCTATACGCGTGGCGACGGCCTTCTTGTCGGTCTCGTCCATGACGTACAGGACGTGGTGCTCCATGGTGGTGACCGCGCCGGCGGACGGGTCCACGGAGTGGCCGACCGGGTCGGTCAGGAACATCTTGACGAGCTTGTCGATGTTCTTGTCGAGGGTCGCCGAGAACAGCATCCGCTGCCCGTCCGGCTCGACCTGCTTGAGCAGGGCGGTGACCTGCGGCATGAAGCCCATGTCGGTCATCTGGTCGGCCTCGTCGAGGACCGTGATGGAGACCTGGTCGAGGACCGCGTCCCCGCGGTCGATGAGGTCCTTGAGGCGGCCGGGGGTGGCGACGAGCACCTCGGCGCCGCGGCGCAGCGCGCCGGCCTGCCGGTTGATCGACATGCCGCCGACGACGGTCGCGATGCGCAGGTTGACGGCGGTGGCGTACGGGGCCAGCGCGTCGGTGACCTGCTGCGCGAGCTCGCGGGTCGGTACGAGGACCAGCGCGAGCGGCGCCTTCGGCTGGGCGCGGCGGCCCGCGGTCCGGGCCAGCAGGGCCAGGCCGAAGGCCAGCGTCTTGCCGGAGCCGGTGCGGCCGCGGCCGAGCAGGTCGCGGCCGACGAGGGAGTTCGGCAGGGTCGCGGCCTGGATGGGGAACGGCTCGGTGACGCCCTGGGCGGCGAGGGTCTTCAGCAGCGCCTCGGGCATGTCCATGTCCTCGAACGCGGCGACCGGCGGCAGTGCCGGGGCCAGCGGTTCGGGCATGGTGAATTCCTGGGGCCGGGCGACGGGCGCGGACTTCTGCCGTCCCGCGCCAGCCTTCGGACGTCCCTGGGCCGCGCCTCGGTTCCGGGTGGGGCGGCGGGTGGGGCGTGCGGAGCTGGAGCTGGTCATGCGAGAAAGTCCTCCTGAAACCGGCAGGTACGACGGGTACAGCCAATACAACGGGTGGTGCGGGGGTGACGGGAAACCGTCGGAAACAGCAGACAAGCCGGGGTCCGCACCTCGCGGTGCGGACCCCGGCGTGCTGACCGGCCTTAGTTGGCGGGGAGGATGTTCTCCGCCTGGGGGCCCTTCTGGCCCTGCGTGACGTCGAAGGACACGCGCTGGCCCTCCTGCAGCTCACGGAAGCCGGAGGTGGCGATGTTCGAGTAGTGGGCGAAGACGTCCGGGCCGCCGCCGTCCTGCTCGATGAAGCCGAAGCCCTTTTCCGAGTTGAACCACTTCACGGTGCCAAGTGCCATGTGAATCTCCTGAATAGATGGCAAGGGCCCCATCCGGGAGATTCCGGGAAAAACAATAAAAGCGCCTGAGGAACATTCCCGTCAGGCGCACATAAAGTTCATGGGTACCACAACTGCAACGTGACCAAGCTAGCACACCTTCGCAGGGCCGGGGGCCGAGCCCCCGGCCGGACGGCGTGTCGGCGGGCCTGTCAGAGGCGCTCGATGATGGTGACGTTGGCCTGGCCGCCGCCCTCGCACATGGTCTGGAGGCCGAAGCGGCCGCCGGTGCGTTCCAGTTCGTGGAGCAGGGTGGTCATCAGTTTCACCCCGGTGGCGCCCAGCGGGTGGCCGAGGGCGATGGCGCCGCCGTTGACGTTGACCCGGTCGGGGTCGGCTCCCGTCTCCTTCAGCCAGGCGAGGACGACCGGGGCGAACGCCTCGTTGATCTCCACCAGGTCGATGTCGTCGAGTGACATGCCGGTCTTCTTCAGGGCGTACGCGGTGGCGGGGATCGGGGCCGACAGCATCCGGATGGGGTCCTCGCCGCGTACGGAGAGGTGGTGGATGCGGGCGCGGGGGCGCAGGCCGTGTTCGGCGACGGCCCGCTCGGAGGCGATGAGGAGGGCCGCGGCCCCGTCCGAGACCTGGGAGGAGACGGCCGCGGTGATCGTGCCGCCCTCCAGGACGGGCCTGAGGCCGGCCATCTTCTCCAGGGTGGTGTCCCGGCGCGGGCCCTCGTCGAGGCGTACGTCCCCGTACGGCTCGGTTTCGCGGTCGAAGCGGCCCTCGTCGAGGGCCCGGACCGCCCGCTGGTGGGAGCGCAGGGCGAACTCCTCCATGTCCCGGCGGGTGATCCCCCATTTCTGCGCGATGAGCTGGGCGCCGTGGAACTGGTTGACCGGTGCGTCCCCGTACCGAGCCCGCCATCCCTCGCTGCCGGCGTAGGGGCCCTCGGTGAGGCCGAGGGGCTCGGCCGCCTGCCGGGAGGCGAAGGCGATCGGGATCATCGACATGTTCTGGGTGCCGCCGGCGACCACCAGGTCCTGGGTGCCCGAGAGGACTCCCTGGGCGGCGAAGTGGACGGCCTGCTGGGAGGAGCCGCACTGGCGGTCGACGGTGACCCCGGGCACCTCCTCGGGCAGTCCCGCCGCCAGCCATGCGGTCCGCGCGATGTCTCCGGCCTGCGGCCCGACGGTGTCCAGGCAGCCGAAGACGACGTCCTCCACCGCCGCCGGGTCGATGCCGGAGCGGGCGACGAGCGCCTTGAGCACATGGGCGCCGAGGTCGGCGGGGTGGACCGCGGACAGGCCGCCGCCCCGGCGTCCGACGGGGGTGCGTACCGCTTCGACGATGTAGGCCTCGGGCATCGGGGGCTCCTTCGACTCGGGGTCGGGTCAGGTGCGTACGGCGATCCCGTCCAGGACCATCGACAGGTACTGGCGGGCGATCTCCTCGGGGCTGTGCTGTCCGCCCGGCCGGTACCAGGACGCGGCCACCCACACCGTGTCGCGCACGAAGCGGTAGGTGAGGCGGATGTCGAGGTCGGCCCGGAAGACCTTGGCCTCCACCCCGCGCTCCAGCGTCCCCAGCCAGGCCTTCTCGAACTTCACCTGGGAGTCGGACAGGTAGTGGAAGCGGGGCTGCACGGACAGGTGCCGGGCCTCCTTCTGGTAGATCGCGACGGCGGCGCGGTGCCGGTCGATCTCCCGGAAGGACTCGGTGACGAGGGCCTCGATGGTCCGCCTGGGGTCGAGTCCGGCGGCCAGGACGCTGTCGTAGCCGGCCCACAGCTCGTTCAGGAAGGACGAGAGGATCTCGTCGAGCATCGATTCCTTGGAATCGAAGTGGTAGTAGAGGCTGCCGGCGAGCATGCCGGCGGCGTCGGCGATCTTGCGGACGGTGGTGGCGTTGTAGCCCTGCGCGGCGAAGACCTCGGCGGCGGTGTCGAGGAGTTCGCGGCGCCGCTCGGGTGAGGGCGTCACCTGGGTCTTCTTCTGGTTCGTCGGCACAGGCCCATTCTCGGCCTATGCGTGCTGGCTGCTGACCGAGACGGTCTCGCCGGTCATGTACGAGGAGTAGCCGCTGGCCAGGAAGACGATGACGTTGGCCACCTCCCACGGCTCGGCGTACCGGCCGAAGGCCTCGCGGGCGGTCAGCTCGCGCAGCAGCTCCTCGCTGGTGACCTTCACCAGGTGCGGGTGCATGGCCAGGCTGGGGGCGACCGCGTTCACGCGTACGCCGAACCCGGCCGCCTCCAGGGCGGCGCAGCGGGTCAGGGCCATCACCCCGGCCTTGGCGGCGGCGTAGTGGGCCTGACCGGTCTGGGCGCGCCAGCCGATGACGGAGGCGTTGTTGACGACGACCCCGCCGGTGCCGGACGCCTTGAGGGAGCGCAGGGCGGCGCGGGTGCAGCGGAAGGTGCCGTTCAGGGTGACGTCGAGGACCTTGCCCCACTGTTCGTCGGTCATGTCGACGAGGGCGGCGGTGCCGCCGAGGCCGGCGTTGTTGACGACGACGTCGAGGCCGCCGTGGGCCTGTTCGGCGTGCGCGAACAGGGCGCGGACCTGGTCCTCGTCGGTGACGTCGCAGGGCAGGGAGGTGACGCGGCCGGCGCCGAACTCGGCGGTGAGCGCGTCCTCGGTCTCCTTCAGGCGGCGGGCGTGGGCGTCGCCGATGACGATGCGGGCCCCTTCCTCCAGGAAGCGGCGGGCGGTGGCGCCGCCGATGCCGGCTCCGGCGGCGGCGGTGATGACGGCGGTGCGGCCCTCCAGCAGTCCGTGCCCGGCCACGTACGCGGGTGCGGGACGGGTCGGCGTCTCCTTCGGCCGCGGGGGGCGGGATTCCTCGACGCTGCTCATGGCCGTACGTTAATCTACCAAACACTTGTTAGGGAAGCGTGGAGGAGGCGACGGCTGATGGACCTGACCCATGGGGCGGACGTGGAGGCCTTCCGGGCCGAGGCCCGCGCCTGGCTCGCCGCCCGTGTGCCCGCGGACCCGCTGCCCTCCCTGGAGACGGCGGAGGGCTTCGCGGCGCACCGCGCGTGGGAGGCGCGGCTCCACGCGGACCGCTGGGCCGTGGTGTCCTGGCCCGAGGAGTACGGGGGCCGGGGCGTCGACATCGAACGCTGGCTGGTGTTCGAGGAGGAGTACTGGGCGGCGGGCGCCCCCGGCCGGGTCTCGCAGAACGGCATCCACTTGCTGGCCCCCACGCTCTTCGACCACGGCACCCCCGAACAGCGCGCGCGGGTGCTGCCCTCCATGGCGAGCGGCGAGGTGGTCTGGGCGCAGGCCTGGTCGGAACCGGAGGCGGGCTCCGACCTGGCGTCACTGCGGTCCAGGGCGGTCCGTACCGAGGGCGGCTGGCTGCTGTCGGGGCAGAAGACCTGGTCCTCGCGGGCGGCCTTCGCGGACCGGGCCTTCGGCATCTTCCGCACGGACCCGGACGCGCCCAAGCCGCACCAGGGGCTCACGTACCTGATGTTCGACCTGCGGGCCCCGGGGGTCACCGTGCGGCCCATCGGCCGCCTGGACGGCAAGCCCGCCTTCGCGGAGCTCTTCCTCGACGAGGTGTTCGTACCGGACGAGGACGTGATCGGCGAGCCGGGCCAGGGATGGCGGATCGCGATGTCGACGACGGGCAACGAGCGGGGCCTGACGCTGCGTTCCCCGGGCCGCTTCCTCGCCGCGGCCGATCGGCTGCTCGCGCTGTGGCGGACGGCCGGTGACCTGGCCGACACCGCGTCGGCCGGCCGGGTGGCGGACGCGCTGGTCGGGGCGCGGGCCTACGAACTGTTCACCTGGGCGAGCGTCGCGCGGCTGGCGGCCGGGGAGGGCATCGGCGCCGAGTCCAGCCTGAACAAGGTGTTCTGGTCGCAGTACGACATCGCCCTGCACGAGACGGCGCTGGACCTGCTGGGGGCGGACGCGGAGCTGGCGGAGGGGCCGTGGGCGGAGCCCTGGCTCTTCTCGCTGGCCGGTCCCGTCTACGCCGGCACCAACGAGATCCAGCGCGACATCATCGCCGAGCGGCTGCTCGGCCTCCCGAAAGGCCGCCGCTGATGCGCTTCCTGCCGACCGGGGAACAGGCCGACTTCGCCCGTACCCTGCACTCCCTGCTGGCCTCCGCCGAGGTCCCGGCGGCGGTACGGGCCTGGGCGGCCGGGGACCCGGCGCCCGGGCGGGCGCTGTGGGGCCGGCTCGCGCGGGCGGGCGTCTTCGCGCTGGCGGCGGAGGAGGAGTACGACGGCGCGGGGCTGCTGCCGGTGGAGCTCTCGATGGCCCTGGTGGAGTGCGGCCGGGCCGGGGTGCCGGGGCCCGTGGTGGAGACGGCGGCCGCCTCGCTCCTGCTGTCCCGGCTGGCCCGGACGGGCGACGAGGCCCTGGCCAAGCGCTTCCTGCCGGGCCTGGTCTCGGGCGAGGCGTCCGCGACGCTGACGCTGCCCGGCACCGGCCCGTACGCCCTCGACGCGGACGCGGCCCCGTACTGCTTCACGGTGTCGCAGGAGGGCGAGCTGCGGCTCGCGCCGGTGTCCGGGTCCGGGCTGCTGCGGTCCACGGACCCGGCGCGGCGCCTCTTCCGGCCGCCGCCGGGCGGGGAGCTGCTGGCGGCGGGCCCCCGGGTCGTGGCGGCGGCGCGGGAGGCGGCGTCGTGGGCGCGGCTGCTGACGGCGGCCCAGTGCCTCGGCGTCGGCCTGGCGCTGCTGGAACGGACGGTGGAGTACGCGAAGCAGCGCAGCCAGTTCGGGGCGCCGATCGGCAGCTTCCAGGCCGTCAAACACCGGCTGGCGGACACCCTCCTCGCGCTGGAGTTCGCCCGGCCCCTGGTGTGGGCCGCGGCGCTGGCCCCGGGCCCCGGTGAGGTGGCGGCGGCGAAGCTCGCGGCGGGCGAGGCGGCGTACGGGGCGGCCATGACGGCGCTCCAGCTCCACGGCGCGGTCGGCTACACCGAGGAACTGGACCTCTCCCTGTGGCTGCGCAAGGCCCGCCCCCTGCGCGACGCCTGGGGCACGCCGGCCCAGTGCCGGGCGGAGGTGCTGCGGGCCGCCGCCGGGCGGTGACGCGCGGCCCGGCCACCGTCGCCGGGGCCCGGGCCGGCCACCGCCTGCCGGCCCCGCTCGGCGTACCGCGGCAGCCCGTGCTTCACGTGCACTGCGGGAGCCTTTCGGGGGTCTCGCCGCGCGCCTGCTCGGCCTCGCGCATCCGTACGCGCCAGCCGTCCTCCCCGCCGTTTCCGTCCAGCCGGACGTGGAGGGCCTTGGTCTGCCCGGTGTCGTGGAAGGTGAGCACCAGGGCCTCGCGCCCATCTCCTGGGCTGCAGAAGGCTGCGGTGACCTGCCCCCGGGCGCCCTGGTGGAACTCCGCGATCCAGCCCCGCGCGACCTTCGTCGCCTCACCGGGCGAACTGTCGCTGCTCGCGAGCGAGGCGAGCTTCCCCTCGTCGCCGTCGCCGAGCCGCCAGACGACCTCCTGGACGAGCCGCAGCGAGCCCGCGGACGGATAGCCCTGCACGCGCAGCGGCTCGTGGGTGCTGAAGTCCTCGTAGTAGCGCACGTCGCCGTCCCCGGCGCGCCAGGAGGCACAGCCGGTGAGGCTGCCGAGCACCAGCACGAGCACGCACACGGCCGGCGCGGCCGGTGCGAGAACGGCGGACCCTCTCACGGGACCGCCACGGCGAGGGTGACGACGTACTGCTCCTCGACGAGCCCGCCGGGGAAGAGGCGGCCGAGGCGGGTCCGTTCGGCGGTCAGGAACTCGGCCGTGGCGGTTCCGCCGAGTACGAGGAAGGCGGAGTGGCTGGCCAGGTTGGCGAGGTGGGCGTCGAGCGGGACACGGCGTGACCAGGGCACCTGGCGGGTGGTGAAGGCCAGTTCGGGCGGCAGCGCGCGGAAGGTGGACCCGCCGGCGCCGAACAGGGCGCGGATGCGCGCGTCCTGCGCGGCGATCCAGGGGACGGTGGTGTCCGCATCGTTCCACCACAGGGCGAGCGCGCCGCCCGGGCGCAGCACGCGGCGGGCTTCGGGGACGGAGCGGGCGGGGTCGGTCCAGTGCCAGGCCTGGGCGTAGGTGAGGAGGTCGAGGCTCGCGCCGGCGAGCGGCAGCCGGTCCCCGTCCCCGCGCACGAGCGGGATCCCGGGATGCGCGCGGCGGAACTCGGCGGCCATGCCGTCGCCGGGTTCGACGGCGAGGACCTCGGCCCCGCGGGCGCGCAGCAGGCCGGTGGCGATGCCGGTCCCGGCCCCGACGTCGGCCACCCTGGCCCCCCGCAGCGCCCGCCCGCTGAGCTCCTCGACGGCGTCGAACAGTTCCTCGGGGTACCCGGGCCGGTGGGCGGCGTAGAGCGCGGCGGCCGCATCGAAGGACCGCGCCCGCGTGCGGACGGGGGCGGGTCCCGCGGCGGGCCCGGCGCCGGGCTCGGGGGCAGGCTCCGGCTCGGGCGCGGGTGTGCGGGGCGCGGTGGTCATGGCGCCATTCTCACCGGAACTCCCGCACCACCTCGATGCGTCCCACGATGTGCGCGTTGAACTCCTCCAGCTCCCCTGCCGGAACCCACAGCTCCAGGATCGTCTCGCCGCCCGCCTGCCGGACCGGGTAGCGGGCCAGGAACGCCGAGTCGACCTCGAAACGCGTCACGAAGCCCGCGCCGTCGTGCCGGACGTTCCAGTCGCGGGCGATGCGGATCGCGTAGTCCTCGTTCAGGACGGGGTAGAAGATCGGCTGCTCGGGCAGGCGCGGCGGCCACGCACGCCAGTCGAGCGCGCGGACGAGGTCGAGCTCGACCGGGCCCGTCGGGCGCCAGAGCGTGGTCGTGGGGGACGTCGTCACGGGGTGCATGGAGGCCGACCCTAGGCCCGGCGCCTCCGGCCCGGCCAGCGGGTTTCCCGCTCAGGCGGTCCGGCGGGCGTGGCGGGTCAGGGTCACCGTCTGCAGGACCAGCAGCAGGGCCGCCGCCGCGCCCGAGGGCGAGAGGGGGTGCGGGGCGTCCCAGGCGCGGCTGCCGAGTGCGGCGATGCCCACCGCGGCCAGGGCGATCAGGAAGCGGGGCACGAACTCGGCCTCGGTGCCGTGCAGGACGCCGGATCCGACGACGAAGACGGCCAGCAGGACGGGGATCCAGGGGGCGCCGTCCGGGCCGCGCAGCAGCAGGACCGCCCCGTACTCCACGGCCAGGACGAGCAGATGGCGCAGCAGCATCGACATGAGCAAATCATGCCGGTCGGAAAACCGGACGCGTCCGCGCCGGGTGATCACGTAGGGTCCGGTCCAAGGGCGGGGTCGTAGCACAGAGGTAGTGCGCCTGCACGGCATGGAGGAGGACGCCGGTTCGAATCCGGCCGCCCCGCCCCCCTCCGGTCCGGTTCAGCGGGCCGTCATGCCGCCGTCGACCGCGAACTCGGTGCCCGTCACGTACGAGGACGCGTCCGAGCAGAGGAAGAGCACCAGCTCCGCCACCTCCCGCGGGCGGCCCATCCGCCCCAGCGGCACGTGCGACCAGTCCTGCCCCGACACCGCGGAGATCATCGGGGTGTCGATGGCGCCCGGGTGCACCGAGTTGACCCGGATCCCGTCCCCGGCCAGGTCCAGCGCCGCCGAGCGGGTCAGCCCGCGCAGGCCGAACTTGGTGGAACCGTAGGCCGCGTGGCCCGGGATGCCGACCAGGCCCGCCGTGGAGGAGATGTTCACGATCGAGCCGCCCCCGGCCGCCCGCAGCAGCGGGGCCACCGCCTGGATGCCCAGGAACGGCCCGAGCAGGTTGACCCGCAGCAGCTGCTCGAACTCCTCGGGCCGCTGCTGCTCGACGTGGGCCGTGCGCCACAGTGCCGCGTTGTTGACCAGCGCCGAGACGGTCCCGAAGGCCCGTACGGCCGCGCGGACGGCCTGCGCCCAGCTGTCCGCGTCGGTCACGTCGTGCCGTACGTACAGCGCCTGGCCGCCGAGTTCCGCGGCCACCGCCCGGCCCTCTTCCTCCCGTACGTCGGTGACGACCACGCGTGCCCCCGCCTGCGCGCACAACCGGGCCTCGGCGGCGCCCTGGCCGCGTCCGGCGCCGGTGATGAGGACGACCTTGCCGTCGAGCGGGAACGTCATGGACCGGCCTCCAAGCGCCGAACGCCCTGTGCCTGAGAGGCATATACCTAGCAGTCATGGCATGCGGGAGGAAGAGGAGCGGGCCGTGCGGCCGGCCGTAGACTGCGGCGCGTGGCAGACGACTCGGACAGGCCCGGGCTCCCGGCGACCGGCTGGGCGGTGCTCGGCCTGCTCTCCTTCGGGCGGGAACTCTCCGGCTACGACCTGAAGAAGTGGTCGGACCGCTCGCTCGGGTTCTTCTACTGGAGCCCGTCCTTCAGCCAGGTCTACGGTGAGCTCAGGCGCCTGGAGGCAGCCGGTTACGCCTCCTCCCGGCGGGTGTCGGAGGAGAACCGCACCCGCGACAAGCGGGTCTACCGGATCACCGACGAGGGCATGGCCGCCGTCAAGGCCTGGGCCCGCGAGGCTCCCGTCGACCCGCCCGTCCTCAAGCACGGACCGATGCTGCGGCTGTGGCTGGGCCACCTGCTGGAGCCGGAGCAGCTGCGCGAACTCCTCGCCGGCCAGCGGGATTACGCGGAGGGCTTGCGCGAGCGGGCGGCGGCCGACCTGGCCGCGGCCGGCCTGGCGGCCGCGGCCGGGACGGACGGGACGGACGGGACGGGCCGGGTGACGCACCCCGTGCTCGCCCTGCGGTGGGCGGAGCGGTACTACGCCTCCGAGCGGGACCTCGCCGCCGCCATGCTCGATGACATCGCCCGTACCGGCGACGTACCCTCGGGGCCATGACGCGCAGCGCGATCGGCCTCCGCACGATGGAAGCGACCGCTCCGGCGCTCGTGAACCTCTACAAGAGCGCGGGGATTTCGCTGCGCAAGCACGGTCTGGAGGGCGGCCGCGCGGCGGTTTACCTGGTCCTGGACCACTCGGGGTCGATGCGTCCGTACTACCGGGACGGCACCGTGCAGGCGCTCGCGGACCGGGTGCTGGGACTGTCCGCGCACCTGGACGACGACGGCCGGGTGCCGGTGGTGTTCTTCTCCACCGACATCGACGCCGTCGAGGAGATACCCCTGGCCGGGCACGCCGGGCGGATCGCGGAGATCGCCTCCCGGCTCGGCCACATGGGCAAGACGGCGTACCACGTGGCGATGGACGCGGTGATCGACCACCACCTCGATTCCGGGTCGGGCAAACCCGCCCTCGTCGTCTTCCAGACGGACGGCGGCCCGGTGGACCGGCTCGCGGCGGAGCGCTACCTCTGCAAGGCGGCCCGGCTGCCGCTCTTCTGGCAGTTCGTCGGCTTCGGCAACACGCGCAGCACGCAGTTCGACTTCCTGCGCCGGCTGGACGAACTGCCCGTCCCGGAGCGCCGTGTCGTGGACAACGCCGGGTACTTCCATGCCGGGCCGGATCCGCGGGCGGTGCCGGACGGGGTGCTCTTCGACCGGCTGGTCTCGGAGTTCCCGTCCTGGCTGGCGGCGGCCCGCGAGGCGGGCATCGTGCGCGTCTGAGCGGCGGCGACCGGGGGCAGGCGCTTTGATGGACGTATGACGACGAACAACTGGGCAGCGTTCGAACGACAGGAACCGGAATTCGCGGCGGCGGTCCGGGCCCGTTTCGCGCAGTACCCGCACCACGTCCTGGCCACCCTGCGCAAGGACGGCTCCCCGCGGCTGGCCGGGCTGAATGTCGACATCCGCGGCGGTGAACTGTGGCTCGGCATGATGCCGGGCTCCCTGAAGGCCAGGGACCTGCAGCGCGACCCGCGCTTCGCGCTGCACACCAATCCCGGCGCGGGCGAGGAGATGCCCGACGGGGACGTGCGGATCTCCGGGCGGGCGATCGAGCTGCTGGACCCGCCCGAGCTGCACCGGTACGCGGAGGAGACGGACACCCCGCACCCCTTCCACCTCTTCCACGCCGACCTGACCGAGATCGTCCACATCGGCATCGACGGCGACGAGCTGGTCGTGCGCACCTGGACCCCGGAGCGCGGGCTGCGCACCATCCGGCGGGGCAACGACGACGAGCCGCCGCGCGAGGAGCCCGCTAGCCGAGCAGGGTGAGCAGGCCGGGCGGTGGGCCGGCGTCGGCCGGGAGCGCGGCGGGGTCGACGTCGACCCAGCTGCGGTCGATGTTGATCGTGACTCCGCCGTACGTGGCGTCGTGGTCACCGCGGTACTGGTGGGCGCGCCGCCGGCCGGCCCACTGCGGGGTGCCCTCGGGCAGGCCCATGTCCGCGTCGGCGACCGCGGCCCGGCCGTTCCAGGAGGCGGCCCAGAGGACGTCGGGCATGGCCTCGGGCGCCTGGTCGTGGTGGGCGCTGAGCGCCTGGGCGCCGGAGCTCGCGGAGGTGTAGGCGCCCGCGCGGTAGCCGAGCTCGTGCAGCCGGACCGTCCAGGCGGTGAGGTAGGAGACGACCGGGGGGTCCCAGGTCTCCCGGTCCGTGTAGTGCTCAAGGTCGTTGTAGAGCACGGTGCCTTCGGCCAGGCCGAGGCCCCGGGCCGCCTCGGCGGCGCCCTCGGCGGCGTCCCGGCCCTGGCCGTCGGCCTCGGAAGGGTCGGTGGACAGGCCGGTGGTGGAGCTGTGCCAGGGCTGCGGGCCCACCCACAGCGGCATCAGGTGCCACCCCGCGTCGGCCTGCCGCCCGATCCAGGCGGCGGTGAGCTGCGGCTGGGCGCAGGCGCGGGCCCGGCCGCCGATGTAGATGCCGATCGCGCCGAACGGCGAGGCGGCCCGCCAGCTGTCCATGGCGTTCTGGGTGGGGGCGGTGCAGGCATCGAAGCCGTGTCCGGTGAAGGGCTCCTGGCCGGTACGGGGGCGGGGCCCGGCCACGGCCCCGGCCGGGACGACGGCGGCGCCGTGCGCCGCGGCCCGGGCGGCGGCCCGCGCCAGGACCTCCCGTACGCCGTCGGGGGTGTTCCCGTACGACAGCGTGGCCATCACCCCGGGGCGGCGCAGGGCGTAGCGGACCTCGTTGCTCTCGCCGCGGGCCTCGGGCAAGGCCGCCGCTCCGCCGACCTCGACGGTGGGGATGTCGGCGCGGGGCGGGGCCCCGTCGAGCGGCTCCAGGTGCAGGGTGTCGGCGCGGGTCCGCACGGCCCGGCCGGTGCATTCCCGCTGGGCGCCGGCGTGCCCGAGGTACAGCGTGGGCAGGTCGAGGCGCAGGCAGGCGTCGGGGTGGCGGTCGAGGTCGACGACCCGCCAGTGGCCGGGGACGCCCAGGCTCAGCCCGTGGTAGTCGACGGTGGTCCCGTCGGCGGCGGCGGGGGCGGCGACGGGTGCGGCGACGGGGGCGAGCAGGGCGGCGCCGAGCACACAGGCCGACATCATTCGGGAGGGCATGCGGCACTGTTACCAGACCCGCGGACCCCCGGTCGGACGCCGCCGCGCCCCCTTCCGCTCCCGGCGGCGCCGCACATCACCCGCACGAGCGAAGGTAACCCGCCGAGCCGGGGGCGCGGGCGGCGGTCGGCGCCCGCCGGGGCGCCCGGGGTCACCGGCCGCGCTCCCCCGCCTCCTGGACCATCTCCTTGAGGACGAGGTCCAATGCGGTGGCCCGGACGCCGAGCACCCGCTCGGTCTCGGCCGCGTCCAGGCGCAGCTCGCGCTCGTAGAGGTAGCCCATCTCGGAGATTTCGGCCATCACCTCGTCCGTGGCGGCCAGCGCGGCCATCTGCTCGGGGCTCATCGCGGTCAGCCCCGGGGCCGGCATTCCGGCGGCTTCGGCCAGGCGGAGCGCCAGCTCCCGGGGGGACAGTTCGGACACCGACGGCACGTGCCAGGCGCGGCCCCAGCTGTCGTCCCGAGCTCCGGCGGCGACCAGCGTGCGCGCGACGTCCGTCACGTAGGACCAGCTGTGCGGGGAGTCCAGGTGGGCCGGGACGACCGCCTCGGCGCCCGCCAGTACCGCCGGGGCGATGGCCAACGTGAACAGGGAAATTGCCCCGCGACCGACAAAGTCGCTGGCCCGGACCTCGGTCACCCGCACCCGGCCGGCCTCGTGCGCGGCCAGCGCGTCCCGCCACATGGCGGCGCGGATCCGCCCTTTGTCGGAGACGGGCTTCATCGGCAGTCCTGGCGTGAGGGGGCCGTCGGCCTCGCCGTACCCGTAGACGTTGCCCAGCATCACGTAGTCGGTGCCGGTGCGCCCGGTCGCCCTCAGGAGCGAGGCCGCGAGCGGCGGAAAGCCGGTGCGCCAGTCCTGGTAGGCGGGCGCGGCCGCGTTGTAGAGCGTCCGGGCGCCGTGCAGCAGCTGCGTCAGCCGGTCGGTGTCGGTGAGGTCGGCTGCCACGCGCTCGACGAGCGGGTGCTCCGGCCCGCTGCCACTGCGGGTGATGACGCGGACCTGCTCGCCCGCTTCGGCGAGCAGGCGGGCGGTGGCGGTTCCGATGGGACCGGCGCCGGTGACGACGTGCAGGGCCATGGCTGTACTCCCGTGAAGACAGGGCGGATCCGTGTGATCGGCGGATCAACTCTCGCTCCGGGGAGGGCCGTACAGTAGTGGCCCGAATGCCAGCCTTCCGGAGATTCGAGCCATGACGTCGATCCGCCTGCACCGCGTCGCGGTGATCGCGGTGCCCCCGGTGACGACCTTCGATCTGTCGATTCCGGAGGTGGTGTTCGGTGCGACGCGCGCCGAGGGCGACCCGGCCTACGAGGTGACGATCTGCACCGCCGATCCCGGCGTGGTGGAGGCAGCGATCGGCGTGGACGTCGTCGTGGGACGGGGCCTGGACGCCGTTGAGCAGGCCGACACGGTGATGGTCACGGGGACGGGCGACCGCGTCCGTACGGACCCCCGGGTCCTGGAGGCCCTGCGGACGGCGGCCGCACGGGGCCGGCGCATCGCTTCCATCTGCACGGGCGCGTTCGTACTCGCTCAGGCGGGGCTGCTCGACGGCCGGGCGGCGACGACCTTCTGGACCATGTCGGAGGAGTTCGCGCGGCGCTTCCCGGCGGTCGAGATACGGCCCGACGTGCTGTTCGTGGAGGACGAGGGGGTGCTGACCTCCGCGGGGCTGTCCGCGGGCATCGACCTGTGCCTGCACATGGTGCGCTGCGATTTCGGCTCCGCCGTGGCCAACGCCACCGCCCGTCTGGTGGTGGCGGCCCCGATACGGCCGGGCGGGCAGGCCCAGTTCATCCGGACCCCGCTCCCGCCCGAGCGGGGCACCTCGCTCACGCAGACCCGTGCCTGGGCGCTGGCCCGCCTGCACGAGCCGACCAGCCTCGCCGACCTGGCCGGCCACGCGGGCACGAGCACCCGCACCCTGACCCGCCGCTTCCGCGCCGAAACCGGCCTCAGCCCCCTCCAGTGGCTCCTGCACCAACGCCTGGACCGCGCGCGGGAGATCCTGGAGACCACGACCCTCCCGATGGACCAGGTCGCCGCCCGCAGCGGCCTGGGCACAGCGGACTCCCTGCGCACCCACCTCCTGCGCCAGACGGGACTCACCCCGTCCGCGTACCGGGCGACGAGGCGCGCGAAGGCCGTTGTCAGTGCCGCTGGTTAACGTGATCGATGTCGGGGACACACCCGGCACGACCATGGGGGATCACATGAAGAAGCAGGTTCGCAAAGGCGGCAAGGCCGCCGTGCTCACCACACTGGTCGCAGCCCTCATGCTCACGGCAGGCGCGGCCCAAGCCGCAGCCGAGAACGAAGTCATCGCCTATCCGGGCCCCGACGGCCTGATCTGGATTCCCGAGCAGACCGGCCCCGGCGGCTTCGTCTCGGGCGGCCTCTCCTCCCGGCTGGACACCTTCATCACCTTCGGCTGCGCGGGCGGCGGCAGCATCGAAGTGAGCTTCCACCTCGACAACCACCCTGACCGCGACCCGGCCCCCTTCACCGTCGACTGCCAGGACACCACCCCGACCCAGGTCACCGTCCCCCTCGGCACCGGCCTCCACGGCGGCTTCGGAGCCGGGGTGACGACCTCCTCCCCCTCCATACGCTGGGGCGCCACGGTCGTCCAGCCCGAGTAACCGGCCCATGCACGCCACAGCGCCCGTCATCCCTGGTCGGGGACATGACGGGCGCTGTGTCGGGGGTCCGCACTCCGTTGTGCGGTCCGTATGAGGGGTCCCGGCTATACCGGGGGTGATGCAAGCTCCCCGCCACCCACCCGACGGCCGGAGGCCGGCGCAGCCGGGCCGAAGCCCGGAAGGCCGCCCGCGGCCGAGCGGTGCGAGTGCCCGGCGTCCCAAAGGAGCCATGACGGGCGCTGTGTCGGGGGTCCGCACTCCGTTGTGCGGTCCGTATGAGGGGTCCCGGCGATACCGGGGGTGATGCAAGCTCCCCGCCACCCACCCGACGGCCGGAGGCCGGCACAGCCGGGCCGAAGCCCGGAAGGCCGCCCGCGGCCGAGCGGTGCGAGTGCCCGGCGTCGGAAGGGTCAGACCGTCAGGGCACGGTCCGTCGGCTTGACCGGGTACGGGAGGGTGCTGCTGCCGGTCAGGTAGCGGTCCACGCCGCGGGCCGCGGAGCGGCCTTCGGCGATCGCCCAGACGATCAGGGACTGGCCGCGGCCGGCGTCGCCCGCGACGAAGACGCCGTCGACGTTGGTCGCGTAGGAGGCGTCGCGCTCGATGTTGCCGCGGGCGTCGAGCTCCAGGCCGAACTGGTCGACCAGGCCGTTGGACTGGTCGGTGCCGGTGAAGCCCATGGCGAGGGTGACCAGCTGCGCCGGGAGGGTGCGTTCCGTGCCCTCCTTCTGGACGAGCTTGCCGTCGATGAACTCGACCTCGACCAGGTGCAGGGCCTGGACGTTGCCGTCCTCGTCGCCTTCGAAGTGGGTGGTGGAGACGGAGTAGACCCGCTCGCCGCCCTCCTCGTGCGCGGAGGTGACCTTGTACAGCATGGGGAACGTCGGCCAGGGCTGGCCCGAGGGGCGGTCCTCGGACGGCTTCGGCATGATCTCCAGCTGGGTCACCGACAGGGCGCCCTGGCGGTGGGCGGTGCCGACGCAGTCGGCGCCGGTGTCGCCGCCGCCGATGACGACCACGTGCTTGCCCTCGGCGGTGATCGGCGGGGCGACGAAGTCGCCCTCCTGCACCTTGTTGGCCAGGGGCAGGTACTCCATCGCGAAGTGGATGCCCTTGAGCTCGCGACCCGGGACCGGCAGGTCGCGGGAGACGGTGGCGCCCGCCGCGATGACCACCGCGTCGAACCGCTTGCGCAGGTCCGTGGCGGTCAGGTCGCGGCCGATCTCGATGCCGGTGCGGAACTTGGTGCCCTCTGCGCGCATCTGCTCGATGCGGCGGTTGATGTGCACCTTCTCCATCTTGAACTCGGGGATGCCGTAGCGCAGCAGACCGCCGACGCGGTCGGCGCGCTCGTACACCACCACGGTGTGTCCGGCCCGGGTCAGCTGCTGGGCGGCGGCCAGACCCGAGGGGCCGGAGCCGATCACGGCGACCGTCTTGCCGGAGAGCCGCTCCGGGGCCTGCGGGGTGACGTCGCCGTTGTCCCAGGCCGTGTCGATGATCGAGACTTCGACGTTCTTGATCGTGACGGCGGGCTGGTTGATGCCGAGGACGCACGCCGACTCGCACGGCGCCGGGCACAGCCGGCCCGTGAACTCCGGGAAGTTGTTCGTCGCGTGGAGGCGCTCGGACGCGGCCGACCAGTCCTCACGGTAGGCGTAGTCGTTCCACTCGGGGATCAGGTTCCCGAGCGGGCAGCCGTTGTGGCAGAACGGGATGCCGCAGTCCATGCAGCGGCCGGCCTGCTTGCTGATGATCGGGAGCAGGGAGCCGGGGACGTAGACCTCGTTCCAGTCCTTCAGCCGCTCGGCCACCGGACGGGTACAGGCGGTCTCGCGCGGGGTGGTGAGGAAGCCCTTCGGGTCAGCCATGGGTCGCCGCCTCCATCATCTTCTCCGTGGTCTCGGACTCCGAGAGTCCGGCCAGCTCAGCGGCGTCCTTGGCGGCGAGCACTGCCTTGTACGTGGTCGGAATGATCTTGCTGAAGCGGTCCACCGAGGCGGACCAGTCAGCCAGGAGCTTCGCGGCCACGGTCGAGCCGGTCTCCTCCTCGTGGCGGCGCACCACATCGTGCAGCCACTGCTTGTCGGCGTCGGACAGGGCCTCGACGGCGCCCGCGTTGCCGGAGTTGACGTTGTTCGGGTCGAGGTCGACGACGTAGGCGATGCCGCCCGACATGCCGGCCGCGAAGTTGCGGCCCGTCTCGCCGAGGACGACGGCCGTGCCGCCGGTCATGTACTCGCAGCCGTGGTCGCCCACGCCCTCCGAGACGACCAGGGCGCCGGAGTTGCGGACGCAGAAGCGCTCGCCGGTGCGGCCCCGCAGGAACATCTCGCCGCCGGTGGCGCCGTAGCCGATGGTGTTGCCGGCGATGGTCGAGTACTCGGCGAGGTGGTCGGCGCCGCGGTCGGGGCGGACCACGACCCGGCCGCCCGACAGGCCCTTGCCGACGTAGTCGTTGGCGTCGCCCTCCAGGCGGAGGGTGATGCCCTTCGGCAGGAAGGCGCCGAAGGACTGGCCGGCCGAACCGGTGAAGGTCAGGTCGATGGTGTTGTCGGGCAGGCCCGCACCGCCGAACCGCTTGGTGACCTCGTAGCCGAGCATGGTGCCGACGGTCCGGTTGATGTTCCGGATCGGGACCTGCGCGCGGACCGGCTGGGCGGCCTCGGCGTTCGGCGCGTTCAGGGCCTCGGCGGCGAGCTCGATCAGCTCGTTGTCGAGGGCCTTCTGCAGACCGTGGTCCTGCTCGATCAGGGCGTGGCGGACCGCGCCCTCGGGCAGCGCCGGCACGTGGAAGAGGGGCTCCAGGTCGAGGCCCTGCGCCTTCCAGTGGGTGACGGCCTGGGTGGTGTCGAGGAGTTCGGCGTGGCCGACGGCCTCCTCGATGCTGCGGAAGCCGAGCTCGGCGAGCAGCTCGCGCACCTCCTCCGCGATGAACTCGAAGAAGTTGACGACGAACTCGGGCTTGCCGGAGAAGCGCTCGCGCAGCACCGGGTTCTGGGTGGCGACGCCGACCGGGCAGGTGTCCAGGTGGCAGACGCGCATCATGATGCAGCCGGAGACGACGAGCGGCGCGGTGGCGAAACCGAACTCCTCGGCGCCGAGCAGCGCGGCGATGACGACGTCGCGGCCGGTCTTGAGCTGGCCGTCGGTCTGGACCACGATGCGGTCGCGCAGCCCGTTGAGCAGCAGGGTCTGCTGGGTCTCGGCGAGGCCGAGCTCCCAGGGGCCGCCCGCGTGCTTGAGCGAGGTGAGCGGGGACGCGCCCGTACCGCCGTCGTGGCCGGAGATCAGCACGACGTCCGCGTGGGCCTTGGAGACACCGGCGGCGACGGTGCCGACACCGACCTCGGAGACCAGCTTCACGTGGATGCGGGCGGCCGGGTTGGCGTTCTTGAGGTCGTGGATCAGCTGAGCCAGGTCCTCGATGGAGTAGATGTCGTGGTGCGGCGGCGGGGAGATCAGGCCGACGCCCGGGGTGGAGTGCCGGGTCTTGGCGACCCACGGGTAGACCTTGTGGCCGGGCAGCTGGCCGCCCTCGCCGGGCTTGGCGCCCTGCGCCATCTTGATCTGGATGTCGTCCGCGTTGACGAGGTACTCGCTCGTGACGCCGAAGCGGCCGGAGGCGACCTGCTTGATCGAGGAGCGGCGCGCCGGGTCGTACAGGCGCTCCGGGTCCTCGCCGCCCTCACCGGTGTTGGACTTGCCGCCCAGCTGGTTCATGGCGATGGCGAGGGTCTCGTGCGCCTCCTTGGAGATGGAGCCGTACGACATGGCGCCGGTGGAGAAGCGCTTGACGATCTCGGAGACCGGCTCGACCTCGTCCACGGAGATGGACGGGCGGTCGCTCTTGAAGCCGAACAGGCCGCGGAGCGTCATCAGGCGCTCGGACTGCTCGTTCACCCGGTCGGTGTACTTCTTGAAGATGTCGTACCGGCGGTTGCGGGTGGCGTGCTGGAGGCGGAAGACCGTCTCCGGGTCGAACAGGTGCGGCTCGCCCTCGCGGCGCCACTGGTACTCGCCGCCGATGTCCAGCGCGCGGTGGGTGGCCGCGATGCCGGAGGCCGGGTACGCCTTGGCGTGGCGGGCGGCCACCTCCTGGGCGATGACGTCCAGACCGGCGCCGCCGATCTTGGTGGCGGTGCCCTGGAAGTACGTGCCGACGAACTCCTCGTTCAGGCCGACGGCCTCGAACACCTGGGCGCCGCGGTAGGAGGCGACCGTCGAGATGCCCATCTTGGACATGACCTTCAGGACGCCCTTGCCGAGGGCGTAGATCAGGTTCTTGATGGCCTGCTCCGGCTCCAGGCCGGACAGGAAGGTACCGGCGCGCAGCAGGTCCTCGACGGACTCCATGGCCAGGTACGGGTTCACTGCGGCGGCGCCGTAGCCGATGAGCAGCGCGACGTGGTGCACCTCGCGGACGTCGCCGGCCTCGACGAGCAGGCCCACCTGGGTGCGCTGCTTGGTGGCGATGAGGTGGTGGTGCACGGCGGAGGTGAGCAGCAGCGAGGGGATCGGCGCGTGCTCGGCGTCCGAGTGGCGGTCCGAGAGGACGATCAGGCGGGCGCCGTTCGCGATGGCCGCGTCGGCCTCGGCGCGGATCTCCTCGATGCGGGCGGCGAGGGCCTCGCCGCCGCCGGAGACCCGGTACAGGCCCGAGAGGGTGGCGGCCTTCATGCCCGGCATGTCGCCGTCGTGGTTGATGTGGATGAGCTTGGCCAGCTCGTCGTTGTCGATCACCGGGAAGGGCAGGGTGACGCTGCGGCAGGACGCGGCGGTCGGCTCCAGCAGGTTGCCCTGGGGGCCCAGCGAGGACAGCAGCGAGGTGACGAGCTCCTCGCGGATGGCGTCCAGCGGCGGGTTGGTGACCTGCGCGAACAGCTGCGTGAAGTAGTCGAACAGCAGCCGGGGGCGCTCGGAGAGGGCTGCGATCGGGGAGTCCGTGCCCATGGAGCCGAGCGGCTCGCCGCCGGTACGGGCCATCGGCGCGAGGATGACGCGCAGCTCTTCCTCGGTGTAGCCGAAGGTCTGCTGGCGGCGGGTGACCGAGGCGTGGGTGTGCACGATGTGCTCGCGCTCGGGCAGGTCCGTCAGCTCGATCTCGCCGCTGTCGAGCCACTCGGCGTACGGCGCCGCGGCAGCCAGCTCGGCCTTGATCTCGTCGTCCTCGATGATCCGCTTCTGGGCGGTGTCGACGAGGAACATCTTGCCGGGCTGGAGGCGGCCCTTGCGGACGACCTTGGCCGGGTCGATGTCGAGCACGCCGACCTCGGAGCCGAGGACGACGAGGCCGTCGTCGGTGACCCAGTAGCGGCCGGGGCGCAGACCGTTGCGGTCGAGGACCGCGCCGACCTGGGTGCCGTCGGTGAAGGTGACGCAGGCCGGGCCGTCCCAGGGCTCCATCAGGGTGGAGTGGTACTGGTAGAACGCGCGGCGCGCCGGGTCCATGGAGGTGTGGTTCTCCCAGGCCTCCGGGATCATCATCAGCACGCTGTGCGGGAGGGAGCGGCCGCCGAGGTGGAGCAGCTCCAGGACCTCGTCGAAGGAGGCCGAGTCGGAGGCGTCCGGGGTGCAGATCGGGAAGATCCGGTCGAGCGCGCCCTCGCCGAAGGCCTCGCTGGCCAGCTGGGACTCGCGGGCCTTCATCCAGTTCCGGTTGCCCTTGACCGTGTTGATCTCGCCGTTGTGCGCGACGAAGCGGTACGGGTGGGCCAGCGGCCAGGACGGGAAGGTGTTCGTGGAGAACCGCGAGTGGACCAGGGCCAGCGTCGAGGCGAAGCGGCGGTCGGAGAGGTCCGGGAAGAAGGGCTCCAGCTGGCCGGTGGTCAGCATGCCCTTGTAGACGATGGTGCGGGCGGAGAGCGACGGGAAGTACACCCCGGCCTCGCGCTCGGCGCGCTTGCGCAGCACGAAGGCCTTGCGGTCCAGCTCGATGCCCGTCGTCCCGTTGCTCACGAAGAGCTGGCGGAAGGCCGGCATGGTGGCGCGGGCGCCGTTGCCGAGCAGGTCCGGGGTGACCGGGACCTCGCGCCAGCCGAGGACCGTGAGGTTCTCCTCGGCGGCGATCGCCTCGATCTGCTCCACGGCGACGGCCTGTGCGGTGCCGTCGGCGGGGAGGAAGGCGATGCCGACGGCGTAGGCGCCGGCCTCGGGCAGTTCGAATCCGGCCACCTCGCGCAGGAAGGCGTCCGGGACCTGGGAGAGGATTCCGGCGCCGTCGCCCGAGTCCGGCTCGGATCCGGTGGCGCCGCGGTGCTCAAGGTTCCGCAGTACGGTCAGCGCCTGCTCGACCAGCGTGTGGCTGGCCTCGCCGCTGAGGTTGGCCACAAAGCCGACGCCGCAGGCGTCGTGCTCGTTGCGCGGGTCGTACATGCCCTGGGGGGCGGGGCGACCGTCCATGGGCGACCAGGCGGTGGTGCTCAGGCCGGTCGCGGAGTGCGTGGATGCGGAACGCATCGGCTCTCCCGTCGTCGTCGTGGCATTTGCATAGCCGAGGGACGACGTTGGCCCTCTGCGAAATTTCGTGCAGGTTACATGATGACCGCAATCCCGAGAAGCGGATATGCCGTTTCACCATGCGGACACTGCACGCAGCAGAAAGAAGCGGAGCGAGCAGAGAAGAGGGACCTTCGCGGGGGTTCAGCGGGTTCGGTCTTCAGCAGAGGATGAGAAGCACGTCGAGCAGACGCACATCACAGGGGGCGAAGGTCCCGACGCGGTGTGAGGGCATCGTTGCCCCGGAGCGCCCTCGTCTGATGCCCGTCGGACACGGGCCTGAAACCGCAGGGTAATGGATTACTTATGTTGCCGACTGCATAGTGCCTCATCGGCGCCCGGTCAGCCTATGGCTGCGCCGATCCAGGTGCCCAGGACGTACGTCACACCGGCGGCCGCGCCGCCCAGCAGCAGCTGCCGCAGGCCGCTGTACCACCAGGACCGGGCGGTGACCCGGGAGACGACCGCGCCGCAGGCGAAGAGGCCGAGAAGGGCGAGCAGCACCGCGGGCCACAGGGACGTGGCGCCCAGCAGGTACGGCAGTACGGGGATCAGCGCCCCCAGCGCGAAGGAGCCGAAGGACGAGACGGCGGCCACCATCGGCGACGGCAGGTCGTCGGGGTCGATGCCGAGCTCCTCGCGGGCGTGGATCTCCAGCGCCTGCTCGGGGTCGCGGGACAGCTGCATCGCCACCTCGCGGGCCAGGGCGGGCTCGACCCCGCGGGAGACGTAGAGCTCGGCGAGCTCCTCCATCTCGTCCACCGGGTGCTTGCGCAGCTGCTGGCGTTCTATGTCGAGTTCGGCGAGGACCAGCTCGCGCTGCGAGGCCACGGAGGTGTACTCGCCGGCCGCCATCGAGAAGGCGCCGGCCGCCAGGCCCGCGAGGCCGGTGATCACGATGGTCTGCGGGGCGACGGCGCCGCCGGCGACGCCGGTCATCAGGGCGAGGTTGGAGACGAGCCCGTCCATGGCGCCGAAGACGGCCGGCCGCAGCCATCCACCGTTGACGTCGCGGTGGGTGTGGTTGTCGCGGTGCGCCGTGTGCAGCGGTGCTTCGATGTCGATGATGGACATGCGGCGTATCTCCCCTTTTGTACGGACGGGCTCTGCGAGGCGTCCCACTCCCCCTGCCACCTCGAAACTACGCACGATTTTTCGCGCCCGCCAGCAAGGAAGGCCGTACTTACCTGGGGATTTGGGGGTCGGCGACCGGGTGACGGGGGTGCGGGCGGGGTGTTTCGCGGCGACCGACAAACCACCTGTCGTGGCACAAATCCCCCAAGGGCTCAGGATGAGGCCATCAAGTGGAGAGGCGCCGCGCCATGGAGCTGATCGCATGCAGTCCACAGGTCCTCCTCGAACGGGCCAGGGGCGCTCTTCTGGGCCTCGCGGTGGGCGACGCGCTGGGCGCCCCCGCCGAGAACATGAAACCGTCGGAGATCCGGGCGAAATGGGGCCGCATCGAGGGCTTCGTCTCGCAGGACCCGGCCGGCACGGACGACACCGAGTACGCGATCTTCTCGGGGCTGCTGCTGGCCCGCCACGGGTCGGCGCTCACCGTCTCCCACGTGGAGCGGGCCTGGCACCACTGGATCGCGGACCTGGACGAGGGCCCGTTCCGCGGAGCGGGCTTCAGCGAACGCGGAACCCTGGAGAACCTCCGCCGGGGCCTCGCGGCGCCCATCTCCGCGCAGCACCGGCACGCGTGGTCGGACGGGCTGGCGATGCGGGCGGCCCCCTTCGGGGTGTTCGCGGCGGGCCGCCCCGCGGAGGCGGCGCGGCTGGTCGCGATCGACGGCACGGTGAGCCACGACGGGGAGGGCATCTACGGCGGCCAGGCGGTGGCCGCGGGCGTCGCGGCGGCGATGGCCGGCGGATCGCCGGCCTCTGTCGTATCGGCGGCCCTGTCGGTCATCCCCTCGGGCTCCTGGACGGCCCGCTCCCTGCGCCGCGCCGTCACGGCCGCCCCGCGCGGCGAACGGGCGGTGCGCTCCGCGGTGGTGATCGGCGGCTACCCGTGGACGGACCTGGCGCCGGAGGCGGTGGGCCTGGCGTTCGGGGCATTCGCGGCGGCGGGCGGGGACTTCGCGGGGTCGGTCCTGACGGCGGTCAACATGGGCCGCGACGCCGACACCACCGCGGCGGTGGCGGGCTCGCTGGCCGGCGCCCTCTCGGGCGCCGCCGCCATCCCCGCCGCCTGGTCCTCGGCGATCGGACCGGTACGCGGCAGCTGCCTCCCCTCGATGCGGGGCTACCACGTCCTGGACATCGCGGACCTCCTCACCCCGGAATCCGAGCCGCCCCGATGACGACGACTCCCACCCCGTCGGCAACCCCCCAGACCGACGACCTGACGAAACCCCGCCCACCCGGTCGGTCCACGCCCCCGACACCGGCCGAAGTCACGACGGCCCCCGCGCCGGCCGACAGCAGGGCGAAGCCCCCGGGCGGGGGGTTCACGGAGCCTCCGGGCGAGCCCGTTCCGGCGGAGCCGGCCTCGGCGGACGGCCCGCCCGACTCCGCCCCGGCAGAGCCCCCGGCGGTGGTCTGGGTGGCCGGAGGAGCCGGGAGCGGGTGGGCGGGGGCGCGGGGTGGCGCCGCCGGGGTCCGGGGCGGCACGGGCACCGGCCCGGGGGGTGATCCCGTCGAGGCGGCACTCGCCGCGGCCCCCGACCCGCACGGGGCACGTGGCTCCGGCGGCGGGGTCGGACTGGCTGCGGAGCAGGCTCCCGGGCCCCTGGGGGGCGGCACCGGGTCGGCTGCGGAGCAGGTTCCCGGACCCGCGCGGGGCGGCGGCAGCGGCGGGAACGGAGCGGAAGGCCGGGGCGGCGGGGTCGGGCTGGCTGCGGAGCAGGCTCCCGGGCCCCCGGGGGGCGGCACCGGGCTGGCTGCGGAGCAGGTTCCCGGGCCTGCGCGGGGCGGGGGCGGGGTGGGGGGCCGCCCGGCGCGGGTCCGGACCGCCGCCGCGCCCCCCGCAGGGGCCCGGCGGATCGAGGGTTTGCTGCTCGGGCTCGCCGCAGGCGACGCCGCCGGGTGGCCCGCCGCCCGGCACCGGGCCAGCCGGATGCCCGACTGGACCCGCCGGCTCACCCGCGAGCTCGACACCTTCGCCGAGCAGAACGCCACCACCACCCTCCCCGTCCCCATCGCCCTCAACCAGCCCCCCGAGCCCCTGCGCCTCGGCCCCTCCGACGACGCCGAATGGGCCGCCTTCGCCGCCGAGTCCGTACTGACCGCCGCCGGGGTCCTGCTCAGCGACCTGTCCCGGTCCCGCCGGATGCGGGCCGCCATCGACCTCGCCTGGAACGCCCTGGCCAGCGAGGTCGCCGCCGCGGCCGAACGCGCCCCCGAGGTCGAGTCCGCCGTCCTCCCGCTGCGCGCCCGGATCTCCGTACGGGCCGGCCTCGGCAACCTCGCCGCCGGCCTGCGTCCGCCCGCCACCGGCCACGACAACCCGCACTACTTCGACGACGCCGCCTGCGTGCGCGCCTGCGTCCTCGCCGTCGTGCACCCCGGGGACCCGGCCGCCGCGGCGGCCCTCGCCGAGTTCGACGCCCGCTACACCCAGGACGGCGACGGAGTCCACGGCGCCCGCGCCATGGCCGCCGCCATCGCGGCGGCCCTCGCCGGCGCGGACACCGACACCGCCGTCGACGCCGCCCTCGGCCAGCTGCCCGAGGCCACCGAGATCGGCCGCAACGCCCGCCACGCCGTCGGGCTCGCCCGCGCCCACACCGACGGTGACGGCGCGTTCGCCATCGTCCCCACCCTCGAACACGAGATCGTGGACCACGTCTACAGCTACGGCATCGCCGCGGCCGAGACCGTCCCCGTCGCCCTCGCCCTCGCGACCGCCGCCCGCGGCCGGGCCGTCGAGGCCGTCCCGGCCGCCGCCTGCCTGTCGCGGGTCGCGGACTCCGCACCCGCCCTCGCCGGAGCGCTCACCGGCGCCCTCGGCGGCGGCGACTCCCTGCCCCCCGCCTGGCGCGAGGCCTGCCGGAGGCTCTCCGGCTGCGCCCTCCCCCGCCTCGCCGGCACCGACCTCGTCGAACTCGCCGCGCTGCTCGCTCGTACGGAACTCACCTCGTTCAAGGGATGATTCGGACATGACGCTCACTCTCGAAGACCGGTCGGCCGGCGCTCTCGTCGGCGCGGCCGTCGGCGACGCGCTCGGCGGCCCGGTGGAGGGCTGGTCCCCGGACCAGATCGTGGAACGGCACGGCGGCCGCGTGCACGGCATCGTCGGCCCCTGGTACGAGGACTGGCGTACGGCCCGGCCCATCGCCCCGTACCACAAGGGCGACGGGCACGTCACCGACGACACCCTCATGACGCACGCACTGGTGCGGGTCTACGAGGCCGTACGGGACCACCTGGACGCGTACGCGGTCGCCGAGCACCTGGTCCCCGACCTGATGGGCACCCCGCGCTGGATCCCGGAACTGGAGGCCGAGGCCCTGCCGCTCCAGCGGATCTTCCTCGCCGAGAAGTGGATGGTCACCCGGCTGCACTACGCGCACGCGGACCCCCGCGAGGCCGGCGGCGGCAACATCGTCAACTGCGGTGCGGCGATGTACATGGCACCGGTCGGCATCGTCAACGCCGGGCACCCGCAGGCTGCTTACGCAGAGGCCGTGGACATCGCCGGTGCGCACCAGTCCTCGTACGGCCGGGAGGCGGCGGGGGTTTTCGCGGCGGCGGTCGCGGCGGCGTGCGTGCCCGGGGCGACGGTCGCGTCGGTCGTCGACACCGCGCTCGCGCTGGCGAAGGACGGCACGCGGGCGGCGATCGAGGCGGTCTGCGAAGTGGCCTGCCGGCACCGGGACTTCGAGTCGGCGCTGGCTCCGCTGCGGGCCGCGGTGGAGCCGTACGACTCGGTCGGCCCGGACTACCGCAAGCCGTCGCTGGGGGCGCGGCGGCCCTCGCGGCTGCACTCCGTCGAGGAGTTGCCGATCGCGCTCGGGATGCTGGTCGTCGCCGACGGGGCGTACGAGGGCGCGGTCCTCGGAGCCGTCAACTACGGGCGGGACTGCGACTCCATCGCCACGATGGCGGGCGCGGTCGCGGGGGCACTGTCGGGCGTCTCGGCGGTACCTGCCGCCTGGGCGAAGCAGGTGGCCGAGGCCAGCCGCCTCGACCTGCACGCCCCGGCGGCGGCGCTGGCCGCGGTGGCCCGGGAGGTCTTCGCCCGCGACCGCTCCCGGCGCCGCGCCCACGAAGCGGCCTTCACGACGCTGACGACCGCCTGATGCCACCCCTCACCCCGGGCTCCACCACTCCGGGCGCCCCTGCCCCGGCCACGGAAGCCCTGCGCGCGGGGGCCGCCGCAGCGGGGGTACGGCTGACCTGGGTCCAGCCGGAGGACCTGGTCGGGCACGAACTGCGGCAGGCCGCGGAGGACGGGCGCGACGCGGGGCCCCTGCTGCGCGCCTGGCTGGCGGCGGGCGGCCGCCCGGCCCCCGCCCGGGCCGGGGCCTCCCCCGCCCCGGCGCCACCGGAGCTCCGCTCCCTGGCCACCGAGCTCCTGACGCAGCTCGCCCGGCTCCCGTCCCCATGGACTCCCCACGAGCCCGCCACCTGGCCCGCCCTCAGCGCCGCCACCCGTCCGGGCCCGGGGGGCACCGGGGCAGCGACGGCAGAGGCCACGGCGGGGGCGACGGCGGGGGCCACGGCCGGGCCGGGCGGCGCCTTGGTGAGGCGGCTGGAGGCCGCGTGGGTGGGGAGGGCCGTGGGGTGCGTGCTCGGCAAGCCCGTCGAGAAGCTGCCCCTGGAGGGGATCCGGGCCCTCGCCCGCGCCGCGGGAAACTGGCCGCTGGACGACTGGTTCACCGCCCGCGGCGTCCCCCCGGAGGTGCTGGCCGCCCACCCGTGGAACCGCCGCTCCGCCCCCACCTCCCTCGCCGAGAACATCGACGGCGCCCCCGAGGACGACGACCTCGACTACCCCCTGCTGAACCTGATCCTGCTGCGCCGCCACGGCAAGGGCTTCAGCACCGCCGACGTCGGCCGCCTCTGGCTCGACGAGCTCCCCGCCGGGCGGACCTTCACCGCCGAGCGCATCGCATACCGCAACCTGCTCCTCGGGCTGGAACCCCCCGCCACCGCCACCCACCACAACCCCTTCCGCGAGTGGATCGGCGCCCTCATCCGCGCCGACGTCCACGGCTGGACCAACCCCGGCGATCCGGCCGCGGCCGCCGCCCAGGCCCACCGGGACGCCGTCCTCAGCCACACCGGCAACGGTGTCTACGCCGCCGTCTTCGCCGCCGCCGCCATCGCCGAGGCCGCCTCCGGCCGGTCCGGCATCCACACCGCCCTCGCGGCCGGGCTGGCCGCCGTACCGCCCCGCTCGCGCCTGGCCGACGCCGTCCGGGACGCCATCGCCGCCGCCGAGCGCTTCGCGGACTTCGACCGCGTCGTCGACCACCTGCACGCCCGCCACGGCCACTACCACTGGGTGCACGCCGTCCCCAACACCGCCCTCGTCGCCGCCGCGCTTACCCACGCCGACGGCGACTTCACCCACTCCGTCTGCCGTGCCGTGTCCGGCGGCTGGGACACCGACTCCAACGGGGCCACCGCCGGAAGCCTCGCCGCGCTCGTCGCAGGCGCCGTCCCGCCCCGCTGGAGCGCCCCGCTGAAGAACCGTCTCGCCACCACCGTCCCCGGCTTCGACGGCATCGGCTTCGACACCCTCGCCCAGCTCACCGCACAGGAGGCAGCACGCTCATGACGGCCATCGCCGTGCTCGGCAGTACCAACATGGACCTCGTCGCCTACGTCGCCAAGGCCCCCCGCCTCGGCGAGACCGTCACCGGCCGCGAGTTCCGCACCGTCCCCGGCGGCAAGGGCGCCAACCAGGCCGTGGCCGCCGCCCGCTCCGGCGGGGAGGTGGTGATGATCGGGGCGGTCGGCGCCGACGAGTTCGGCGTACGGCTGCGCTCCGCGCTCGCGGGGGCCGGGGTGGAGACGGCGGCCCTGCGCACCGTCGAGGGCGCCAGCGGGACCGCCCACATCACCGTCGACGACGAGGGCGGCAACAGCATCGTCGTCATCCCCGGCGCCAACGCCCGCGTCACCGGCCTGGAGGCGGGTGACGAGAGCCGGATCGGCGCCGCCGACTCCCTGCTGCTCCAGCTCGAAGTCCCGCTGTCCGCCGTCCTCGCCGGCGCCCGCGCCGCCCGCGCCCACGGGGTCCGTACGGTGCTCACCCCGGCCCCCGCGCAGCCCCTGCCGGCCGAGCTGCTCGCGGTGGTGGACCTGCTCGTCCCCAATGAGCACGAGGCGGCCGCCCTCACCGGACTCACCGACCCCCACCAGGCAGCCGCCGCCCTGCTGCACGAGGTCCCGGAGGTCGTCATCACGCTCGGCGCGGCGGGGTGCCTGTACGCCGCCCGCGGGCAGGAGCCGCTGACCGTGCCGGCGCCGCGGGTCCGGGCGGTGGACACCACCGCCGCCGGGGACACCTTCGTCGGTGCGCTCGCCGTCGCCCTCGGCGAGGGCCGCCCCGTCCCCGGGGCCCTCGCCTGGGCCGCGACGGCAGCCGCCCTCTCGGTCCAACGCCCGGGCGCCCAGGACTCGATGCCGACCCGCGCGCAGATCGACGCCGCCGCCCCGGCCGGGCCCGACCCGGGCCCCGGTCCCGGACCCGACGGCCCCGCCCCCGCGGCCCGGCAGACATCCGGCCCCGCCCGCGGCGCCGCCCCCGGAGCCACCTCGTGAAGCCGTCCGCCGGGTCCGCCGCCGGCTCCGAGCCCCCGGGCGGCCCCCTGCAGGGGCTGCGCGTGCTCGACATCGCCACCCTCTTCGCCGGCCCGCTCGCCGCCACCCTGCTGGGAGACTTCGGCGCCGAGGTGGTCAAGGTCGAGCACCCCGGGCGGCCCGACCCCTCCCGGGGCCACGGCCCCGCCAAGGACGGCATCGGCCTGTGGTGGAAGCTGCTCGGCCGGAACAAGCGGACGGTGACGCTGGACCTGTCCACCCCCGGCGGCCGCGACACCCTGCTGCGGCTGGCCGCCACCGCCGACGTGGTGATCGAGAACTTCCGCCCCGGCACGCTGGAGAAATGGGGCCTCGGCTGGCCCGAGCTGTCCGCCGCCAACCCCCGGCTGGTCCTGGCCCGCGTCACGGCCTTCGGCCAGCAGGGCCCGTACGCGCGCCGGCCCGGCTTCGGCACGCTCGCCGAGGCGATGAGCGGTTTCGCCGCGATCACCGGGGAACCGGACGGGCCGCCGACCCTGCCGCCCTTCGGGCTCGCCGACTCCATCGCCGCGCTGACCACCGCGTACGCCGTGATGACCGCCCTGGCCGGGCGCGACCGCACCGGCCGCGGCCAGGTCGTGGACCTGGCGATCATCGAGCCGATCCTGACCGTGCTCGGCCCGCACCCGCTCTGGTACGACCAGCTCGGCTACGTCCAGCCCCGCACCGGCAACCGCTCCACCAACAACGCCCCCCGCAACACCTACCGCAGCGCCGACGGCCGCTGGCTGGCGGTCTCCACCTCCGCCCAGTCCGTCGCGGAGCGGGTGGTGCGCCTGGTCGGCCGGCCCGAGCTGGTCGCCGAGCCCTGGTTCGCGACCAGCTCCGGCCGGGTCGCCCACGCGCACCTGCTGGACGAAGCGGTCGGCGGCTGGATCGCCCGCCACAAGGCCGACGAGGTGGTCGCCGCCTTCGAGGAGGCCGAGGCCGCCGTGGCCCCGGTCTACGACGTACGGGACATCATGGCCGATCCGCAGTTCGCGGCCCTGGACACGGTGACCGAGGTCGACGACCCCGAACTCGGCCCGCTCCGCATGCAGAACATCCTGTTCCGCCTGTCCGGGACGCCCGGCGCCATCCGCTGGGCGGGCCGCCCGCACGGCGCGGACACCGAGGCCGTCCTCACCGAACTCGGCCTGTCAGCGGCCGAGATCAGCGCACTCCGGATGGAGGGGGCCCTGTGATCCTGACCTGGCTCTACGTCCCGGGCGACCGCCCCCAGGTGGTCGCCAAGGCCCTGCGCTCGGGGGCCGACGCCGTCATCGTCGACCTGGAGGACGCGGTGTCGGCCTCGCGCAAGGAGTACGCCCGCGCGGCGACCGCCGAGCTCCTCACCGAGCGGCCTCAGGTCCCCGTGCACGTGCGCGTCAACGCCCTCGACTCCCCGTGGGCGGGGGCCGACCTCACCGCCGTGACCGGGCTGCCGGGCCTCGCGGGGCTGCGGCTGCCGAAGGTTTCCGCCCCGGAGCAGATCGCCACGGTGGCCGACCGCACCGGCGGGGTGGCCCTGTGGGCCCTGCTGGAATCGGCGCTGGGCGTGGAGCGCGCGTACGAGATCGCCCGCGCGCACCCCGCCCTGCGCGGGCTCTCCCTCGGGGAGTCGGACCTGCGGGCCGACCTGGGCGTCAGCGCGGAGGCGGGCCTGGACTGGCCGCGTTCGCGGGTGGTGGTCGCCGCCCGCGCGGCGGGGCTGGCCCCGCCCGCCCAGTCGGTGTTCCCGGACATCCGGGACCTGGAGGCACTGGCCGTCTCCTGCGCCCGCGGCCGCGCCCTGGGGTTCCTCGGCCGGGCGGCGATCCACCCCCGCCAGCTGCCGGTGATCGAGCGGGCCTACCTGCCCGGACCGGAGGAGGTCAGCGCCGCGCAGGAGATCGTCACGGCCGCCCGCCGGACCCCCGGCGCGGTGGCCCTCCCGGACGGCCGGTTCATCGACGCGGCGGTCCTGGCGGGCGCGGAACGGATCGTCGCCCTCGCCCGCCGCGAATGACCGCCCCGGGCGGTGGGGCGGACGGACGCAGAAGGGGCGCCGCGCGGTGGGCGCGGCGCCCCTCTGTCAGTGGTCCGGATCGCTCCCGGATCGCTCCCGGTCAGAGCTTCTTGCCGACCTCGGGGGCGTCGGCGTCCGTCTGCACGGCGTCCTTCGGCTCGTCCTCGGCGACCTTGGCGGCCTCGGTGGCCTCCGCATCGGCGTCGGCCGTGCCCGCGGCGTCCTTCTGCGCGGTCGCGGGGTCGGAGGCGGCCGGGCCCCGGTCGGGCTCCACGACCTCCTCGCGGCCCGGGCGCAGCTTCGCCGAGAGCACCAGGTAGGTCACGGCCAGCAGGAAGACGACGATGGAGGTCCAGACGTTCAGCCGGACGCCGAGGATGTGGTGGGCCTCGTCGACCCGCATGTACTCGATCCAGCCGCGGCCCACACAGTACGCGGCGACGTACAGGGCGAACGCCCGGCCGTGGCCCAGCTTGAAGCGGCGGTCGGCCCAGATCACCAGGGCGGCGACGCCGAGGCACCACAGCGACTCGTACAGGAAGGTCGGGTGGTAGGTGCCGGCGACGCGGTTGGGGCCCTCGCTGATCTCCAGCGCCCACGGCAGGTCGGTGGCGCGGCCGTACAGCTCCTGGTTGAACCAGTTGCCCCACCGGCCGCAGGCCTGGGCCAGCGCGATCCCGGGGGCCAGGGCGTCGGCCCAGGCCGGCAGCGGGATCCCCCGCAGGCGGCAGCCGATCCAGGCGCCCACCGCGCCCAGCGCGATCGCCCCCCAGATGCCGAGGCCGCCCTCCCAGATCTTGAAGGCGTCGACCCAGTTGCGGCCCTCGCCGAAGTAGAGCTGGTAATCGGTGATCACGTGGTAGAGGCGACCGCCGATCAGGCCGAACGGCACTGCCCAGACGGCGATGTCGGCGACCGTGCCCGGCTTTCCGCCGCGCGCGATCCAGCGCTTGTTGCCGAGCCAGACGGCGACGAAGACGCCGATGATGATGCAGAACGCGTAGCCGCGCAGCGGGATCGGTCCGAGGTGGACCACGCCGGTCGACGGGCTGGGGATGAAGGCAAGAGTCATGGCAGGACCGACGCTACCCTGCCGGGCGGTACGGACTGCAACCCGCCCGGCAAGCTTGCCGTCAAATCGACACCTGCGCCGGCGGTCCTCAGCCGTCGGCGGCGCCCTTCGAGGCGGCCGGCGCGGCGCCCGCCCGCGACCCCGCCCCGGAACCGGACGAGGTCGACGACGACGAGGAGGAGGACGAGGACGACGAGGCGGACCCCGCCGAGGAGCCCGACTGCGACGAGCCCTTCGCCCGGGCCGCCGAGGACGCCGAGGCCGCGGCCGAAGGCGACGCCGAGCGGGAGGCCGAGGCCGACGGCGACGCCGTCGCTCCCCCGTTCCCCTTCGCCTTCGCCTTGGCCTCCACCTGCTCCTTGAGCTTCTGCGGGGTGACCGGGTGGGCCTGGTCCCCGAAGATGTCCGTGCCGTCCAGCTGGACGGTGGGGGTGCCGCGGAACTTCCCGGCCCGGAAGGCCTCGTTCGACTTGGCCACCCAGCTGTTGTGCGTGCCGTCCTGGACGCAGGAGCGGAACCCGGGCGTGACCAGCCCGTCCACCTTGGCGGCCAGCTCCAGCAGTTTCGCGTTGTCGCCGTAGGCGTCGTCGACCTCCTGCGGCTGGTTCTGGAAGAGGACGTCGTGGTACGCGGAGAACTTCCCGGCGTCCTGCGCGCAGGCCGCTGCGTTCGCCCCCTTCAGCGAGCCGCTGCCGCCCATGTTCCCGTCGATGAGGGTGACCAGGTGGTAGTCGACCTTGAGCAGGCCCTTGGCCTCCAGGTCGTGGATCGTGTCCCGGTAGTTGGTCTCGAAGGACTTGCACGCCGGGCAGCGGAAGTCCTCCCACACGGTCAGGGTCGAGGGGGCCTCGGGCTTGCCCGTCTGGATGGCGAGCGCGTCCTTGCCGGTGGCTCCGGAGGGGGCCGTCACGGGGCCGGCCTTGGTGGACTTGTCGCTCTTGCCGCTGTTGGCCGCGATCACTCCGATGACGGCCGCCAGGCCCAGGACCCCGACCACCGCCCCGGCCACGACGAGGGTGCGCCGGAGCTTGTCCTTCTTCTTCTGCCGCTCGCGCTCCACCTGGAGTCGCTCGCGGGCCGATCGTTTCGCTTCGCGGTTCGCACCGTCGTTCTTCTCGCTCACGTTCGGCCAAACGAAGCGGGGAGGCACTCGCGTGCCTCCCCGCTCCCACTTCCACCCGATCGGGCTACAGAACCCCCTCGGGAACCGCCCGGCGTCAGCTCCTGCGTACGCCTTCCGCAAGCTCGCCCGCCAGCGCCCGTACGGCGGCCAGCCCGGCCGGCAGGTCCGGCGCGTCCAGCAGCAGCTTCACGAAGGCAGAGCCGACGATCACCCCGTCCGCGAAGCCCGCGACCTCCTTGGCCTGGGCCGCGTTGGAGACGCCCAGGCCCACGCAGACGGGGAGCCCGCGGCGGGCACCGTCGGTGGCGCGGGTGCGGCGCACCAGCTCCTGGGCCTCGTGGCCCACCGATTCGCGGGTGCCGGTGACGCCCATCAGCGAGGCGGCGTACACGAAGCCGGACCCGGCCGCCGTGATGGTCGCCAGGCGCTCGTCCTTGCTGCTGGGCGCGACGACGAAGACGGTCGCCAGGCCGAGCCGGTCGGCGTGCTCGCGCCACAGGGCGGACTCCTGGACCGGCAGGTCGGGCAGGATGCAGCCCGCGCCGCCCGCGGCCGCGAGCTCGGTGGCGAAGCGCTCCACGCCGTAGCGGTCGATGGGGTTCCAGTACGTCATGACCAGGACCGGGGCTCCGGTCGCCGCGTGCGCCTCGCGCACGGTCCGCAGCACGTCGGCGATCTTGACCCCGCCGCGCAGGGCGATGTCGTCGGCGGTCTGGATGACCGGGCCGTCGAGCACCGGGTCGCTGTGCGGCAGGCCGATCTCGACCACGTCGGCGCCGCCCGCGATGATCGCCTTGACGGCCTCGATCCCGCCGTCCACGGTGGGGAAGCCGGCGGGGAGGTAGGCGACGAGTGCGGCCCGGTCCTCGGACTTGGCCTTGGCGAGGGTCGCGCTCAGCAGGTCGATGTTTCCGTTGGCGGTCACTTGTCGTCCCCCTTGGAGAACTCGTTCTCGGCGACTTCCCCGTCGGTGTCGTACAGCCCGAAGTAGCGGGCAGCCGTGTCCATGTCCTTGTCGCCGCGGCCGGACAGGTTGACCACGATCAGCCCGTCCTCGCCCAGCTCCCTGCCCAGGTCGAGCGCGCCGGCGAGGGCGTGCGCCGACTCGATGGCCGGAATGATCCCCTCCGTGCGGGAGAGCAGGCGCAGGGCCTGCATGGCGGCGTCGTCGGTGACCGCCCGGTACTCGCCGCGGCCGGCGTCCTTGAGGAAGGAGTGCTCGGGGCCGATGCCCGGGTAGTCCAGACCGGCCGAGATCGAGTAGGGCTCGGTGATCTGGCCCTCCTCGTCCTGCAGGACGTACGAGCGGGAGCCGTGCAGGATGCCCGGCTCGCCGGCGGTCAGCGTGGCGGCGTGCTCGCCGGTCTCCACGCCGTGCCCGGCGGGCTCGAAGCCGACCAGGCGGACCCCGGTGTCGGGGATGAAGGCGTGGAAGAGGCCGATGGCGTTGGAGCCGCCGCCGACGCAGGCCGCGACGGCGTCGGGCAGCCGGCCGGCCCGCTCCAGGATCTGGCGGCGGGCCTCGACGCCGATGACGCGGTGGAAGTCGCGGACCATGGCCGGGAAGGGGTGCGGGCCGGCGACCGTGCCGAAGAGGTAGTGGGTGCGGTCGACGTTGGCGACCCAGTCGCGGAACGCCTCGTTGATGGCGTCCTTGAGGGTGCGCGAGCCGGACTTGACCGCGATGACCTCGGCGCCGAGCATGCGCATCCGGGCCACGTTGAGCGCCTGGCGCTGGGTGTCGATCTCGCCCATGTAGATGGTGCATTCGAGGCCGAAGAGGGCGCAGGCGGTGGCGGTGGCGACGCCGTGCTGGCCGGCTCCGGTCTCGGCGATGACGCGGGTCTTGCCCATGCGCTTGGTGAGGAGCGCCTGGCCCAGCACGTTGTTGATCTTGTGCGAGCCGGTGTGGTTGAGGTCCTCCCGCTTGAGGAAGATCCGGGCGCCCCCGGCGTGCTCGGCGAACCGCGGCACCTCGGTGAGGGCGCTGGGCCGGCCGGTGTAGTTGACCATGAGGTCGTTCAGCTCGGCCGCGAAGGCCGGGTCGTTCTTGGCCTTTTCGTACTCGACGGCGACCTCGTCCACGGCGGCGACGAGCGCCTCCGGGATGAACTTGCCGCCGAAGTCGCCGAAGTACCCCTCGGCGTTGGGGACCTGACCCTCGGGGTCCGGGATGAAGAACGAAACGGTGCTGGACATGCCCAGTCACTCCTACGGGATTGCGAATGCGGCGAGGTGGTTTTCACCGTATTGCGCCGCCCGCCCGTGACCCGTGCACCCCGCTGGCCGGAAGGCCGGGGGTGTCGCGCGTACGGTACGGGGGACCCGCGCCCGGGGCCGGTCGGCCGGGGCTTCAGGTCGTACGGGGTCCGTGGGGCACGCGGCCGCCAGGACTCCTCGTTACAGCGCGCCTCCGCGGCGCCATCGCATGCCGTTGACCTGTCCGGGCTCGGAGCCGATCACGTACCTGACCCGCCGCCCGTGCACGCGCCGGGCCGGGGCGCGGCAGCCGCGGGGGCGGCAGCCGCGCGCCAGCGGCGCGTGCGCCGTCGGCACGCCGGCCGGGCCGTGGCCCGGGCGGGTGCGGACGGAGGGACGGTGGGGGGCCATGGGCCGGGTCAGCTCCGTCCGTGGCGCAGGGCGGGGTGGGCGCCGGCGGCGACGAGGTCGGCCACGGCCGCCTTCGGGTCGCGTCCGGTGACCAGGGACTCCCCGACGAGGACGGCGTCGGCGCCCTCGTTGGCGTAGGCGATCAGGTCGTGCGGCCCGCGGATGCCGGACTCGGCGACCTTGACGATGTGGGCCGGGATCTCCGGGCCGACGCGCTCGAAGGTGGAGCGGTCGACCTTGAGGTCCTTGAGGTTGCGGGCGTTGACGCCGATGATCTTGGCGCCGGCCGCAACCGCACGCTCGACCTCCTCCTCGTCGTGGACCTCCACGAGCGGGGTGAGGCCGATGGACTCGGCCCGCTCGATGAGGGAGACGAGCGCCTCCTGTTCCAGTGCCGCGACGATCAGCAGCGCGAGGTCGGCGCCGTAGGCGCGGGCCTCCCACAGCTGGTAGGCCGTGACGATGAAGTCCTTGCGCAGGATCGGGATGTCCACGCGGGCGCGGACGGCCTCCAGGTCGGCCAGCGAGCCGCCGAATCGGCGCTGCTCGGTGAGGACGGAGATGACCGCCGCACCGCCCGCCTCGTAGTCGGCGGCGAGTCCGGCCGGATCCGCGATCGCGGCCAGCGCGCCCTTGGACGGGCTGGAGCGCTTGACCTCGCAGATCACCTTGACGCCGTCGCCGCGCAGGGCAGCGACGCCGTCCTTGGCCTGGGGCGCCTTGGCGGCACGCTCCTTGAGCTCGTCGAGGCTGACGCGGGCCTGCCGTTCGGCAAGGTCTTCGCGGACCCCTTCGATGATCTCGTCGAGCACACTCACGCGAGCGGCCCCCTTCCGGGTCGATGACGGTCGGCCGCCTTGCAGACACGTACAACTGCAAGGTCAGCAATCAAATGGTATCCGGAGGTGGCCTTGCCCTCCGCACGCGGTTGACGCCGTCCCATTACCTGGACATTCGGAATGTGGCATTCATATGGGTCGCCCGCAGAGCACCGGCAGAGCCCGGGGGCGGCTCAGGGGGCGAGGGCGGAACCGAAAGGCAGATTCCGGACGATCACGAAGACCAGCACCACCGGCCCCAGGGCCCATGCCCAGGCCCTGCGCAGGACGAACCGGGGCGCAGGGGCGCCCCGACCGGCGCGAACCAGCCAGAGGGCCATGTACCCGGCGAAGACGAAGTAGCCGGCGACGGCCAGGGCATTCGCCCCGAGAGCGGTGATCAGATCGCCCTGGGCGAACGCATGCGCACTGCGCAGTCCGCCGCAGCCGGGGCACAGGATTCCGGTGAGCCGGAAAAGCGGGCACACCGGATAGTGGCCGGGTTCATTGGGATCCACGGCGCCCACGTACGCAAAGGCCAGGGCCGCCGCGGCCACGGTGAGCACCGGTGCGGCGAGCCGCCGGGCCCGGGAGGCGGCGGCCGGCGGCCCCGGCGGCGCGGGCACGGCGGAGGGGCTCTGGGAGGGGTCCACCCGCTGATTCTCTCCGGTCATGACAAAAGGCGCAGCCCGACGGGCCGCGCCTTTTCGGGGGTGTGGAAACGCTCAGACCTTGGCGGCGGCCTTGTTGGCGGCGATGACGACGGCCAGGTCCTCGTGCGCGGGCTTCGGCGCACCCATGCCCGCGGCCTTCATGGCCAGACCCACGACACCGCCGATCGCCACGACGGCGAGACCGGCCCAGAAACCGACGGGGTTGGCGATCACCATGAAGGCCCCGGAGATGCAGAAACCGATGAAGGCGATGATGACACCGGTCCAGGCGGCCGGGGTGTGTCCGTGGTTGTTGCCCGCCATGAGTGGCTCCTCGTTTGCTCTGTCGCAGTGCTGTGAAGAAAACGCGGTCTGTGTCGAACGCTCGGGGACATTGTCCCGCACCGCGCCGGATGGATGGTCAGCGGGTGGGGTCCTCGCCGCGGTCCAGAGCCTTCCACAGGTCCTCGGGCCGGTCGGGGTCGACCCGGGCGGGCGTACGGGTACGGGGGCTGCCGTCCCGCTCGTAGCGGCCTCCCATGGCGGGCCAGCTGCGGCCGAAGCGCAGGGCCAGCAGCCCGGCGAGCAGGATCAGTGCCGCGCCCGCAGCGGTGACGTACGGCCAGGCCGTATGGGTGAGGGCGCCGACGTGCGCCGCGGTGTCCGCCGTCATCCGGGCGGCCTGCGCGTCCAGCGCCCGGCGTCCGTCCGCCGCGAGGACGGCCGACAGCGCCGCGCCCAGCCCGCTGAGGGCCAGCAGCCCGGAAACCAGCAGGCGGCCCTTGCCGCGTACGGCGAAGACGGCCACGAGCGCGGCGAGGCCCACGATGGCCAGGGCCGCCGGGAGCCCGGTGACGGCCCGCCCGTCCGCGGTCAGCGGCAGCGCACCGCCCCCGACGGCGGCGGTGCCGCGGGCCCAGACCCGGCCGGAGGCGAGCAGGACGACGGTCGCGCCGAGCGTGCCGAGCAGCAGGGCGACGGCCACGCTGCGGCGGCCGCCGCGGCCGTCGGGGGCCTGCGCGGCCTCCGGGCCGGCCGGCGCGTCGGAGGGGGTTCGGGAGGGGGGTACGGCACTCACGTACCCCACTATCCCTTACGCGCTCAGGCGTCGTGGAGGCGGTTCGCCGCTCCCACCGCGCGCAGCACGGCGGCCGCCTTGTTGCGGCACTCGTTGTCCTCCAGCTGCGGCACCGAGTCGGCGACGACCCCGGCGCCGGCCTGGACGTACGCCGTGCCGTCGCGCAGCAGCGCGGTGCGGATGGCGATGGCGGTGTCGGAGTCCCCGGCGAAGTCGAGGTAGCCGACGCAGCCGCCGTACAGGCCGCGGCGGGTGGGCTCCAGCTCCTCGATGATCTGCATGGCGCGCGGCTTGGGCGCCCCCGACAGGGTGCCGGCGGGGAAGCAGGCGGTCAGCACGTCGAAGGCGGTCCTGCCCTCGGCGACCCGGCCGGTGACGGTCGAGACGATGTGCATGACGTGGGAGTACCGCTCGATGCTCATGAAGTCGACGACCTCGACGGAGCCCGGCTCGCAGACCCGGCCCAGGTCGTTGCGGCCGAGGTCGACGAGCATCAGGTGCTCGGCGCGCTCCTTGGGGTCGGCCAGCAGTTCCTCGGCGAGCTCGTGGTCCTCCTGCGGGGTGGCGCCGCGGTGGCGGGTGCCCGCGATGGGGTGGACCATGGCCCGCCCGTCCTCGACCTTGACCAGCGCCTCGGGGCTGGAGCCGACGACGTCGAAGCCGTTCTCGAAGCGGAAGAGGTACATGTACGGGGACGGGTTGGTGGCCCGCAGCACCCGGTAGACGTCCAGCGCCGAGGCCCGGCAGGGGGTCTCGAACCGCTGCGAGGGCACCACCTGGAAGGCCTCGCCCGCCCGGATCCGCTCCTTGATGTCCTCGACGGCGGCCTGGTACTTCTCGCCGCCCCACAGGGCCGAGAACCCGGGGAGCTCGGAGGCGGGCAGCGGGGTCGGGGTGTAGGGGGCCGGCCGGGCGAGGTCGGCCTCCATCGCGTCGAGCCGGGCGACGGCGTCGGCGTAGGCCTCGTCCACGCCCGTGTCGAGGTCGTTGTGGTTGATCGCGTTGGCGATGAGCTGGACCGTGCCGTCCCAGTGGTCCAGGACCGCCAGGTCGGAGGTGAGCAGCATGGTCAGCTCGGGCAGCAGGAGGTCGTCCTCGGCGTGCTGTCCGATCCGCTCCAGGCGGCGCACGATGTCGTAGCCGAGGTAGCCGACCATGCCGCCGGTGAAGGGGGGCATGCCGCCCGCGAGGTCGCGGGGCGTGTGCAGGGCCTGGACCGTGGCGCGCAGGGCCTCCAGCGGGTCGCCGCCGGTGGGGACGCCGACGGGCGGGGTGCCGATCCAGTGGGCCTGCCCGTCCCGGACGGTCAGGGTGGCGTCGCTGCGTACGCCGACGAACGAGTACCGCGACCAGGAGCGGCCGTTCTCGGCGGATTCCAGGAGGAAGGTGCCGGGGCGTTCGGCGGCCAGCTTCCGGTAGAGCCCGACGGGGGTGTCGCCGTCGGCCAGGAGCTTGCGGCTCACGGGGATGACGCGGCGGTCCGCCGCGAGCTTGCGGAACGTCTCAAGATCCATTGCGTGGGACCCTACCTGCCTGTTTCGGCTGCCAGCGGAAGGACATCTGCGTCGAAGCACGTACGGGCGCCTGTGTGGCAGGCGGCGCCGACCTGGTCGACCTTGACGAGCACGGTGTCGGCGTCGCAGTCGAGGGCGACGGACTTCACGTGCTGGAAGTGGCCGGAAGTATCGCCCTTGACCCAGTACTCCCGGCGGCTTCGGGACCAGTAGGTGCAGCGGCCGGTGGTCAGGGTGCGGTGCAGGGCCTCGTCGTCCATCCAGCCGAGCATGAGCACCTCACCGGTGTCGTACTGCTGGGCGATGGCGGGCACCAGGCCGTCGGCGGAGCGCTTGAGCCGGGCGGCGATGGCGGGGTCGAGGGAGGACGTACTCATGCGGGCCATTGTGCCGCGCGGAGGGCTCCGACATGGATCTCTGTCCGCCTGATGGGCAGGCACCGGGCGTGTTCCGGCCGTAGGCTTGCCGGCATGTCAACCCATGCGAAGCGTGAACGACTGCTGCTGGCGGACCTGTTGGAGGCGGCGGGACCGGAGGCGCCGACCCTGTGCGAGGGGTGGCGCACCCGGGAACTGGCGGCGCACGTGGTGGTCCGGGAGCGCCGCCCGGACGCGGCGGGCGGTCTGCTGCTGAACGTGCTGAAGGACCGCCTGGACAAGGCGATGGCCGAGTACGCGGCCAAGCCGTACGAGGAGCTCATCCAGCTCATCCGGACCGGCCCGCCGAAGCTGTCGCTGTACTCGGTGAAGCAGATCGACGAGGCGGCCAACGCGGTGGAGTTCTACGTCCACGCCGAGGACGTCCGGCGGGCGCAGCCGGACTGGTCGCCGCGGCACCTGGACCCGGTGTTCTCGGACGCGCTCTGGTTCCGCCTGGAGAAGCTGGCCCGCCTGACGGGCCGCCGCTCCCCGGTCGGCCTGGTCCTGCGCCGGCCGAACGGCCAGACGGCGGTCGGGCACAAGGGCACGCCGGTGGTGACGGTGACCGGGGAGCCCGGGGAGCTGACGCTGTTCTGCTTCGGCCGCCAGGACGCGGCGGCGGTGGAGCTGGACGGCGACAAGGAGGCCGTGGCCAAGCTGACGGTGGCCGCGCTCGGCATCTGACTCCCCACGGCGCGGTTCCGCACGGCGCCCTCGCACCGGCCGGCCCCGCGGGGGCCCGGGGCAACGCCCCGGGCACCGGCACCGCCGCCCGGCCGGGGCGTCAGCGGACCGGGTGGCCCGCCTCGCGGAGGGCCGACTTGACCTCCGAGATGCGCAGGTCGCCGAAGTGGAACACCGACGCCGCGAGGACGGCGTCGGCGCCGGCCTCGATCGCGGGCGGGAAGTGCTCCAGCCGGCCCGCGCCGCCCGAGGCGATCACCGGGACGGTGACGTACTTGCGGACCGCCGTGATCATCTCGGTGTCGTAGCCGTCCTTGGTGCCGTCGGCGTCCATCGAGTTCAGCAGGATCTCCCCGGCGCCCAGCTCGGCCGCCCGGTGCGCCCACTCGACGGCGTCCATGCCCGTGCCCCGGCGGCCGCCGTGCGTGGTGACCTCGAAGGAGCCGGACGCCGTGCGCCGGGCGTCGACCGACAGGACCAGGACCTGGCGCCCGAAGCGCTCCGCGATCTCCTGGATGAGCTCGGGCCGGGCGATGGCGGCGGTGTTCACGCCGACCTTGTCCGCACCCGCACGCAGCAGCCGGTCCACGTCGTCCGCGGTGCGGACGCCGCCGCCGACGGTGAGCGGGATGAAGACCTGCTCGGCAGTCCGGCGGACCACGTCGTACGTGGTCTCGCGGTTGCCGGACGACGCCGTGATGTCGAGGAAGGTCAGCTCGTCGGCGCCCTCGGCGTCGTACAGCTTGGCCATCTCCACCGGGTCGCCCGCATCGCGCAGGTTCTGGAAGTTGACGCCCTTGACGACGCGGCCGTTGTCCACGTCCAGGCAGGGGATCACCCGTACGGCGAGAGTCATGCGGCGGCTCCTGGGGGACCAAAGGCTTCGACCTCCACCTCGACGACCATGGCGGGGTCGACGAAACCGGAGACGATGATCATGGATGCGGCGGGGCGGACCTCGTCGAAGAGCTCCTTGTGGGCGCGGCCGACCTCGTCCACGTCGCGGGCGTGCGTGAGGTACATCCGGGTGCGGACCACGTGCTCGGGGCCGAGCCCGGCCTGCTCCAGCGCCTTGAAGGCGACGCCGAAGGCGGTGATCGCCTGCTCGTACGGCCCGCCGCCGTCGGCGGCGGTGCAGCCGGAGACCAGGACCAGCCCGTTGGGGAGCTGCACGGCCCGGGAGTAGCCGATGACGTCCTCGTAGGGGCCGCCCGAGGAGATCCGGCGGACCTCGTCGGAAGCGCTCATGCGGACACCACCCGTAGGGCCTCTTCGAGGGTGAAGGCCTTGGCGTACAGGGCCTTGCCCACGATCGCGCCCTCCACGCCCAGCGGCACCAGCTCCGACAGCGCCCGCAGGTCGTCGAGGGAGGAGATGCCGCCGGAGGCCACGACGGGCCGGTCGGTGGCGGCGCAGACGTTCCGCAGCAGCTCCAGGTTGGGGCCGGTCAGCGTGCCGTCCTTGCCGATGTCGGTGACGACGTAGCGGGCGCAGCCCTCGGAGTCCAGGCGGGCGAGCGTCTCGTACAGGTCGCCGCCCTCGCTGGTCCAGCCGCGGCCCTTGAGGGTCGTACCGCGTACGTCGAGCCCGACCGCGATCTTGTCGCCGTGCTCGGCGATGGCCTTCGCGGCCCACTCGGGGGTCTCCAGGGCGGCGGTGCCGAGGTTGACGCGGGTGCAGCCGGTGGCGAGGGCCGCGGCGAGCGTGGCGTCGTCGCGGATGCCGCCGGACAGCTCGACCTTGATGTCCATGGCGCCGGTGATCTCGGCCACGAGGGCCCGGTTGTCACCGGTGCCGAAGGCGGCGTCGAGGTCGACCAGGTGCAACCATTCGGCGCCGGCGCGCTGCCAGGCGAGGGCCGCCTCCAGCGGGGAGCCGTAGGAGGTCTCGCTGCCGGACACCCCGTGCACGAGGCGTACGGCCTGGCCGTCGCGGACGTCGACGGCGGGCAGCAGCTCCAGCGTGGCGGAGGGCTGGGTCATCACAGGGTCTCGATCCAGTTGGTGAGGAGCTGGGCTCCGGCGTCGCCGGACTTCTCGGGGTGGAACTGGGTGGCCCACAGGGCACCGTTCTCCACCGCCGCGACGAAGCGTTCGCCGTGGGTGGCCCAGGTGACCTTGGGGCCCTTGATCCTGGGGTTGGTGACCTCCAGGCTCCAGTCCTTCGCCGCGTACGAGTGCACGAAGTAGAACCGGGCATCGGCGTCCAGGCCCTTGAAGGCCTGGCTGTCGGCCGGCGCCTCGACGGTGTTCCAGCCCATGTGGGGGACGACCGGGGCCTTCAGCGGGCCGACGGTGCCGGGCCACTCGTCGAGCCCCTCGGTCTCCACGCCGTGCTCGATGCCGCGCTCGAAGAGGATCTGCATGCCGACGCAGATCCCCATGACCGGGCGTCCGCCGGACAGCCGGCGGCCGATGATCCAGTCACCGCGGACGTCCTTGAGGCCCTGCATGCAGGCGGAGAAGGCACCGACACCGGGGACCAGCAGTCCGTCGGCGTCCATGGCCTTGTCGTAGTCGCGGGTGATCTCGACGTCCGCGCCGACCCGCGCGAGGGCGCGCTCGGCGGAACGGACGTTGCCGAAGCCGTAGTCGAAGACCACGACCGTTTTGGTGGGGCGTGCTGCGCTCATTCCCAAATCCCCTGGATCCGCAGGACTCCGGCGGCGAGGCACATCGCGGAGCCGATGGCGAGCAGGATGACGACCGACTTGGGCATCTCCTGCTTCTGGAAGGAGTAGACGCCCCCGGCCAGGAACAGGCCGAGGACGATCAGGATGGTGTTGAGGCCGTTCACGGCTAGAGGGCGCCCTTCGTGGAGGGCAGGATGCCGGCCGCGCGGGGGTCGAACTCGGCGGCGTAGCGCAGCGCCCGGGCCAGGGCCTTGAACTGGCACTCCACGATGTGGTGGGCGTTGCGGCCGTAGGGGACGTGCACGTGCAGGGCGATCTGGGCCTGCGCGACGAAGGACTCCAGGATGTGCCGGGTCATCGTGGTGTCGTACGAGCCGATCATCGGCGCCATGTTCTCGGGCTCGGTGTGCACGAGGTAGGGGCGGCCGGACAGGTCGACGGTCACCTGGGCGAGGGACTCGTCCAGCGGCACGGTGCAGTTGCCGAAGCGGTAGATGCCGACCTTGTCGCCGAGGGCCTGCTTGAAGGCGGCGCCGAGCGCGAGGGCGGTGTCCTCGATGGTGTGGTGGCTGTCGATGTGCAGGTCGCCGTCCGTCTTGACGGTGAGGTCGAAGAGGCCGTGGCGGCCGAGCTGGTCGAGCATGTGGTCGTAGAAGCCCACGCCCGTCGAGACGTCGACCTTGCCGGTGCCGTCAAGGTTTATCTCGACGAGGACCGAGGTCTCCTTGGTGGTCCGTTCGACCCGTCCGATGCGGCTCATGCGTGCTGCTCCTTCTTCAGTGCGCGAACCGCTTCCAGGAACGCGTCGTTCTCGGCGGGGGTGCCCGCGGTGACCCGCAGCCAGCCCGGTACGCCGTTGTCACGGACCAGGACTCCCTGGTCGAGGATCTTCTGCCATGCGGTGTGCGAATCCGCGAACCTGCCGAACTGGATGAAGTTCGCGTCGGACTCGGTGACGTCGTAGCCGATGGCCCGCAGCTCGTCGACGAGGCGGTCCCGCTCGGCCTTGAGCTGTTCGACGTAGCCGAGCAGGGTGTCGGTGTGCTCCAGGGCGGCCAGCGCGGTCGCCTGGGTGACGGCCGACAGGTGGTACGGCAGGCGTACGAGCTGCACGGCGTCGACCACGGCCGGGTGCGCGGCCAGGTAGCCCAGGCGCAGCCCGGCCGCGCCGAAGGCCTTGGACATGGTCCGGGAGATCACCATGTTCGGCCGGCCCTCGATGAGCGGGAGGAGGGAGGGCCGGTGGCTGAACTCGACGTACGCCTCGTCCACGACCACCAGGGACGGTTTGGCGGCCTGGGCGGCCTCGTACAGCGCGAGGACGGTCTCCGCCTCGACCGCGGTCCCGGTGGGGTTGTTCGGCGAGGTGATGAAGACGACGTCGGGGGCGTTCTCGGCGATGGCCTGCCCGGCCGCCTCCACGTCGATGGTGAAGTCCTCGTTGCGCGGGCCGGAGATCCAGCCCGTGCCGGTGCCGCGGGCGATCAGCGCGTGCATGGAGTAGGAGGGCTCGAAGCCGATCGCGGTGCGGCCGGGCCCGCCGAAGGTCTGCAACAGCTGCTGGATGACCTCGTTGGAGCCGTTGGCGGCCCAGACGTTCTCCCGTGCGACCGGGTGCCCGCCGGTACGGGTGAGGTAGGCGGCCAGCCCGGTCCGCAGCTCGACCGCGTCCCGGTCGGGGTAGCGGTTGAGGGTGCGGGCGGCCTCGGCGACGCGCTCGGCGATCCGCCGCACCAGCGGTTCGGGCAGCTGGTAGGGGTTCTCGTTGGTGTTGAGCTGGACGGGCACGTCGAGCTGCGGGGCGCCGTACGGGCTCTTGCCGCGCAGTTCGTCCCGGATGGGCAGGTCGTCGATGCCGGTCATGCCTGCGGCACCTTCCACCCGAAGCGTGCCTTCAGGGCGGCGCCGTGTGCGGGCAGGTCCTCGGCCTCGGCCAGGGTGACCACGTGGTGGGTGACCTCGGCGAGGGCGTCGCGCGTGTAGTCGACGATGTGGATGCCGCGCAGGAAGGACTGCACGGACAGGCCGGAGGAGTGGCAGGCGCAGCCGCCGGTGGGCAGCACGTGGTTCGACCCGGCGCAGTAGTCGCCGAGCGAGACCGGGGCCCACGGGCCGACGAAGATCGCGCCGGCGTTGCGGACGCGGGCGGCCCAGGCCGCGGCGTCGGCGGTCTGGATCTCCAGGTGTTCGGCGCCGTACGCGTCGACGACCTTGAGGCCGTCCTCCAGGCTGTCGACCAGCACGATGGCGGACTGCTTGCCGGCGAGGGCCGGCTTGATCCGGTCCTCGACGTGCTTGGTGGCCGCGACCTGCGGCTCCAGCTCCTGCTCGACGGCGGCGGCCAGCTCCTCGGAGTCGGTGACCAGGACGGCGGCGGCGAGCGGGTCGTGCTCGGCCTGGCTGATCAGGTCGGCGGCGACGTGCACCGGGTCGGCCGTGGAGTCCGCGAGCACCGCGATCTCGGTGGGGCCGGCCTCGGTGTCGATGCCGATCTTCCCGGTGAAGTAGCGCTTGGCGGCGGCGACCCAGATGTTGCCGGGGCCGGTGACCATGTTCACGGGCAGGCAGTCCTCCGTGCCGTACGCGAACATCGCGACGGCGACGGCGCCGCCGGCCGCGTACACCTCGTCGACGCCGAGCAGCGCGCAGGCCGCGAGGATCGTCGGGTGCGGCAGGCCGCCGAACTCCTTCTGCGGCGGGGACGCCAGCGCGATCGACTCGACGCCCGCCTCCTGCGCCGGTACGACGTTCATGACGACGGACGACGGGTACACCGAGCGGCCGCCCGGGGCGTACAGCCCCACGCGCTCGACCGGAACCCACTTCTCGGTCACGGTTCCGCCGGGGACCACCTGGGTGGTGTGCTCGCTGCGGCGCTGGCTGCGGTGCACGGTCCGGGCGCGCCGGATGGACTCCTCCAGGGCGGCGCGGACGGCCGGGTCGAGGGCGTCGAGGGCGGCCTTGAGCGCCTCGGCGGGCACCCTGACCTGCTCCAGCTTCACCCCGTCGAACTTCTCCGCGTACTCGATCAGCGCCGCCGTGCCACGATGATGGACGTCCTCGCAGATGGGCCGCACCTTCTCCAGGGCGGCTTCCACGTCGAACTCGGCACGGGGCAGCAGATCGCGCAGGGCGCCGCCCTCGGGGAGGGCGTCACCGCGCAGGTCGATACGAGAGATCACCTCACAATTCTCTCAGACCGCCTCCCGCCACCGTCCGCCCGTATCACTGGCTGATACACGCCCCGGCTGTCAGCGCCCCCCGTTAGCGTTCCCCTACACGTATGTGACCGCGGAGGGGGGCCGCCATGACCGAGATGCACGCGGACGGGGAGCCGGCCGACCTCACCGGTCCCGAGCAGCGCATGTGGCAGGCGTACCGCACGGGCAGCGTCTGCGACCTCAGTGCGCGGGCGGCCGACCACGACGACCCGCACAACGAGGAGGTCTGGGGCCCGCAGCGCAGCGTCCGCGCCGCGGTGGTGGCGCTGCTGCTGCTCCACGGGCCGCCGCCGGAGCCGGGCCGGGTGGCCTCGCTGAAGCTGCGCGGCGTGCGGATCACGGGCCGCCTCGACCTGTCGGGCGGCATCGTGCAGCCGTACGTGGAGCTCCAGTCCTGCCGCTTCGACAGCGAGATCCAGCTGTCCGAGACCCGCTTCGGCACCTTGCGCATGATCAACTGCGCGATCCCCCGGCTGGACGCGTCCCGCCTGCACACCGAGGGCGACCTGCACCTGCCGCGCTGCCGGGTGGCCCGGGGGATCCGGCTCACCGACGCGCAGATCGGCACCGACCTCCTCATCAGCCAGGCCGTGGTGCAGCGCGACAACAAGGGCCGGGCGTTCGCCGCGGACGGCATGTCGGTCGCGCAGGACTTCCAGGGGGAGCTGCTGGAGACGTACGGGGAGGTCAGCCTGCGCGGCGCGAAGATCGGCGTGTCGATGAACCTGCGCGGCGCCCGGCTGCGCAACCCATACGGGCGGCGCGCCCTGAACGCCCCGCAGCTCACCGTCGAGCGAACCTTGTACCTGACCTCGATCGCGCTGGACTACGTCCTCGGCGACTCGGGGTCCTCCACTCCCCCGTACGGACTCGGCCAGACCCCCACCCGCGGGCAGCGGGCCCGGCGCTTCGAGTGCCAGGGCGGCCTGCGGCTGGACGACGGCCGCTTCGGCGACGCGGTCGACTTCTACGGCGCCCGGTTCACCCTGACCGACGAGCAGGAGGTCTCGCTGCGCCGCATCCAGACCCCGGAGCTGCGGTTCGTGGGCGAGCGGCCCGAGCAGGGGCGGGTGGTGCTGTCCGGTGCCAAGGTGGTCAAGCTGGTCGACACCTCCACCAGCTGGCCGGGCCAGGGCGGGGTGGCGATCGAGGGCTTCGTCTACGAGAACCTCGCGCCCCGCGGCCATTTCCCGCTGGCGCGGCGGCTGGCCTGGGTGGCGGCGGCCACCCCGGAGTACTCGCCGGAGCCGTACGAGCGGCTGGCCGCCGTGCTGCGCGCCAGCGGCGAGGACGCGGACGCCCGCGAGGTGCTGCTGGCCAAGCAGCGCCGCCGCAGGGCCACCCTGCCGCCGGCGGTGAAGGCGTGGGGCTACCTCCAGGACTGGACGGTGGTGTACGGGTACCGGCCCGGGCGGGCCGCGCTGTGGATGGCGGTGCTGTGGGCGGCGGGGGCGCTGCTGTTCTCCCGGCACGAGCCGCCGCCGATCAAGGAGGACGAGCACCCCACGTGGAACGCGGCGCTCTACGCCCTGGACCTCCTGCTGCCGGTCATCGATCTCGGCCAGGACGGCCAGTGGAAGGTGGAGGGCTACTGGCAGTGGGGTTCGGCGACCCTGGTGCTGCTCGGATGGATCCTGGCGACGACGGTGGCGGCGGGCGCCTCGCGGCTGCTGAGACGGGGCTGATACGCGTTATGGGGCCTGGCCTGCGGCCACTACCCTGGTCCCTCGTGACGACCGTTCGCCTTCCCCTCTTCCCGCTCAACTCGGTGCTGTTCCCGGGACTGGTCCTCCCGTTGAACGTCTTCGAGGAGCGTTATCGCGCCATGATGCGGGAGCTGTTGAAGGCGGCCGACGACGCCCCGCGCCGCTTCGCGGTCGTCGCGATCCGCGACGGCCGGGAGGTCGCCCCGACCGCGCCCGGTCTGCCGGACCAGACGGCCCTGCCGGAGCGCGGCCCGGCCGCGGGCTTCGGCCCGGACCCGATCCAGGCCTTCCACCGGGTGGGCTGCGTCGCGGACGCGGCGACGATCCGGGAGCGGGAGGACGGCAGCTTCGAGGTCCTCGCCACCGGCACCACCCGCGTCCGGCTGCTCTCCGTGGACGCCTCCGGGCCTTACCTCGTCGCCGAACTGGAGGAGCTGCCGGAGGACGCGGGCGAGGGCGCGGGCGCGCTGGCCGAGGGCGTGCTGCGGGCCTTCCGGAACTACCAGAAGCGGCTGGCGGGGGCCCGGGAGCGGTCGCTGAGCACCGGCGCGGACCTGCCGGACGAGCCGTCGGTGGTCTCGTACCTGGTGGCGGCGGCGGCCGTACTGGACATCCCGGCGAAACAGCGGCTGCTCCAGGCACCGGACACGGCGACGCGCCTCGCGGAGGAGCTGGGGCTGCTGCGTACCGAGACCGCGGTGATCCGGCACCTGCCGTCGCTCCCGGCGGTGGACCTGACCCGCGCTCCGACGAGCCCGAACTAGAACGCACGGGGGATCCGAATCCGATGGCGAAGAAGAAGCCCGCGGCCGGCACTCCCGCGATCGCGGCCCTCACGGCGGCGAACGCGGCCTTCACGACGCACGCGTACGACCACGACCCGGCGCACCCCTCGTACGGTCAGGAGGCGGCGGAGGCGATGGGGGTCAGTCCCGACCAGGTCTTCAAGACCCTGGTCACGGACGTCGACGGTGCGCTGACGGTGGCGGTGGTGCCGGTGTCCGGGAGCCTGGACCTGAAGGCGCTGGCGGCCGCGGTGGGCGGGAAGCGGGCGGCGATGGCGGATCCGGCGGTGGCGGAGCGCACCACGGGCTACGTGCTGGGCGGGATCTCCCCGCTGGGTCAGCGCAAGCGGCTGCGGACCGTGGTGGACGCTTCGGCGTCGGAGCACCCCACCATCTGCGTCTCGGCGGGCCGCCGGGGGCTGGAGATCGAACTGCCCCCGGCCACGCTGACCGCCCTGACGGGCGCCGTCCTGGCCCCCATCGCCCGCCGGTAATCCTGGCCCCCGGTCAGGGGCGCGGGGGGTCCTGGGCCGCGGAGTCCGCCGAAGAGTCCGCCGAAGAGTCCGTCGCCGGGGACGAGGGGGAGGACGGGGCCGGCCGGTCCGCGTGGACGTGGGCCGGCGGGTAGGCGCCCGACCACGGGGCGGCCGGCTCCGGGTCGTAGGGGGCCCACAGCGCCGTCAGGACCAGGTGCACGGCGGCCGCCGCCATCGGCCACACCAGCAGCACCCCGTACGCGCGCAGCTGCAGCGGCGCGTCGAACGGCACGCCCTTGCCCGCCGCCCGTGCCGCGGCCACCACGTCCGTGGACGGCCCGAGCCACACGCCCAGCCGCCACGCGACCAGCGCGCCGAAGACCGATCCGGCGACCAGTCCCACCACCAGGGGGACGCTCCCGCGCCGGCGCCACAGGAAGACGAGCACGGCGCACAGCACGCCCATGGCCACGGACAGCAGGAAGAACGTCGCGTCGGCGCCGATCTGCGCCTCGCTCTCGGTGCTCCGCAGGAAGACGGCCTCGCCGTTCGACACGTACTGCGCCCGCGGCGCCAGCCACAGCCACAGCAGTCCGAGGAGCACGCCGGACACCCCGGTCACCAGGGCGACGGCAGCGCCGTCACGGATGTCCCCGAGGGTGATGCCCCCGGCGGGCGACGGCGGTTCGGGCAGGGGGGAGGGTGGTGTGGTCACGGCTTCGGTCACCCCCACATCGTGCCAGGTGTGCCCGCCGCGGACCGCACCGGCGTCAGCGGACCGCCGCCCGGCGGTAGGCCCACGTGGCCACGGCCAGCGAGAGCACGCCCACCGCACCGCACACGCCGAGGTCGGCGGCGACCTTCGCCCAGTCCGGATGCGGGGCGAAGGTCCGTGCGAAGGCCTCCACCCCGTACGTGGACGGCAGCAGGTCCCGTGCCCACACGACCGCCTCCGGCATCCGCTCCGCCGGCAGCACGCCCAGCAGCAGGGCCGCCGACATGCCCAGCTGTCCGGCCAGCGTGGCGAGCTCCTGCCGTGGCGCGAGCAGCCCCAGCGCCGCGCCCAGCCCGGCCAGCGCGGCCCCCGCCAGGGGGACCACCGCGGCCAGGATCCACAGCCCGCCCATGGGCAGCCCGAACAGCACGCACCCGAACACGGCCGTCACCAGCGTGCCCGGCAGGGTGAAGGAGGCGTACGCGGCGGCCGCGCCCAGCACCACCGACGCGGGCGGCACGGGCAGGGTGGCGTAGTGGTCCAGACCGCCCCCGGCCCGCAGCTGTCCGAAGTACTGGGCGAGCAGGTTCAGTGCGACGAAGGCGACGACGAGCACGGAGGAGCCGGCCACCACGGCCCGCGCCTCCGAACCGCCGTCGACCACGCCCCGCATCAGGATCATGATCCCGACGGACTGGAAGGTGGCCACGAACAGCAGGGGGATACGGGCGACCCGCGCCCGGGACAGCTGCGCCCGGTACACGGCGGCCAGCGCCGGGAAGAGACGGGCCCGCGGGGCGAGGACGGCCGGGGCCTGGGCGGCGCTCATGCCTTCACCAGGCCCTTCGCGGTGCGTCCGCCGAGCGCGAGGTACACGTCCTCCAGGCTCGGGGTGGCCAGGGTGAAGTCGTCGAGGGCGGCGAACGCCGGCCCGCCGGTCAGCGCGGCCACCGCGGCCCGCGCCTCGTCCGGGGCCAGGCGCAGCACCCAGCGGCGGCCGGCCTCGGCGGCGGCCGGGGCGAGCGAGGCGACCTCCGGCACGTCCATCGGGGGTGCGGTGCGCCACACCAGCTCCAGCCGGACCTCGCCGGAGACCCTGGCCTTCAGCCCGCCGGGGGTGTCGCAGGCGATGACCCGGCCCTGGTCGATGACGGCGACCCGGTCCAGGACGGTCTCGGCCTCGATGACGTTGTGGGTGACCAGCAGCACCGTGGCGCCGTGCTGCGCGCGCCGCCGGTCCACGGCCGTCCACACGGCCCGCCGGGCGACGGGGTCCATGCCGGTGGTGGGCTCGTCGAGGACCAGCACCGGCCGCTCGCCGACCAGGGCGGTGGCGAAGCAGGCCAGCCGGCGCTGTCCGCCGGAGAGCTTCTTCAGGGGCCGCCCGGCGATGCCGGTCAGGCCGAGTTCCTCCAGTACGGCGTCCCGCGCGGTCCGCGCCGCCCGGGCGTCGAGCCCGCGCAGCCGCCCGGTGGTCTCGGCGGCCAGGGCCACCGTCAGCTCGTCCAGTGCGGTGGACTCCTGCCCGAGGTAGGCGAGGAGCCGGGCCGCCCGCTCCGGGTGGCGTACGAGGTCGTGGCCGAGCAGGGTCACGGCGCCGGAGTCGGGCCGCAGCAGCCCGGTGAGCTGCCGGACCAGCGTCGACTTGCCGGCGCCGTTGGGGCCGAGCAGGCCGAAGATCTCCCCGCGGCGGACGTCGAGGCAGATCCCGTCGGTGGCCCGGGTCTCGGGCAGCGCGGGAGCCCCGCGCCGGCCCCGTACCGCGGGGTACGTCTTGACCAGGTCACGCACCGCGCAGACCACGTCGGCCGCCGTCTCCGCGGCGACCGCCGTGCTCGGTGTTGCTTGTGCTGTGCCCGTACTCACGAGGGAGCAGCCTACGCGCTTTCCCCCGGGCCACCGCTGCGAGGTACCCCCACCTCCACCGGGTCTCCGGCGCGTGTCGTGCGGGTCTCGTCCCGGGTGTCCCCGTCAGTGTCCGCGTCGGTGTCCGCGTCGGTGTCCTAGTCGGCCGCGGGGCTCGTCGGCGCCTGGGCCGCCGGGGAGGGGGGCCCGGCCACGTGCTCGGCGGCGGCCCGGACGTCGATCTCCCGCCAGAACCCGGCCCGGATGGCGTACCGGTCGTGCTCGTCGATCTGGTCGTCCTTGTGGGCGAGGAGCCCGAAGCGGGCGGCGTAGCGCAGCAGTTCGCCGTCGATGCGGTGCGGGATCCGCGGGTACATGGTGGCCAGCTTCTGCAGGTGGACGCTGTCGGGGAGGCGTTCCATCCAGCGGCGCGCGAAGACCTGGCCGACCTCGAAGGGGTCGCCCCCGACGGTGGTGATGTCCTCCTCGCGGTCGGCCCAGCGCTGTTCGGCGGAGGTGAGCTGGGCGAGGGTGGGCAGGGAGGCGGTCTCGGCGGGCTCCCCCAGCGGACCGGCCCGGTCGATCCACCCCTTGTCGGAGGACCAGCGCAGGGCGCTGCTGCCCGCCGGGTGCGGTGTCCCGCCCTGGCCGCCGGCGGGGCCGGCCTGTTGGCCGGGGGCGCGCAGGGCGCCGGCGAGGTCCTTGGGGGTGGGGACGGTCTTGCCGCCGGTGGCGGGTGCGGGGACGGGGGCGCAGCTCTGCTCGGAGGGGACGGGCTCGGTCTCGCCGGTGCTGTCCGCGGCGCTGCGGGCGGCCTCGGCGAGGGCCGCCTCGGGCAGGGGGGCGGAGAGGATGGCGGCGATCTCGGGACGGGGGGCGGGCGGCGGGGCGCACAGCCCGGCGAGGTCCCTGGCGCGGACGGCCCGGGTGATCCAGGCGCGGTCGAGGACGCGGCGTTCGTCGGCCTCGGCGACGAGGTCCTCGGACTGGTTGTAGTCGCCGTCGGCGGCTTGGACGGCCCACAGGTGGACGGCGACGCCGTGTTCCTTGGCGGACATCAGGCCGGGCAGCAGGTCTCCGTCGCCGGTGACGAGCACGACGTCCGAGCAGGCGCGGTTGCGGGCCAGTTCGGTCAGCTCGGCGTGCATGGCGGCGTCCACGCCCTTCTGCGCCCAGCGGCCGTCGCTGCGGGTCAGGGCGCCCAGGCGGACGGTGACCCGGGGCATGACGCGCAGTCGGCGGTGCTCGGGCTGCGGTACCCGGTCGGGTGCGCCGTCGAACCAGTAGATCCGCAGCAGGGGCTGCTCGGTGTCGGCCTCGGCCCGCTCGCGCAGGCCCTGGATGAGGGCGGCGTGGTCGACGGTGATGCGGGAGCGGGAGGGCTCCCCCGCGAGGAGGCTTGCGGCGGCGCCCAGCAGGTAGCCGGCATCCACCAGGACGACGCAGCGGTCCACGCTTTCCACCCTCTTCCCCGGGGATCCTCTGTGTTTTCTGCGGGTCCCCCGAGTCTGCCCGACCGCAAGGGCGTTGACGGCCGGAACTCGATCATCGGCGTGGCGGATGTTCCGGGAGCGGGGACGGATCCGGGCCCGGCGCGGTTCCTCCGGACGGCAATGATCCAAAATGCGGGGTTTCTGGTGCTGTGTGAGGGTGAAGGCGGTCCTGGCCCCTAGACCCTCACGGAGGCTCCACCATGGCCAAGAACAAGAACCAGAAGCAGCCCGCCAAGCAGTCCCGCTCCGCGGGCGACGTCGCGAAGGGCTCGGCGGAAGCGGTGTCCGAGCACGCGTCGTCGGCCCCCAGTCCGATGGACATGGCCCGCAAGGGCAGGCAGAAGAAGTTCGGCCACAACTGACCGCCTCCGCGAGCGGTGTGCGAAGGGGCGCGCCCGGTCCTCCGGGCGCGCCCCTCGTCGCGTGCTGCGGCCCGGGCCGCGCGGGTCGCGGGCGCTATCCGGCGAGGCAGGAGGGCCCGAGGAGCACCTTGAGGTCCCCGAAGAGGGCCGGGTCGGGCTGTACGCGGTGCTTGTCGAGGCGGAGCACGGTGGTGGTGCGCGGCCCCTGGAGCTTGATGCGGACCTCGGTGTTGCCCTTGTGGTGGCGGAGGATCTCGCCCAGGCGGGTGACCATCGGAGGGGTGACCTTGACCGTCGGGATGGTGAGGACGACGGGGGCGTTCGTCCCGGCCGAGGAGAGGTCGGGGACCATCATCTCCATGGCGACCAGCCGGGGGACGTCCTCGCGCTTGTCGAGGCGTCCCTTGACGAAGACGACGGTGTCCTCGACCAGCTGGGTCGAGACCAGCTGGTAGGTCGCCGGGAAGAACATGCACTCGATGGACCCGGCGAGGTCCTCGACGGTGGCGATGGCCCAGGCGTTGCCCTGCTTGGTCATCTTGCGCTGGAGGCCCGAGATGATGCCGCCGATGGTGACGACGGCGCCGTCGGAGTGCTCGCCGCCGGTCAGCTGGGAGATGCCGGCGTCGGTCTTGTCCGACAGGACGTGCTCCAGGCCGAACAGCGGGTGGTCGGAGACGTAGAGGCCGAGCATCTCGCGCTCCTGGGCGAGCAGGTAGGACTTCTCCCATTCGACGTCGGAGAACTCCACGTCGAGGCCGAAGCCGGGCTCGTCGCTCCCGCCCTCGTCGCCCATGCCGCCGAAGAGGTCGAACTGGCCCTCGGCCTCCTTGCGCTTGACCGCGACCACGTTGTCGATCATCGACTCGTGGTGGGCGACCAGGCCCTTGCGGGTGTGGCCCATCTCGTCGAAGGCGCCGGCCTTGATCAGCGACTCGATGGTGCGCTTGTTGCAGACGACGGCTTCGACCTTGTCCAGGAAGTCGGGGAAGGAGGAGTACTTCCCCTTGGCCTTCCTCGTCTTGATGATCGAGTCGACGACGTTCTGGCCGACGTTGCGCACGGCGGTGAGGCCGAAGAGGATCACGTCGTCGCCCTGGGCGGCGAAGTTCGACTCCGACTCGTTCACATTGGGCGGGAGCACCTTGATGCCCATGCGCCGGCACTCGTTCAGGTAGATCGCGGACTTGTCCTTGTCGTCCTTGACCGAGGTGAGCAGGCCGGCCATGTACTCGGCCGGGTGGTTGGCCTTGAGGTAGGCGGTCCAGTAGGAGACCAGGCCGTACGCGGCCGAGTGGGCCTTGTTGAAGGCGTAGCCGGCGAAGGGGACCAGGACGTCCCACAGCGCCTGGATCGCCTGGTCGCTGTAGCCGTTCTTGCGGGCGCCTTCCTGGAAGATGGTGAAGTTCTTCGCCAGTTCCTCGGGCTTCTTCTTGCCCATGACGCGGCGCAGGATGTCGGCCTCGCCGAGCGAGTACCCGGCGATGATCTGGGCGGCCTTCTGGACCTGCTCCTGGTAGACGATCAGGCCGTAGGTGACCGCGAGCACCTCTTCGAGCGGCTTCTCCAGCTCGGGGTGGATCGGGGTGATCTCCTGCTGCTTGTTCTTGCGCAGCGCGTAGTTCGTGTGCGAGTTCATGCCCATCGGGCCCGGCCGGTACAGGGCCGAGACGGCGGAGATGTCCTCGAAGTTGTCGGGCTTCATCAGGCGCAGCAGGGAGCGCATGGGTCCGCCGTCGAACTGGAAGACGCCGAGGGTGTCGCCGCGCTGGAGCAGTTCGAAGGTCTTGGGGTCGTCGAGCGGGAGGGCCAGGAGGTCGATGTCGATCCCCTTGTTGGCCTTCACCATCTTGACGGCGTCGTCCATGATCGTGAGGTTGCGCAGGCCCAGGAAGTCCATCTTCAGCAGGCCGAGCGACTCGCAGCTCGGGTAGTCCCACTGGGTGATGGTGACGCCGTCGGTGTGCCGCACCCAGACGGGCACGTGGTCGGTGATCGTCTCGCTGGACATGATCACGCCGGCGGCGTGCACGCCCATCTGGCGGACCAGGCCCTCGACGCCCATGGCGGTGTCGATGACCTTCTTCACGTCCGGCTCGTTCTCGTACATCGAGCGGATCTCGCCCGCCTCGCCGTAGCGGGGGTGGTTCGGGTCGAGGATGCCGGAGAGCGGGATGCCCTTGCCGAGGACGTCGGCGGGCATGGCCTTGGTGAGCCGGTCGCCCATGGCGTACGGGTAGCCCAGGACCCGGGCGGAGTCCTTGATGGCGTTCTTGGCCTTGATCGTGCCGTACGTGCCGATCATGGCGACCTTGTCCTGGCCGTACTTCTCGGTCACGTACCGGATCACCTCGACGCGCCTGCGCTCGTCGAAGTCGATGTCGACATCGGGCATGGAGATGCGCTCGGGGTTCAGGAAGCGCTCGAAGATCAGGCCGTGCGGGATGGGGTCGAGGTCGGTGATGCCGAGGGCGTACGCCACGATCGAGCCGGCCGCGGAGCCTCGGCCGGGGCCGACGGCGATGCCCTGCTTCTTGGCCCACATGATGAAGTCGGCGACCACGAGGAAGTAGCCGGGGAAGCCCATCGAGATGATGGTGTCCATCTCGTACTCGACCTGCTTGAGGCGGTCCTCGGGGATGCCGCCCGGGAAGCGGCGGTGCATGCCCCGCATGGTCTCCTCGCGGAACCAGGTGACCTCGGTGTAGCCCTCCGGGATGTCGAACTTCGGCATCAGGTTCCGGAACGTGAACATGCCCTCGGTGTCGATCTGGTCCGCGACCAGCTTCGTGTTGGCGCAGCCCTCCTGCCAGGCGTCCGAGGAGTCGATGGCGTACATCTCGTCCGTGGACTTCAGGTAGTACCCGGAGCCGTCGAACCGGAAGCGGTCCGGGTCGGAGAGGTTCTTGCCCGTCTGGATGCAGAGCAGGGCGTCGTGGGCGGCCGCCTCGCTCGCGTAGGTGTAGTGCGAGTCGTTGGTCACCAGCGGCGGGATGCCGAGCTTCTTGCCGATCTCCAGCAGGCCGTCGCGGACCCGGCGCTCGATCTCGATGCCGTGGTCCATCAGCTCCAGGAAGTAGCGGTCCTTGCCGAAGATGTCCTGGTACTCGGACGCCGACTTCAGGGCCTCGTCGAACTGGCCGAGGCGCAGCCGGGTCTGGAGCTCGCCGGAGGGGCAGCCGGTGGAGGCGATCAGGCCCTCCGACCACTGGCTGATGGTCTCCTTGTCCATGCGCGGCCACTTCGTGAGCCAGCCCTCGGCGTAGGCGTCGGAGGACAGCCGGAAGAGGTTGTGCAGGCCGGTGGCGTTCGCCGCCCAGATCGTCTTGTGGGTGTAGCCGCCGGAACCGGAGACGTCGTCGCGCTTCTGGTGCGGCTGGCCCCACTGGATGCGCCGCTTGTTGCGCCGGGACTCGGGGGCGACGTAGGCCTCGATGCCGATGATCGGGGTGATCCCGGCCTTCTGGGCGGAGTGGAAGAAGTCGTACGCCCCGTGCAGGTTGCCGTGGTCGGACATGGCGATGTGCGTCATGCCCATCTCATTGCACGCCTTGAACATGTCCTTGAGCCGCGCGGCACCGTCCAGCAGCGAGTACTGGGTGTGGACGTGCAGGTGCGTGAACGGCGGCTTGGTCACGGTTGCAGACCTCCGGAGGCTGTGAGGGGGGCAGCCTCGAAGTCTACGTCGGCCGACTGACAGATCCGGGGCACCGACCGGTACGGTCATCCGTTGCAAGGCCAGGACACCTGTCCGAGCCCTCACGATCAAAAACGTGAACCATCCCGCGCCACCAGGAGGCACCCGCCATGGCGGTCCCCGAGACGACGAACGAACAGCGCGCCGAGCAGATACTCGACGTCTTCGACACCGCGTTCGGTGAGCTGCTCGCCGCCGACCCCGCCGCCTTCCAGGTCAAGTTCCGCAAGATGGCGGCCTCCGCCTTCGCCTTCTACCGGGGCACGGCCTGCCTCTTCTACGCCGACCTGGAGCACGACCGCCACGGCGGCCCCTACCTGGACGAGCGGACCGGCCGGGTGTGGATCCACGGCGATCTGCACGCCGAGAACTTCGGCACCTACATGGACGCCAACGGCCGCCTGATCTTCAACGTCAACGACTTCGACGAGGCCTACGTCGGCCCCTTCACCTGGGACCTGAAGCGGTTCGCCGCCTCCGTCGCCCTGATCGGCTACACCAAGGCCTTCAGCGACGAGCAGATCAGCGAGCTCGTACGGATCTACGCGGGCGCCTACCGGGAGCGGATCCACCACCTCGCGACGGGCGGCAGGCACGAGGAGGCGCCCTCCTTCACCCTGGACACCGCCGAGGGTCCGCTGCTGGCGGCCCTGCGCGCGGCCCGCTCCCGCACCCGGTTCTCGCTGCTGGACTCGATGACCGAGATCCGGGACTACGAGCGGCGCTTCACGGCCGGCGGGGGCTCCATCGAGCTGGACGCCGCCACCCGCTACAAGGTGCTGGCCGCCTTCGACGGGTACCTGGAGACCCTGCCCGACGAGTCGCTGGTGCGGCCGGACTCCTACCGGGTCAAGGACGTGGTGGGCCGCCGGGGCGTCGGGATCGGCTCCGCCGGCCTGCCCTCGTACAACATCCTGCTGGAGGGGCACAGCGACGCCCTGGAGAACGACGTCGTGATCTACCTCAAGCAGGCGCAGACCCCGGCCGTCTCCCGGCACATCACCGACCGGGCGGTGCGGGACTACTTCGCGCACGAGGGCCACCGCACGGTGATCTCCCAGCGGGCCCTGCAGGCGCACGCCGACCCGTGGCTGGGCTGGACGGAGCTGGACGGGTCGGGGCAGCTGGTGGCCGAGGTCTCCCCGTACGCGGTGGACCTGGACTGGGGCGACCTCGACGACCCGGAGGAGATCGCGGCCGTGGTCGCGGACCTGGGGCGGGCCACGGCGACCATGCACGCGGCGGCCGACGAGGCCGGGAGCGGCCACTCGCTGGTCCCGTTCTCCACCGAGCGGGCCATCGACGCAGCCATCGCGGCCGACGAGAAGGGCTTCGCGGAGCTGCTGGTCGACTTCGCGCACGCCTACGGGGCCCGGGCCCGCGCCGACCACCAGATCTTCGTCGACCTCTTCCGCAACGGCAGGATCCGGCCGTAAGGTCCCGGCGGTCCGGGGCCCAGGCCTTGGATTCACAGGGAGGCATGGCACACTCGCGGCGATGGGCATATCAGGGGCAGGACTCAGGGGGCTGCGGGCGGCGCTGTTCAGCGCACTCGTCGTGCTGCTCTCCGCCGGCTCGCACGTCCTGTTGTCGCGGGCGCCGCTGCCTCCCGCGACGGTGGCCGGCGCCTTCGCCGCCGTCTTCGTGATCGCGTACGCGCTGGCGGGCCGCGAGCGGGGCTTCGGCCCCATCGCCGCCCTGCTCGTACCGCTGGAACTGGCCGCCGACACGGTCTTCACCACCGGGCAGCACGTCTGCTACGGCCCGGCGGGCGGCCCCGTCTCGGGGCCGCTGCGGGCCATCGGGCTGGACGGCCTGTGCGGCGGGGCTCCGGTGGGCGGGCCGCTGGCCGGGGTGCCCGCGCCCGGCCGCGATCCGGCCGCGCTGCTCGCCTCGCCCGGCCCGTGGACGCCCTGGCTTCTGCTCGGGGGCCACGTCTGCGTCGGGCTGCTGGCCGCGGCCTGGCTGCGGTACGGGGAGCGCTCGCTGGGCCGGCTGGTGCGGGCGGTGGCCGCCTTCGCGTTCCGGCCGCTGCTGCTGGTGGCCGCCTCGGCCGCGGTGACCGCCCGCCCGGCGCGGCGGACGCCCCGGCCGGCGCTTGCGGGCGCGGCGGCACGTACGCGCTTTCCCGTCCACTCCGTGGGACGTCGGGGACCTCCCGTACGCGCGGCGCTCCTGAGCGCCTGAGACGCGTACGGCAGTTCCTTCCACCCCTTTTGTCACACCACGGAGATCCACATGAGTTCACGCAACAGCCAGGCGAACAAGGCGGCGGCCCGCGAGCGGCTGCGCGCCGAGCGCGAGAAGCAGGCGAAGAAGGCGAAGGCGCGCCGCCAGGTGATCGTCGCGCTCGGCGTGGTCGGCGTCCTCGCCGTGGCCGGCGTCATCGGCTACGCAGTCGTCCAGGCCAACAAGCCCGGCGAATGGGAGAAGGCCGCGGACGCGCAGCTGGTCGCGCCGAAGAACACCACGGGCGACAACGGCACGACCGTCGTCCTGGGCAAGGCCGACGCCAAGAAGACGCTGGAGCTCTACGAGGACGCGCGCTGCCCGGTCTGCTCGCAGTTCGAGCAGAACGTCGGACCGCAGATCAAGAAGGACCTCGACGCAGGCAAGTACAAGATCCAGTACGTCGGCGCCACCTTCCTCGACAAGGCCTTCGGGGGCAGCGGCTCCAAGAACGCCCTGAGCGCGCTGGGCGCGGCCCTGAACGTCAGCCCCGAGGCGTTCCTGGAGTACAAGTCGGCCCTCTACTCCAAGGAGAACCACCCGGAGGAGAAGGACGACAAGTTCGGCAAGGACGACTACCTGCTCCAGGTCGCCGACCAGGTGCCGGCGCTCAAGGGGAACGCCGAGTTCAAGAAGGCCGTCGAGGACGGTACGTACAACCGCTGGGCGGTGGAGATGTCGAAGGTCTTCGACAAGAGCGGCGTCACGGGCACCCCGTCGCTGAAGATGGACGGCAAGAAGATCGAGATCCAGAAGATGACGCCGGAGGACTTCACGGCCTCCGTCGACAAGGCTCTCGCGGGCTGACCGGAGGCCGCGGGCCGAAGGCCCACGGCAGACGGGCTGACGGCAGACGGCCGACCGGCCGGTCCGTCAACGGGCGGGCGTACTCCCAGAGTTCGCCCGCCCGTTGCCGCACAAGGGTGTACCGGGGGTTATACCCGTCAGTAATATGATCGTCCGTGACCAGTCAACTCCCCCCTTCCTCTGCGGCTTCGCCGCGCCGCCGTTCGGTCGTCAAGGCCGCGGCGGCCACCGCGGCCCTCGTCCCCTTCGCGACGGCGGCCCTGGGAGCCCCCTCCGCGTCGGCGGCCGACACCGCGCCCGCCTTCCTGCACGGCGTCGCCTCCGGCGACCCGCTGCCCGACGGGATCCTGCTGTGGACCCGCGTCACCCCGGTCCCCGAGGCCGTACCCGGCTCCGGCGTCGGCCCGGCCACCCCCGTGACCTGGGAGGTGGCCGAGGACAAGGCCTTCTCCCGGATCGTGGCGAGCGGCTCCGTCACCGCGAGCGCCGTCTCCGACCACACGGTCAAGGCGGACGTCCGCGGACTGCGGCCGCAGACCGCGTACTTCTACCGGTTCACCGCCGGTTCCGCCGTCTCCCCGGTCGGCCGGACCCTGACCGCCCCCGGCCACGACACCACGACGCCCGGGGTCCGCTTCGGCGTGGTCTCCTGCGCCAACTGGGAATCCGGCTACTTCTCGGCCTACCGCCACCTGGCCGCCCGCTCTGACCTGCACGCGGTCCTGCACCTGGGCGACTACATCTACGAGTACCAGACCGGGGGCTACCCCGAGGCCAAGTACGTCGTACGCCGGCACGAGCCCCAGCACGAGATCCTCAGCCTCGCCGACTACCGCACCCGGCACGGCACGTACAAGACCGACCCCGACCTCCAGGCCCTGCACGCCGCGCACGCGATCGTCGCGATCTGGGACGACCACGAGTTCGCCAACGACGCCTGGTCGGGCGGCGCGGAGAACCACACCCCGGGGGCCGAGGGCGACTGGGCGGCCCGGGCGGCCGCCGCCAAGCAGGCGTACTTCGAGTGGATGCCCGTACGCACCTCCACCGCCGGCACCGTCTACCGGCGGCTGCGTTTCGGCACCCTCGCCGACCTGCACCTGCTGGACCTGCGCTCCTTCCGCTCCGAGCAGGTCAAGGTCGGCAGCGGCGCCGTGGACGACCCGGAGCGCACCATCACCGGGCGCGCCCAGCTGGACTGGCTCAAGTCCGGCCTGGCGAGCTCGAACGCCTCCTGGAAGCTGGTCGGCACGTCGGTGATGATCTCGCCGGTGGCCTTCGGCTCCCTGCCCGCGCACCTGCTGGGGCCGCTCACCAAGCTGCTCGGCCTGCCCGAGGGCGGTCTCGCCATCAACGTGGACCAGTGGGACGGGTACACGGACGACCGCAAGGAGCTGCTCGCCCACCTCAGGGACCGGAACATCAGGAACACGGTGTTCCTGACCGGTGACATCCACATGGCGTGGGCGAACGAGGTTCCGGTGAACATGGCGACGTACCCGGGTTCGGGGACGGCCGCGACCGAGTTCGTGGTGACGTCGGTGACCTCCGACAACATCGACGACATGCTGCACGTGCCGGCGGACACCGCCTCGCTGGTGGCCGAGTCCGCCATCAGGGCCGCCAACTGGCACGTGAAGTGGCTGGACATGGACGCCCACGGATACGGGGTGCTGGACGTGACGGCCGAGCGCTCACAGATGGACTACTACGTCATATCCGACAAGCGGCGGCAGGACGCCACTTCCGCATGGACCCGCTCGTTCCGGACACTGAACGGCACGCAGAAGGTGGAACGGGTCTACCAGCCGGTCCGCTGACGATCCGTCAAATCTCTCGTTTGAAGGGGCCTCTGGTGCAGACCAGGGGCCCCTTCGGACGCAGAAGCAACAAATCTTTTACTTACAGGTCTTGCTCTATGCATGACATGGACACATAAGCTTCGCGCCAGCGTGAGGAAATCCCTCACCCCCCACCACGCTTCGCGAGGAGTCGCACGTGCGCGCTGCTGCCCGCATATCCCCCAAGCTCCGCCGCCGCCTCATGGGTACGGCCGTCCTGGCCGGAACCCTGGCGTTCGCCCCCCTGACCGCCCCCACCACCTTCGCCGCCGCCAAGTCCGGCTCCGAGGCCTGCGCCGGTACGGACGCCTCCGCCAACGCACGCATCGCCCGCCCGAAGGACAAGAAGGCGGCCGAGCCGAACGAGGTGACGGACGCCCAGGTCAAGGCCATGGACGCCGACCTCGGCAAGAAGCTCGCCGAGCAGGGCCCGCAGCGGCTCATGAGAGCCGCCGAGGCGACCACCGCGACCACCATCCCGGTGTACGTCCACGTCATCACCTCCGGCACCGCCGGCAAGCTGACCGCCACGGACATCAGCAACCAGATCGCGGTCCTCAACGCCGCCTACAGCGGCCAGGGCACCGGCAACGTCGACTCCGGCTTCCAGTTCTCGCTGGCCGGCACCGACTACACCGACAACGCCTCCTGGTACAACGTGTCCGACGGCACCCAGGCCGAGAAGGACATGAAGACGGCCCTGCGCAAGGGCGGCAAGAACGCGCTCAACATCTACACCGCCAACCTCGGCGGCGGCCTGCTCGGCTGGGCGACCTTCCCGAGCTCCTACGCCTCCCAGCCGAACATGGACGGCGTGGTCCTCCTCAACACCTCGCTCCCGGGCGGCTCCGCCGCCAACTACAACGAGGGCGACACCGCCACCCACGAGGTCGGCCACTGGATGGGCCTCTACCACACCTTCCAGGGCGGCTGCTCGGGCAGCGGCGACTCCGTCTCCGACACCCCGGCCGAGAAGAGCGCGGCGTTCGAGTGCCCGACCGGCCGCGACAGCTGCACCAACAAGGCGGGCGTCGACCCGATCCACAACTTCATGGACTACACGTACGACTCCTGCATGTACCAGTTCACCGCGGGCCAGGTGTCCCGCATGAAGAGCATGTGGACCGCGTACCGCGCCTGATCCTGAAACGGGAGGAGGGGCAGGACACCGGCGGTGTCCTGCCCCACCGGTCTTGTTTTGAGGGGGGGGGGGTTAAGGCGGGGGGTGTAGGCGGGCGCCCGCGTGCAAGCCTGCGCCGCGGCCGGCGCGGG
>NZ_JBEXRC010000017.1:0-138874 GCF_040612915.1 Streptomyces sp. NPDC006326 | reverse complement strand
CATGCACCACGTGGTGCATGCCAGGGCCGTGGGCGTTCCCGTCGGGTGCGGGCGGCGCCGGGTGGCCGGGCGGGTCAGCCTGCGGGCAGGCGCAGGCGAGCCGGGCGCCCAGCGCGGCGGTGGCGTCGGCAGCCTGTTACGACAAGAAGATTGCCCAGGGCAAGCACCACACCCAAGCCCTCTTCTGCCTCGCCAGACGCCGAGCCGACGTGTTGTTCGCGATGCTCCGCGATGGCACCTTCTACGAACCCCACCCGCCCCCACGAGTTGACGAAGCCCAGAGGGGCACCCCCCCTCCTCCTGAGCCGGGACCTAGCCCTTGCCCTCACCCTCACCCGGGACGGCGCCCGCACCCGCACCGCGGTCCGCCGCCTCTGCGCGGCTGCGCGCCTGGCGGCCGTCGAGCACCTGAAGCGCCTTGCGGGCCAGCGGATACGTCCGCACCAGTTCGGCCAGCGTCGTCGAACCCCGGGTGATCCGGGCGAACGCCCGCCAGGCAGGGCGGAAGCCCGTGATCGCCGCGTGCAGGAGCCCCGGCTTCGCCTCGAAGAGGGTGAGCATCCGCCGCCCGATCCCCATCTCCACGCCCAGACCGGCCTTGACGGCGAAGGCGTAGTTCAGGGCCTGGCGCCGCGCGTCCACCGCGTCCTGGGCCTCGGAGATCTTGACGGCCCACTCCCCCGCCAGCCGGCCGGAGCGCAGGGCGAACGAGATGCCCTCCCGGGTCCACGGCTCCAGCAGTCCGGCCGCGTCGCCCGCCACCAGCACCCGGCCGCGCGAGAGCGGCGATTCGGGCGTGCGGCAGCGCGTCAGGTGGCCGGAGGAGATGGACGGCTCGAAACCGGCCAGGCCGAGCCGGGCGATGAAGTCCTCCAGGTACCGCTTGGTGGCCGCGCCCTCTCCCTTGGCCGAAATGACGCCCACGGTGAGGGTGTCCCCCTTGGGGAAGACCCAGCCGTAGCTGCCGGGCAGCGGGCCCCAGTCGATGAGCACGCGTCCCTTCCAGTCCTCGGCGACCGTCTCCGGAACGGGGATCTCCGCCTCCAGGCCGAGGTCCACCTGCTCCATCTCCACCCCGACGTGGGCGCCGATCCGGCTCGCGCTGCCGTCCGCCCCGACGACGGCCCGGGCCAGCACGGTCTCCCCGCTCGCCAGCACCACGGCCACGGTGCGCCGGTCGGGCACTGCCGCCCCGTGCTGTTCGACGCGCGCGACGGCGGTACCCGTACGCACCGTCGCACCGGCCTTCTCGGCCTCCGCGACGAGACCGGCATCGAACTCGGGCCGGTTGATGAGCCCGAACAGCATGTGCTTCGCACGGCGGGTCCGGGTCAGCTTCCCGTTCAGCGAGAAGGTGACGGCATGGATGCGGTCCTGGAGCGGCAGCACGAAGCCCGGCGGCAGGGCGTCGCGCGAGGGGCCGATGATGCCGCCGCCGCAGGTCTTGTACCGGGGCAGCTCGGCCTTCTCCAGCAGCAGGACGCGCCGCCCGGCCGTCGCCGCCGCGTGCGCGGCCGAGGCGCCGGCCGGCCCGGCCCCGACCACGACCACGTCCCACACCTCGCCGGTCCCCCCGGCCATGCCCTCGCCCGCCCCCTGAGCGGCCTGCCCTGCTGCGCCGGACCCGCCGACGGTGCTTTCGTCGCTGCTCACGATGTGTTGCTGCTCCTGATCATGCGGTTGCTCCGATGCCGGGGAAATCCTACGGCGCGCGTTCCGCTCGTCCTGCTGTGCGAGGATCGGGACCGTCTCCCGCCGTACCCGGTATACGCGCACCACGCGGATCGGGCGGCGTACACGTAGAACAACGTCGCACCCATGAGGAGCGTGCCCATGTCGCCGAATCCGGTCGCCGAGACCATCGCCTCGCTGATGCCCCGCGCCCAGCAGGAGCTGGCCGAGCTGGTGGCCTTCCAATCGGTGGCGGACTTCGCGCAGTTCCCCCGCAGCGAGAGCGAGGCCGCCGCGAACTGGGTGGCGGACGCCCTGCGCACCGAGGGCTTCCAGGACGTGGCGCTGCTCGACACCCCGGACGGGACCCAGTCGGTGTACGGGTTCCTGCCCGGCCCCGAGGGCGCTCCGACCGTCCTGCTCTACGCCCACTACGACGTACAGCCGCCGCTGGACGACGCCGCCTGGACCTCCCCGGCCTTCGAGCTGACCGAACGCGACGGCCGCTGGTACGGGCGCGGTGCGGCGGACTGCAAGGGCGGGTTCATCATGCACCTGCTCGCGCTGCGCGCCCTGAAGGCGAACGGCGGGGTGCCGGTGAGCGTCAAGGTGATCGTCGAGGGCTCGGAGGAGCAGGGCACCGGCGGACTCCAGCAGTACGCCGAGGCGCACCCGGAGCTGCTGGCCGCCGACACGATCGTCATCGGCGACGCGGGCAACTTCCGGCTGGGCCTGCCGACGGTGACGGCCACGCTGCGCGGGATGACCTTGATCAAGGTGAAGATCGACACCCTGGCGGGCAACCTGCACTCCGGCATGTTCGGCGGTGCCGCCCCCGACGCGCTGGCCGCGCTGATCCGCGTTCTGGACTCGCTGCGGGCTGCGGACGGTTCGACGACGGTCGACGGGCTGGCCTCGGACGCGGTGTGGGAGGGTCTGCAGTACCCGGAGGCCGACTTCCGCGCCGACGCGCGCGTCCTGGACGGCGTCGAGCTGATCGGCGAGGGCACGGTCGCGGACCGGCTGTGGGCCCGCCCGGCGGTGACCGTGCTGGGCATCGACTGCCCGCCGGTGGTCGGTGCGACCCCTTCCGTGCACGCGAGCGCGGGCGCGCTGATCAGCCTGCGCGTGCCGCCGGGCGTGGACACGACGGAGGCGATCAAGCTCCTGGAGGCGCACCTGGTGGCGCACACGCCGTGGAAGGCGCGCCTGGAGCTGGAGGTCGTGGGCCAGGGCCAGCCGTTCCAGGCCGACACGAACAGCCCGGCGTACGCGTCGATGGCGGCGGCCCTGCAGGCGGCGTACCCGGGCCAGGAGATGCAGATCAGCGGCATGGGCGGGTCCATCCCCCTGTGCAACACGCTGACGTCGCTGTACCCGCAGGCGGAGATGCTGCTCATCGGGCTGAGCGAGCCGGAGGCGCAGATCCACGCGGTGAACGAGAGCGTCTCGCCGCAGGAACTGGAGCGCCTCTCGGTCGCGGAGGCCCTGTTCCTGGTCAACTACGCGGCGTCCAAGGCCGTCTGAGCCGACGCCGACGGAGCTGCGCCCAGGGCGAACTCCGCTCCCGGTGAACGACGCCCCGGGAGCGGAGTCCCGGGGCGTACGGTCACGGCATGGATCTTGTCGAAACAATAGAGACCGTCGAGGTGATCCCCGGCCGGCTGCACCTGCTCGGCTTCCCGATCGGGCAGGCGTACCTGTGGCGTGACGGCGGGGCCCTCACCCTGATCGACGCGGGGCACGCCGGTGCGGCGCCCGCGATCGAGACGGCCATCCGGTCCCTGGGGCTCGACCCGGAGCGGCTGGAGCGGATCGTGCTGACCCACTGCCACCGCGACCACGTCGGCTCGGCGGAGGAGCTCGCGGCACGCTGGGGCGCGGAGGTCCTCGCCCACCGCCTGGACGCCCCGGTGATCCGCGGGGAGCTCCCGGTCCCCGAGCCGGTGCTCCTCGACTGGGAAGTCCCGCTGTACGAGCACGGCCTGACGGTTCCCGAGGCACCGCCGACCCGCGTCGACCGGGAGCTGGAGGACGGCGAGGTGCTCCCCTTCGGCGACGGGGCGGTGGTGGTCCACGCCCCCGGCCACACCCCGGGCAGCATCGGCATCCATCTGCCGCGCCACGGCGTGCTCTTCGCCGGTGACTGCATCGCGGGAGTGGGGCAGGTGATGCTGGGCGTCTTCAACGTGGACCGGGCGGAGGCGCAGAACTCCTTCCGGCGCCTCGCGGCACTGTCCCCGGCCGTCGCGTGCTTCGGTCACGGTGCTCCGCTCACGGCGGACGCCGCCGGAGCCCTCGCCGCGGCCGCCGCCTGACCCGGCCGTCCGCCGCCCGCCGCCCGCCGCCGGAAGCCACCGGCGGCGGGCGGCGCAAGGCCGGTCCGGTCGGGAGACCGGCCGGGCAGATCCGGTCCGGCCCGGGCCCCGGGGGCTACGGCGTGGGACGGCCCGCCTCCAGGTAGGCCGGGCGGCCCGCCTCGCGGGCTCGCAGCGCCCCGCGCAGGCGCTCGTACCGCTGCGGCGGCAGCAGCGCGCCCGCCTCCTCCTCCGTCACGAACCGCCACGCCCGCAACTCCGGCCCCGGCAGCCGCAGCCCGGCCGCCGCCCGCTGGGAGAGCCTCCCGCCGTCGAACAGCATCCGCAGCCCGCCGTACGCCGGGGGAGCTGGGGGCTCCCAGTCGACCACCAGCAGCCGCGGCGGCCGCTCCAGCGCGACGCCGAGTTCCTCCGCGACCTCCCGCACGCCCGCACGGGCCGGTGCCTCTCCCGGCTCGACGATCCCGCCCGGGAACTCCCAGCCCGGCTTGTACGTCGGATCGACCAGCAGCACCCGGTCCTCTTCGTCGAACAGCAGCACGCCGGCCGCCACCGTCTCCCGCGTCGGCTCCGGCGTCTGCACGATGTCGCACACGCCGGCCGTATCCGTGCGCACGGCCTCGGCGATCCGCTCGGCCGTCTCCCGCACGGTCAGGCGGCCGTTGTCCACGACGTGCGCGTCGGCCGTCAGCCAGCCGCCCAGCGCCTGCTGGTAGACCGGGATGTGGTCGTACGCCCACTGCCGCACCCGTACGTCCACCAGCTCCGGGGCCCCCGGCTCCTCACGGGTGGCGATCCGCTCCCGCAGGATCGTTTCCGCGGGGGCGAGCAGCACGTGCCGCACCGGTATCCGCCGCGCCGCGAGCCCGCCGAAGATCTCATCGCGGTACTCCTGGCGCAGCAGCGTCATCGGCACCACGAGCACGCCTCCCACCTCGGCGAGCATCGCGGCGGCCGTGTCCACCACCAGGCGCCGCCAACTGGGCAGGTCCTGGTAGTCGGAGACCTCCGCGAGGCGTTTGTGCGGCAGGAGCCGGCGCAGCGTGTCACCGATGAGCTCCGGGTCGTACAGGGTGCTGTCCGGCAGGATTCCGGTCAGTTCGCGGGCCGTGCTGGTCTTCCCGGCGCCGAATGTGCCGTTGATCCAGACAATCACGTCTACCCCTCTCCCCATGGCTCGTCCGGAGCCCCCAGTGGCTTGCCCGCATCACCCTGCCACGGAAACCCGCTCCCCGGGCCAGTGCTTATCCTCAAGGTCACAGCCGTGCCCGTCGTCGTGCCCGTTGCCCTGGGAGGTTTGCGTACCGTGCCGCACACCCGTCGTCCGTCCGATCCCCGCTACGGCAGCCGGCCGACCATGAAGGACGTGGCGGCCCGTGCGGGCGTCGGCCTGAAGACCGTGTCGCGGGTGGTGAACGGCGAGCCGGGGGTCACCCCGGACACCGTCAGACGGGTCGAGGAGGCCATCGAGGCGCTCGGCTTCCGCCGCAACGACAGCGCGCGGGTGCTCCGCAAGGGGCGTACCGCCACCGTGGGCCTGGTCCTGGAGGATCTCGCGGACCCCTTCTACGGGCCGCTGAACCGGGCGGTGGAGGAGGTGGCCCGGGCGCACGGCGCGCTGCTCATCAACGGTTCCAGTGCCGAGGACCCTGAGCGCGAGCGGGAGTTGGCGCTGGCGCTGTGCGCGCGCCGGGTGGACGGGCTGATCGTGATCCCGGCCGGGGACGACCACCGCTATCTGGAGCCGGAGATCCGGGCGGGGGTGGCCACGGTGTTCGTGGACCGCCCGGCCGGCCGGATCGAGGCGGACGTGGTCCTGTCGGACAACTTCGGCGGCGCCCGGGACGGGGTCGCGCACCTGATCGCGGGCGGTCACCGGCGGATCGGTTTCATCGGCGACCACCCGCGCATCCACACGGCCACGGAGCGCCTGCGGGGGTACCGCGCGGCCATGGCGGAGGCGGGACTGGCGGTGGACGGCGCCTGGGTGTCCCTGGGGCCGACGGCCCCGGAGCACGTCACGGCGGCGGCCCGGGGGATGCTCACGGGCCGGGACCCGGTCACGGCCGTCTTCGCGGGGAACAACCGGGTCACGGTGACGGTGGTACGGGTCCTCGCGCACCACCCGCAGCCGGTGGCCCTGGTGGGCTTCGACGACTTCGAACTGGCCGATCTGCTGCGCCCGGGCGTGACGGTGGTGGCCCAGGACGCGGCGGCCCTGGGCCGGGTGGCCACGGACCGCCTCTTCCAGCGCCTGTCGGGAGCCGAACTCCCCGCGACCCGCCTCGAACTCCCCACCACCCTGGTCCCCCGCGGCTCGGGCGAGCTGCCTCCGTCACCCTCCTGACCGCCCGTCGCATCAGAGTGGCCTTTGAAAGGTCGGTGGCTGCGTATGCGCCGGGGGTGTCTTGGGACGGTGGCCTGGGCGGGCCGGACCGGCCCCGGAGGCCGGGGGTGCGGCGGGCCGGGGGTCGGGACCTGCGAGAAGAGGGGGCTCGCGGGCCGGTGGCGGTCCGTCCCGACCGGCCGTCCCGCTGGGGCGAACTGCTGGGCGGTGTTTTACGAGCCCGCGGCTGGTCGGCGCGTCCGAGGTGTCCGGGACGGGGCCCCAGGCGGCCCGGACCGGCCCCGGAGGCCGGGGGTGCACCCGGCCGGAGGTCGGGACCTGCGAGAAGAGGGGGGCTCGCGGGCCGGCGGCAGTCCGTCCCGACCGGCCGTCCCGCTGGGGCGAACTGCCGGTCGGTGTTCCACGAGCCCACGGCTGGTCGGCGCGTCCGAGGTGTCCGGGACGGTGGCCCGGCGGCCCGGACCGGCCCCGGAGGCCGGGGGTGCAGCGGGCCGGGGGTCGGGGCCTGCGAGAAGAGGGGGCTCGCGGGCCGGTGGCGGTCCGTCCTGACCGGCCCGTCACCCTAGGGCGAACTGCTGGCCGGTGCTCCACGAGCCCACGACCGGTCGGCGCGCCCGAGGTGCCCGGGACGGGGCCCCAGGCGGCCCGGACCGGCCCCGGAGGCGGGGGTGCACCCGGCCGGAGGTCGGGACCTGCGAGAAGAGGGGGGCTCGCGGGCCGGCGGCGGTCCGCGCGACCATGACGCGCCAACGCCCTCGCTGGCCATACGTACCGCCGACCACGGCGGGGACCCCTCCTCTCCGCAGGTCCCCACCCCCGCCCAACGTGCACCCCGCTCACGGGGCCGGTCCGGGCAGAGCATGACGCACCCACCCCCACCCACGCCACGCACCACCGGCCACCGAGCACGGCGGGGCCCCCTCCTCTCCGCAGGTCCCCACCGCCGCTCAACGGGCTCCCCGCCCACGGGGCCGGTCCAGGCAGCCCATGACGCGCCCACGCCCACCCGCGCCAAACGCGCCACCGACCACGCCGGGGACCCCTCCCCTCCGCAGGTCCCCACCGCCGCCCAACGTGCCCCCGCTCACGGGGCCGGTCCGGGCAGCCCATGACGCACCCACGCCCACCCGCGCCAAACGCGCCACCGACCACGCCGGGGACCCCTCCCCTCCGCAGGTCCCCACCCCCGCCCGACGTGCCCCCCGCCTACGGGGCCGGTCCGGGCAGGCCCTGGTGCGGTCGACTTACCGGCCTCGGTGACTGCTCCGCTGTCCGGTCCGGGCAGGCCCTGGTGCGGCCGCGCGTTCCGGGTACGCCGCTGCCCGGCGCACGGGGTCGTGGCCGGGCAGCGTGGGGTCGGGGTGGTGGATCAGGCGGTCGCCGTCAGCGTCGCCGAGCGGCGCGGGATGGCGAAGGCGTCGAGTTCGGCGCGGGTCAGGCCGGTCAGGGCGGTGACCTCGTCGGTGCCCACGGCGCCGCAGTCGAGGCCGCGGACCAGGTAGCCGGCCAGGGCCTTGGCCGTGGCGGGCTCGTCCATCACGTCGCCCTCGATCTTGGCGACGTACGCCTTCAGGCGGGCGGCCGCGGCTTCGAGGCCCTCGCGGTAGAAGGTGAAGACCGCCGCATAGCGGGTGGGGAGGTGACCCGGGTGCATGTCCCAGCCCTGGTAGTAGGCGCGGGCCAGGGCGCGGCGGGTGAGCCCGTAGTGCAGCTTCCAGGCCTCGTGGACGTGCTCGGTGGTGCCGATCGGCAGGACGTTCGTCGAGCCGTCGGAGACGCGTACGCCGGTGCCGGCGGCGGCGACCTGCATGATCGCCTTGGCATGGTCGGCGGCGGGGTGGTCGCTCGACTGGTACGCGGCGGAGACCCCGACGCAGGCGCTGTAGTCGAAGGTGCCGTAGTGCAGGCCGGTGGCGCGGCCGCGGGCGGCCTCGATCATGCGGGCCACCGTGGCGGTGCCGTCGGAGGCGACGATCGACTGGCTGGTCTCGATCTGGATCTCGAAGCCGATCCGGCCCGGGCGCAGGCCGCGGGCGGTCTCGAAGGCCTCCAGCAGCTTGACGAAGGCGGTGACCTGCTCGGCGTACGTGACCTTGGGCAGGGTCAGGACGAGGCCGTCGGGGAGGCCGCCGTGCTCCAGCAGGCCGGTCAGGAAGATGTCGGTGGTGCGGATGCCGCGGTCGCGGACGTTGGACTCCATGCACTTCATGCGGATGCCCATGTACGGGGCGTTCGTGCCGTTGGCGAAGGCCTCGGAGACGAGGCGGGCGGCGCGGGCGGCGGCCTGGTCCTCCTCCTCGTCGGAGCGGACGCCGAAGCCGTCCTCGAAGTCGACGCGGAGGTCCTCGATCGGCTCGGAGGCGAGCTTGGCGCGCACGCGGTCGTAGACGGGGACGGCCAGCTCGTCGGAGATCCCGAGGACCTTGGCGAAGGTGGCGGCGTCCGGGGCGTGCTCGTCGAGGGCCGCGAGGGCCTGGTCGCCCCAGGAGCGGATGGTGTCGGCGGCGAAGACGTCGCCGGGGACGTAGACGGTGTGGATGGGCTGCCGGGTGCCGGGGTCGCCCGGGTAGTGGCGCGCGAGCTCCGCGTCCACCGGGGCGAGGGAGGCGCTGATGCCCTCGCTGACCGCGCCTGCGAGGCTCGTTGCCACCTTCTCCTGCTGACCCATCGTGCACTCTCCTCTTTTCCGCTTCACGGAAGCTTAGATCCGCATAGCAGAATTTAGTCACGTGATTCCGCTCAGTCAATGGTCCCTCTGCCCGGTCGGGCAAACGACTCGGGGCCGTGCGGTGAGAATCACCACACGGCCCCGGGGCTCAGAGAAGCGCAGGTCAGCCCTTGCGCGCCTTGATCTCCTCGGTCAGCTGCGGGACGACGGTGAAGAGGTCGCCGACCACGCCGTAGTCGACCAGGTCGAAGATCGGGGCCTCGGCGTCCTTGTTGATGGCCACGATGGTCTTCGAGGTCTGCATGCCGGCCCGGTGCTGGATCGCGCCCGAGATGCCGGAGGCGATGTACAGCTGCGGGGAGACCGACTTGCCGGTCTGGCCGACCTGGTTGGTGTGCGGGTACCAGCCGGCGTCGACGGCGGCGCGCGAGGCGCCGACGGCGGCACCGAGGGAGTCCGCGAGCTCCTCGATGATGTGGAAGTTCTCGGCGCCGTTGACGCCGCGGCCGCCGGAGACCACGATCGCGGCCTCGGTCAGCTCGGGGCGGCCGGTCGACTCGCGCGGGGTGCGGGAGACGACCTTGGTGCCGGTGGCCAGGGCGCCGAAGGTGACGGCGAGCGCCTCGACGGTGCCGGCGGCCGGGGCGGCCTCGACCGGAGCCGAGTTCGGCTTGACGGTGATGACCGGGGTGCCCTTGGAGACGCGGGACTTGGTGGTGAAGGACGCGGCGAACGCGGACTGCGTCGCGACCGGACCCTCGTCACCCGCCTCCAGGTCGACGGCGTCGGTGATGATGCCGGAGCCGATGCGGACCGCCAGACGCGCGGCGATCTCCTTGCCCTCGGCGGAGGACGGGACGAGCACGGCGGCCGGGGAGACGGCCTCGTACGCGGCCTGCAGCGCGTCCACCTTCGGAACGACGAGGTACTCGGCGAACTCGGGGGCGTCGGCGGTGAGGACCTTGACCGCGCCGTGCTCGGCGAGCGCGGCGGCGGTGTTCTCGGCGCCGGCGCCGAGGGCGACGGCGACGGGCTCGCCGATGCGGCGGGCGAGGGTCAGCAGCTCAAGGGTGGGCTTGCGGACGGCGCCGTCCACGTGGTCGACGTAGACGAGGACTTCAGCCATGGGAATGCTCCTGCGAATGCGAAGTAGTCAGGGGGCGATCGAGAGGTTTCGGCTGAAGCTCTTAGATGAACTTCTGGCCGGCCAGGAACTCGGCCAGCTGCTTGCCGCCCTCGCCCTCGTCCTTGACGATCGTGCCGGCGGTGCGGGCCGGACGCTGCGCGGCGGAGTCCACCTTGGTCCAGGCGCCCTCCAGACCGACCTCGTCGGCCTCGATCTCCAGCTCCTCCAGGTCCCAGGACTCCACCGGCTTCTTCTTGGCGGCCATGATGCCCTTGAAGGAGGGGTAGCGGGCCTCGCCCGACTGGTCCGTCACCGAGACGAGCGCCGGGAGGGAGGCCTCCAGCTGCTCGCTCGCGGTGTCGCCGTCGCGGCGGCCGGTCACGGTGCCGTCCTCGACCTTGACCTCGGAGAGCAGGGTGACCTGCGGGACGCCCAGACGCTCGGCCAGGATCGCCGGGAGGACGCCCATGGTGCCGTCGGTCGAGGCCATGCCGGTGATGACCAGGTCGTAGCCGGCCTTCTCGATCGCCTTGGCGAGCACGAGCGAGGTGCCCATGACGTCGGTGCCGTGCAGGTCGTCGTCCTCGACGTGGATGGCCTTGTCGGCACCCATGGACAGCGCCTTGCGCAGCGCGTCCTTGGCGTCCTCGGGGCCCACCGTCAGGACGGTGATCTCGGCGTCGTCGGCCTCGTCGGCGATCTGCAGCGCCTGCTCGACGGCGTACTCGTCGAGCTCCGACAGCAGACCGTCCACGTCGTCGCGGTCGACGGTCAGGTCATCGGCGAAGTGCCGGTCGCCGGTGGCGTCGGGCACGTACTTCACACAGACAACGATCCTCAGGCTCACGCCGGCTCTCCTACCGCATCGTCTTTTTCTGATACCGCCTTGTGCAGGCAGCATAGGCGCCTTGTCGGGCGGATCCCGGTCGGGGCGGCCCGCGCTCCGAAGGGAATGTTACTCGTCAGTACACCCTGGGTGCCCCCAGGAGGCAAGGCCGGTGAACTGTGATCTGTCCAACGCCGCCCCAACCCGCCCCAGCAGGGACGATTCAGTCACGCAACGCGTTGAAGCGACCTTGGTGGTACAGCAGGGGACGACCTTCCCCGGCGGGGTCCCCGGCAACCGCCTCCGCGATGATCACCCGGTGCTCGCCGGCCGGCACCCTCGCCACGACCCGGCACACCAGCCACGCCAGTACGCCGTCCAGCAGCGGGACCCCGTGCGGGCCCGGAGCCCAGCCGGTGGCAGGCCCGAAGCGGTCGGCTCCGCTGCGGGCGAACAGACCGGCCACGTCCTGCTGGTGCTCGCCGAGTATGTGGACGCCCAGGTGCTCGGAGTCGCGTATCGCGGGCCAGGTGGAGGCCCCGGTGCCGATGGTGAAGGACAGCAGCGGCGGATCGGCCGAGACCGAGTTGAGCGAGGTCGCGGTGAAGCCGACCGGCCGGCCGCCGTCCTCGGCGGTGATCACGGCGACGCCCGCAGCGTGCCGTCGGAAGACGGAGCGCAGCAGGTCGGGCGAGCCCGGCAGCCCGGAGCCGGAGCGCAGGGACGGGGCCGGGAGCGGGGAGGCGAGTGCGGACGAGGTGGCGTGGGCCGTCGAGGCCGTCATGGGGAGGCTTCCTTCTGCCGCACGGGGGCGGCGGACGCGGGCGCGGTCGGTTCGGGTGTCGGGTCCGTTCAGTGGCCCCGACAGCGCGCGCTCGCGTGGCGGACGAGGTCCACGTGGACCCGTCCGTACAGCAGGATTTCGTACCGCATGCCGCCAGCCTGGCGATCACCCGTGTACACAGTCAAGCCGCGGCGGGCAGATGCGAGGCGCGTCACGGTGCGTGCGGGCGCGTGCACCGGCGCTCCGGTCATACGGCGGCGCCCAGCGCGGCGATCACGTCGGCCTTGCGGGGCATCCCGGCCGCCCGCCGCACGATCCGCCCCGCGGAGTCCAGGACGAGCACGGTGGGGGTCTTCTCGATGCCGAGAGCGCGGACCAGCTCAAGGTTCCGTTCGGCGTCGATCTCGATGTGCTCGACCCCGTCGACCAGTTCCGCCACCTCGGTGAGGATCCGCCGGGTGGCGCGGCAGGGCTGGCAGAACGCGCTGGAGAACTGCACCAGACTGGCCCGCTCCCCCGGCCGCGCGCCCAGCTCGGCCGCGCCCAGCCGTCCGCCGCCCGCGTCCCGCCCGGTCACGTCGTCCTCGCGCACCGCTGCTCCCCTCGCCGCTCTCACCGGTGCCGCAGTCCTCGGCGGTACCCCGGTGCCCGCACCATGGTCCTACGTTCGTACGCTGATCCGAGCGCCGGGAACACGCACCGCATTCCCCGCGTGACAAGAATCTCCCCGGGCACAAGAGTCCGGACTGGCCACCGGGCCGCGTATGGGGCACGATCCCCAAGGGCCGCGTACCTACGCAGCCGTAACTTCCGGCCGGGAGAACCTCCCCAGGCAGAAAGCGGGGTCCCCCCAGCATGGCTGAGCTCGTCTACCCTCCGGTGATCGGCGCCGCGCACACCCTCTTCCGGGCGCTCGACATCCGCATCGACATGAAGGGCACCGAGAACATCCCGCGCAAGGGCGGGGCGGTCCTGGTGTCGAACCACATCGGATACCTCGACTTCATCTTCGCCGGCCTGACGGCCCGGCCGCAGAAGCGCCTGGTGCGCTTCATGGCGAAGGAGTCGGTGTTCCGGCACAGGGTCTCCGGACCGCTGATGCGCGCGATGAAGCACATCCCGGTGGACCGCAAGCAGGGTGAGACCGCCTACCAGCACGCCCTCGACTCGCTGCGCTCCGGCGAGATCATCGGTGTGTTCCCGGAGGCGACGATCTCCCAGTCCTTCACCCTCAAGAGCTTCAAGTCGGGTGCGGCGCGGATGGCCCAGGAGGCCGGCGTCCCGCTGATCCCCGTGGCGCTGTGGGGGACCCAGCGGCTGTGGACGAAGGGCCGCCCGAAGAACCTCAAGCGCAGCCACATCCCGGTGACCATGCGGGTCGGTGAGCCCATCGAGGCGCCGACCGACCAGTACGCCGGGGCGATCACGCGCCGCCTGCGCGAGCGGGTCCAGGAGCTGCTGGAGGCGGCGCAGCGCGCCTACCCGGCCACGCCCAAGGACGCGGAGGACGCGTGGTGGCTGCCCGCCCACCTGGGCGGGACCGCGCCGACGGCCGCCCAGGTCAAGGAAGCGGGCTGAGTTCCCACCCCTGGGACGGCTGAGCGTACGGTCCCACCGCCGCGCCCGGTGCCGGGGCCGTACGCCGTCAGGCCGTCAGGCCGTCAGGGCCACCCGGTCAGTTCGGGTTGTCGGCGTGGGTCAGGGTCTCCCACGCCTCGAAGTGGTTCTCGGTCCCCGCCGGGCGCCGTCCCTCGGTGAGCCTGCGGGTGTTCTCCATGCCCACGCCCAGCCGGGTGTGCAGGGCGTTGTAGCCGACCTCGGTGGCGGGCCCGATCCCCCTGCTGAGGCTGCCACCGCAGAGCCAGGAGGGCACCGGCGCACCGAGTTCGTACTGCGCGTGGAAGCCCAGCGCGTGGCGGAACCGGTCCTTGAAGCGGGGATACAGGTCGACGCCCTGGATCCGGGAGGTCTCGGCGACGTGCATGGTCGCCGCGATCCCCATGCCGGTGTGGCCGAAGTCCCGGCAGGTCTCCTGGGCCAGGCCGTCCACGAAGGTGCTCTGGCCGTGCCAGTACTCGATCAGCTCGCCGCGTGTGTCGATGCCGGAGCGCGGCGGGTACGCGGGCTGCGGGCCGTCCGAGGCCAGGTAGAAGTACGCCGGGACGCGGCCGAGGTAGATCGCCATGGCCTTGTCGTAGGCGGCGCGGTCGTCGAGGTGGACGGCGATGCCGACCGCGGCGTCCATCATGATCAGTTCCCAGTTGCCGTTGCTGCTCGGCCGGCCGTTGATCACTTCGGGCAGGTAGACCTCGCGCAGCATGGCGGCGAAGCGGGCCTGGTTCGGCCAGCCCCCGGTGTACGTGTGCTTGATGATCTCGGCGGCGCGCGGCCAGGTGGAGCCCGCCCAGCCGCTCTGCAGGGGTGCGTTGCTGTCGGTGTGGTCCTTGATCTTCGCCGACCAGGCGTCCATCAGCTCGATCGACTTCTTCGCGTACCGGGTGTCCCGGGTGAGGTACCAGGCGAGGGCGTCGGTGTACGCGGCGATGGCGTCCTCGCGCTCGTCGGAACAGCCGATGTCCGGATGGGAGTACGAACCGCACTCGACGACGGCGCGCGGCCGGGGCGTACGCGAGAGCGAGGCGTAGGGACTGGCGAGCATGGCATCGAACGCGCCCTTCCACGGTTGCTGCCCCGCCTGGACCCTGGCCCGCACGAAGTCCAGCTGGGGGCGGCTGGTGAGCACCCCGGGGTGGGTGAACGCGGCCGGGGCCGCGGCCCGTTGGACGGTGACGGCGGCCGAGGGGCCTGGGGCGGCGGCAGGGGGGCCGGCCTGTGCGGTGGGGGTGGGCATGAGTGCCGCGGCGAGGCCGAGGGCGAGGGCCGCGATCCCGGTGGGGACTCCGTAACGCATGAAGCGCCTCCGTCGGAGGTGGGGGGACGGGACTTCCTCGCCGAACGTACTCATGAGCATGCCAAGTTGACAACGTTATCCGACAGGAAACTTTCCTATCGGACAGCGTGGCCGGCATCCGGGCGTCAGCGCTCCGCCTGCTCGCGCCTGCGCCGCCGGTGCGCCGCCACCCGGGCACGGGTGGCGCACGCCGAGGAGCAGTAGCGCCGGGCACTGCCGGGGCCGGCGGCGAGGAAGAGCCGCCCGCACCCCTCGGCGGCGCAGGTGCCCCAGGCGATCCGCCCGTGCTCGGTGAGCAGCCCGGACAGGGCCAGGGCGCCCGAGGCCAGGAACCAGGCGCCCCACCCGGCCCCTTCGCCCCGGTCCACGTGCAGGTGCCAGGCGTGGCCGTCGTGCCGGGTCAGGCGGGGCCGGGTGGCGTACTGCGCGAACAGGGCGTTCAGGGCGTGGGCGGCGCGGTCCTCGTCGGTCTCGGCCAGCAGCGCCGCCATCCGCGCGGCGGCGGACCGCAGTTCGGCGGCGTCGGCCTCCCCGAACTCCTCCTCCGTGAGGTCCGCCGGGCGCTCCCCGTGCCGGGCGAGGAGCTCCATGAGCCCGCTGCGCGGGAGGTCCGGGTCGGCCCGGACCGCCTCGGCGAGGTCGATCAGCCGCCGCACGGCCGAGAACCCGTGCCCGGAACCGCTCATATGCGCCCTCCTGCTGCCACGTGATGGCGTAACGTCTTGTGCCGCTAACACGTTACCAACGGGAGGGGGTCGGGGATGGGCGGCTTCGGGCGGTACCTGGCGGCGGCACTGGCCGCACGGGTCGCCTCCGAGGGCATGGGGCTGGCCGTGGTCCTGCTCGCCTTGGAGCGGACGGGAAGCGCGGGGCACGGTGCCTTCGTGCTGACGGCATGGCTGGCCCCCCACGTGCTGGCGGCTCCGCTCGCCGGGGCCGCCGCGGCCCGGTCACGCCGCCCGAGGCTGTTCCACGTGGGCGCCCTGGCCGGGTTCACGTGCGCCGTGGCGGCGCTCGCGCTGCTGCTCGGCCGGGCCCCCGTGCCCCTGGTGCTCGCCACCGCGGTCCTCGGCGGCAGCTGCGGGCCGATGGTGACGGGCGGGATGTCCAGCCTGGTCGCCGATCTGGTCCCGGCGGGGCCCCGGCGCGACCGGGCCTACGCGTGGGACGCGGCCACCTACAACGCCGCGGCGGTCACCGCTCCGGCGGCGGTCGGCCTGGTCGCGGCGCTGGGCTCCGCCGCACCCGCCATGGCGGTGCTCGCGCTGGCCGGCGCCCTCGCGGCCGCCCTGGCCGCGACGCTGCCGTACGGGAACGGTGGCGCGGACCGGGAGCCCGCTTCGCTGCGGGCCGGGCTGGCCGAGGGCCTGGCGGCGCTGTGGCGGATCCGGGAGCTGCGGGCGATCACCTCGGCGACGACCCTGGCCTTCCTCGGCATAGGCTCGCTGACCACCACCGCGGTCCTGCTGGCCACCCGGCTCGGCAGCCCGGGCGGCGGGGGCGCGCTGATGACCGCGTTCGCCCTGGGGGCGCTGGCGGGCTCGCTGACCCTGGGCCGGATCACGGCCGCCGATCCGGGGCGTGCGGCGCGCTGGGCGATGGCGGGGACCGGGACCGCCTTGGCCGCGGCCGCCTTCACCCCCTCCGTCACCGTCGGGGCGGCGCTGTTCGCGGTGGCCGGGGTGTGCGACGGGCCGCTGCTGACGGCCACCCTGCGGATCCGGTCGGAGTACGCCCCGGACGCCGTACGGACCCAGGTGTTCACCCTCGGGGCCGGCCTCAAGCTGACGGCCGCCTCGCTCGGCGCGGCTCTCGTCGGCGTCACCGCCGGGGCACCGCCGCAGGCCCTGCTGGCCGGGATCTCCGTCCTGCTCCTGGCGGCGGCCCTGCTGCACGCCCTGCTGGCGCACCCGCGGGGATCCGTACCCTCGGCGCCGGCTACAGAGCCGTCGGCAGGTTCCGCCACAGCTCCGGCCGGTCGGCGGCCTCCTGCAGCACCTTGAGCGTGGCCGGGTGCGGGGCGGCGTACACCTCGGGGTAGTCGACCTCGCCGAGCTCCGGCCGTACGGGAAAGGCCAGCTGCTCCCGGTCCAGGGTGAACTGGGCGTCCACGCCGGGCTTGTTGCCGCGCGGGTCCTGGCGATACCACCGGCTGCTGCCGGGCATCCGGAGGGCCACCAGGCCGTGGACGACGGGGTTGCAGCCGTCGTCGTCGGCCAGCCGCTGGTAGCAGAAGCCCGCCGGGACGCCCTGGGCCCGCAGCAGGGCCACCAGCGCGTGGGACTTCGCGTAGCAGATGCCGTTACGGGTGCTCAGCACGTCGGAGGCGCGCCAGGCGACCCGCAGATCCCCGGAGTCCGCCGAGTGCGGGATCGTGTCCCGCACGAACTCGAACGCAGCTTTGGCGTATGAGTATGCATCTCCGGTGGCGGACCAGAGAGCGTCCGCGGTCTCCTGCACCACGGGGTGCCAGTGGTCAATCGCCTGATCAGACACGAGATAGTCGTGGACGTCTGGGCTCTGCTGGATCAGCTGCATGCCTCCGAGCATAGGCATGCCTCCGGCCCCGAATCAATAGATTTGCAGCCGGAGGCATAAATATTCAGTTGGAGCCAAGGTCAACCGGCTAGCGGGCCAGCTCTTCCTTGAGCGCCTGGAGGAAGCCGTCGACGTCCTCCTCCTGGGTGTCGAAACCGCACATCCAGCGGACGTGACCGGCGACCTCGTCCCAGAAGTAGAAGCGGTACCGCTGCTGGAGCCGCCGCGACACGTCGTGCGGCAGCTTCGCGAAAACGGCGTTGGCCTGCACCGGGTAGAGGATCTCGACCCCGTCGGTCTCCCGGACACCCGCGGCCAGCCGCTGCGCCATCGCGTTGGCGTGCCGCGCGTTGCGCAGCCACAGGTCCTTCGCGAGCAGGGCCTCCAGCTGCACCGACACGAACCGCATCTTGGAGGCCAGCTGCATCGACATCTTGCGGATGTGCTTCATCTGCCGGACCGCGTCCGGATTGACCACGACGATGGCTTCGCCGAACATCATGCCGTTCTTGGTGCCGCCGTAGGACAGCACGTCCACGCCCACCGCATTGGTGAAGGTGCGCATGGGAACGTCGAGCGAGGCCGCGGCGTTGGCTATTCGGGCCCCGTCCAGGTGGACCTTCATGCCGTTGCCGTGCGCGTGCTCGCAGATGGCTCTGATCTCGTCCGGGGTGTAGACCGTGCCCAGCTCGGTGTTCTGGGTGATCGAGACGACCTGCGGCATCGCCCGGTGCTCGTCCTCCCAGCCCCAGGCCTGCCGGTCGATGAGCTCGGGGGTGAGCTTGCCGTCCGGGGTGGGGACGGTGAGCAGCTTGAGCCCCGCCATCCGCTCGGGTGCCCCGCCCTCGTCGACGTTGATGTGCGCCGTCTCGGCGCAGATCACCGCGCCCCAGCGGTCGGTCAGCGCCTGGAGGGCGGTGACGTTCGCACCGGTGCCGTTGAAGACGGGGTACGCCTGGGCGTACGGGCCGAAGTGGCTGCGGATGATCTTCTGCAGGTTCTCGGTGTACTCGTCCTCGCCGTAGGCGACCTGATGGCCGCCGTTGGCCAGGGCGAGGGCTTCCAGGATCTCTGGATGAACCCCCGCGTAGTTGTCGCTCGCGAAACCGCGGACCGCCGGATCGTGGTGCCGGCGGGCATCGGTCTTCACGGTTGCGGAGTGAGCCACAGACGCTGTCCGTTCACATCGGTGGCGGGCCGGTCCCATACGCCGGCGATGGCCTCGGCCAGCTCCTTGACGTCGGTGAAGCCCGCGAACTTCGCATTGGGACGCTCGGCGCGCATCGCGTCGTGCACCAGTGCCTTGATCACCAGGATGGCAGCCGCGGCGCCCGGGCCTTCCTCGCCCCCCGCCTTGCGGAAGGAGTCGGCCATCGCGAGCGTCCAGGCCTCGGCGGCCGCCTTGCCGGCGTTGTACGCGGCGTTGTTGGCGACGGGCTTGTGCGCGCCGGACTGGCTGACCAGCACGTAGCGGCCGCGGTCGCTGCGCAGCAGGCCGTCGTGGAAGGCCATCGAGGTGTGCTGGACGGTGCGGATGAGGAGCTTCTCCAGGAAGGCCCAGTCCGCGAGGTCGGTCTCGGTGAAGGAGGCGCTGCCGCGCCAGCCGCCGACCAGGTGGACCAGGCCGTCCACGCGGCCGAACTCCTTCTCGGTCCGCTCGGCCCACGCCTTGGTGGCGTCGAGGTCGAGCAGGTCCACGGTGTCCCCGGTGACGGTGGCGCCGCCGTGGGCGTAGCGCGCCGCGTCCACGGCCTCCGCGAGCCGCGCCGGGTCGGCGTCGGACGCCACGACCACGGCGCCCGCCTCGGCGAGGCGGAGCAGGGTGGCGCGGCCGGCGGGCCCGCCGGCCCCGGCCACCGCCACCACGGCGCCGTGCAGCACGCCGTTGCCGTTTCCGGCGATCCCAGAGTCGTTCATCTGTGCAGCCTCCTGTGGGCGAACGCTCACGCGGCGGCCCGCTCGGCCGTCCCGGCGTTCACTGCAGTGATGCCCTTGGTGGAGGCGATCACTCCCTTGAGCTTCTTCGCGAGCGCCTCATAGAACATGCTCAGCGGAAACTCGTCGGGAAGCACGTCGTCCACGAGCTTGCGCGGCGGCTGCGTCAGGTCGAGGGCGTCGGGGCCCTTGGCCCACTTGGATCCCGGGTGCGGGGCGAGGTAGGTGGAGACGAGCTCGTAGGCCTTGAACCAGTGGACGAGCTTCGGGCGGTCGATGCCGGCCCGGTAGAGGTCCTCGATCTCGGCGCACAACTGATTGGTGACCTGGGGGGCGCGCATCCAGTCGATCTTCAGCTTGTTGTCCGTCCAGCGCACGACGTCGTGCTTGTGGAGGTACGCGAAGAGCAGCTGGCCGCCGAGGCCGTCGTAGTTGCGGTTGCGGTCGCCCGAGACCGGGAAGCGGAACATGCGGTCGAACAGGACGGCGTACTGCACGTCACGGCCGTGCTCGTTGCCCTCGGACTCCAGCTTCACGGCCTCCTTGAAGGCGGTGAGGTCGCAGCGCAGCTCCTCCAGGCCGTACATCCAGAACGGCTGGCGCTGCTTGATCATGAAGGGGTCGAACGGCAGGTCGCCGTGGCTGTGGGTGCGGTCGTGGACCATGTCCCACAGGACGAAGGCCTTCTCGCAGCGCTCCTGGTCCTCGACCATCCGCGCGATGTCCTCGGGCAGCTCGACGCCGAGGATCTCGACGGCGGCCTCGGTGACCTTGCGGTAGCGCGCGGCCTCGCGGTCGCAGAAGATGCCGCCCCAGGTGAAGCGCTCGGGGGCCTCGCGGACGGCGATGGTCTCCGGGAAGAGCACGGCGGAGTGCGTGTCGTAGCCCGGGGTGAAGTCCTCGAAGGTGATGCCGAGGAAGAGCGGGTTGTCGTACCGGGTGCGCTCCAGCTCGGAGAGCCACTCGGGCCAGACCATCTTCAGGACGACGGCCTCGAAGTTGCGGTCGAGGTTGCCGTTCTGCGTGTACATGGGGAAGACGACGAGGTGCTGGAGCCCGTCGGCGCGCTCGGCGGCGGGGTGGAACGCCATCAGGGAGTCCAGGAAGTCCGGGACCTTGAAGCCGTCCACGACCCACTTGCGCAGGTCCGCGACCAGCGCCTTGTGGTACTCGGCGGCGTGCGGCAGCAGCGGGGACAGCGCCTGGACACCGCTGATCACGCGCTCCACGGCGGCCTCGACCTGCGCCGGAGCCGGGGCACCGGCCGCCTCGAAGTCGATGGAACCGTCCTTGGCCTGCCAGGGGCGGATCTCCTCCACGGCGGCCTTGAGCTCGGGCCACGCGGGGTGGTCGACCACCCGCGCACCGGCGGTTATCACCGCACCGGCAGAACCCGGCACAAGAGTTTCCGTCATGTCACTTCCTCCACAGGAGAACCTCACGTCAAAGCAGCGTAAGCATGTAAGGCTCTCCTGTTCAAGTGGATGAGCGGGAAATTATCCTGCCTCACCCCCATCGTTACCGTAATTCTTCCCGCCATGCACCGTCCCTGCGACGGCTTCGGCGATCCGGCCGAGCGCGGAACGGGCTGCGGGCAGCACGCCGTTCAGCGCGAGGAAGCCGTGGAACATGCCCGGATGGTGGTCCCGGCGGGCCGCCGTACCCGCGGCGCGCAGGCGCCTTACGTACGCGGCCCCCTCGTCGCACAGCGGATCGCACCCGGCCGTGACCACGTGGGCGGGCGGCAGCCCGGCGAGGTCGGCCGTCCCCGGCGAGGCCAGCGGATGGCGCCCGTCGCCGCCGGGTCCGAGGTACTGCTCCCAGTACCAGCGCATGTGGGCGGCGGTCAGGAAGCAGCCCTCGGCGTTGCGCCGGTACGAGCCGCTGTTCTGGGCGGCGTCCAGCGCCGGATAGACGAGCACCTGGAGGGCGACGGCCGGTCCCCCGCGCTCCCGGGCGAGCAGCAGCGAGGCGGCCGCGAGGTTGCCGCCGGCGCTGTCCCCGGCGACCACCAGCGCGCCCGGAGCCCCGCCCAGCCCGGCGACGTGGGCGCCGGCCCAGTCCAGCGCGGCGTGGGCGTCGAGGGCGGCGGCGGGAAAGCGGTCCTCGGGAGCCCGGCGGTAGCCGACGGACACGAAGACGGCCCCGGAGGCCCGACAGAGCGCGCGCACGGTGGCGTCATGGCTGTCCAGGTCGCACAGGACCCAGCCGCCGCCGTGGCAGAACACCACGGTCGGCCGGGGGCCGGGCCACCGCTGCGGGTCGGGACGGTATACCCGCAGCGGCAGGGGCGGCGCTCCGGCCGGCCCCGGGATCTCCAGGTCCTCGACGGCGCCGACGGCCGGCCGCGGAAGGGCGGCGGCCGCGCCGGAGGCGGCGGCGAGGAGGCGGCGGGCCAGGGCGGCGTCCGTCACGCGCCCTCCGACGTCGGGGAAGGCGGCGGTCAGCGCTGCGGCCCAGGGCCGGGCGGCGGGGTCGAGCCGGTCGGTCGGATCGCTCACGGCAGCGCCCCTCACGCGCCGCGGAAGTGGGGGATGACCTTCTCGCCCCACTGCCGCAGGGTCTCCAGACAGGCCTCCTGCGGCACGGTGCCCATCTGGACCAGGCACATGATCTCGTCGGCACCGGCCTGCCGGAGCCGTTCGACGTAGGCGATGGCGTCGTCGGCGCTGCCGTAGGCGTGGTCGGCGTTGAACGTGGCGGTCGAGGTCGGCCGGACCGGGATGTCCTGCTCGTGCAGCCGGGCCACCACCTGCTCGGCGGCCCTGCGCAGCTCCGCGGCCTCGTCGGCCCCCGCGACCACCGCTTCGTCCGGGATGCCGGAGCCCCCGTACCAGTGGCCGATGGACTGGGCGAAGAACCGCTGTCCGCGGATGCCGATCCGGCGGGCCTCCTCGCGGTCGTCGAGGACGATGGTCGGGCAGAGCACCGAGAAGTGGTCGTTGACGACGGTGGAGACGAAGCGGGCGCCGTCCCGCCGGGTGAGCGCCCGGTCGTAGGCCGCCCGCATCCCCGCGATGGACTCGGGTCCGGAGAAGCCCATCACCAGGGCCCCGATGCCCAGCTCGGCGGCCTGCACGAGGGTTTCGGCGCGGCTGCAGGCCAGGAAGAGCGGAGGGTGCGGGGTCTGCCGGGGGCGCGGGAGGATCGGGTGCGGGTCGATGTCCAGCAGCTCACCGTGGTACTCCAGCTCGTCCTCCTGCCAGGCCTTGCCGATGATCCGCAGGGCCTCCTCGACCTCCTGCGCGGTGCGGTCCCGGTCCACGCCGCACAGGGAGGTCTCCTGTTCGGTGCCGCCGCGCCCGGCACCGAGGTCGACCCGTCCCCCGGAGAGCAGGTCGAGCATGGCGGCCCGCTCGGCGACCCGGACCGGATGGTTGAAGCCGAAGGGCATGCACACGACACCATGGCCGATGCGTATGGTGCGCGTCCGGGCCGCGACCCAGCTCAGGAAGATCTCCGGCGCGCTCATGTGGGCGTACCACTTCAGGGAGTGGTGCTCCACGGCCCAGATCCGGTCGAAACCCATCCGCTCGGCGAGCACGGCCTGCTCCACGCAGTCGTGGATGACCTGGTGTTCGCGCTCCACGGTGGGATCGGCGAGCTGCGCTTCGAAGATCACGGAGAATTTCACGGTGCCTCCAGGGTTGCGTCCCGTGCCCGGCCTTACTTCAATTCGGAATATGACTAGTAGTCAGATCTCGAAGAAGCAAGACCCACGGCGGCACGAGAAGGAGCGCGACGCGAGCGGGCAGGACCTGCCGGCCACGGCGTGGGCGGTGCTGGGCCTGCTGTCCTTCCCCGGGGAGCGCACCGGCTACGAGCTGAAGAAGTGGGCGGACTCCTCGCTCCGCTTCTTCTACTGGTCGCCCGCGATCAGCCAGATCTACTCGGAGCTGCGCCGCCTGGAGGAACTGGGGTACGCGGCCTCCGCACGCTCCGGCCCCGAGGAGGCGCGGGCCAAGCGCCGCTACGCCATCACCCCCGCCGGGCGCGCGGCCCTGGCGGGCTGGGCAAGCGACACCGCCGAGGCGGGGCCCCCGGTGCTCAAGCACGGGCTGCTGCTGCGGATCTGGCTCGGACACCTCGCCGAGCCGGAGCGGCTGCGCGCGATGGTCGGCGCGCACCTGGAGCGGACCCGGGCCGAGCTGGCCGCCGTACGGGAGGCCGCGGCGCACGCGGCCGAGGTGCCGCAATGGGCCTTCCCCGCCCTCGCGCTGCGCTGGAGCGAGCGCCGCCTCCTGGCGGAACTCGACCTGGCAGAGGCCCTGTTGGCGGATCTGGCGGAGCTCGCGCCGACGCGATCCGGCGCCGGGAGCGGCCGCCGTCAAGGCGGCGGGGACGCGCCCACGCACGGGTGACGCGGCGGGGCCCCGGACGGGTGTACGGCGGCGCGGAACCCTGGCGGGAACCGGCCGTCGGCTTCGCCGCGGGCTCTGCACGGCCGGTCCCAACGCTTCCGCGGCGCACTAGCATGCGTCCTCACCGCGCGCGGCCGGCAGGGACACCGCGACCGCGCGGGGAGCCGCCGTCGACGGAAGCGAGAGAACCTTGACTTTCCTCACCATCGGTCACCGCGGGGTCATGGGTGTCGAACCGGAGAACACCCTGCGGTCGTTCGTCCGCGCGGAACGCTCCGGCATGGACGTCATCTCCATGGATGTGCAGCTCAGCAAGGACGGCGCCCTCGTCGTCCTGCACGACGCCGAGGTGGACCGCACCACCGACGGCGCCGGGGCCGTCGCCGACCTGACCCTGGGGGAACTGCGCGAACTGGACGCCGGGGAAGGCGAGCGCGTGCCGGTCTTCGAGGACGTCCTGGACGCCGTCCGCACCCCGCTGCAGGTGTCGGTCCGGGACGTGGCCGCCGTCGGCGTGCTGGCGGAGCTGGTGCTGCGCCGGGACCTGACCGCGCGGGTGGAGGTGGCCTCCTTCCACGACGCGGTGCTCGCCGAGGCGGCCCGCCGGGTGCCCGGTGCCCGGACCGCCCTCTACGCGGACCTCGCCGGCGACGAGGCCGAGGACATCGTCGACCGGGCCCTGGCCGCGGGCGCCCGTACCGTCGCGCTGAACCTGCGCCGGCTCACCCTGGAGACGGTGGAGGCGGCGCACCGGGCGGGGCTGCGGGTGACCGGCTGGACGGTGAACACCCTGGAGCAGCTGCGGCTGGCGCGCGCCCTCGAACTGGACGGCGTCGCCACCGACTTCCCGGAGATCCGCAGCACCGGCCGGTTCACGGCCTGAGGTCCGGCGGGCGGCGGCGGAGCCCCGCCTGCGCCTCCCGCCGTCCTACAGGTCTTTGACGAGCAGTTCGAAGGCCAGGTCGTCGCGGAGCGGAATGCCGAAGCGCTGGTCACCGTAGGGGAAGGGGCTCAGCTCGCCGGTGCGCCGGTAGCCGCGGCGCACGTAGTAGGCGATGAGCTCCTCCCGTACGTTCACCACCGTCATCCGCATCTCCTTGGCGCCCCAGGTCTCGCGGGCGCGCCGCTCGGCCTCGGCGAGGATCTCCTTGCCGAGGCCGCCGCCCTGGAGTCCGGGGCGGACCGCGAACATGCCGAAGTAAGCGTGGTCGCCGCGGTGTTCGAGCTGACAGCAGGCGACGAGCTCGCCCGCGCGCTCGACGACGAGGACGGCGCCGTCCTCGGCCTCGATGATCGAACGGACCCCGGCCTCGTCGGTGCGCTGCCCGTCGAGGAAGTCCGCCTCCGTGGTCCAGCCGGCGCGGCTCGCGTCGCCGCGGTAGGCCGACTCGACGAGCACCACCAGCTCCGGTACGTCCGCCTCCACGGCGCTGCGGAAGCTCAGGGAGGCGGGGTGGGCGGTCGACATCGGGTGCTCCGTTCTGCTCGGTGGCATATGACATGCCCGGTGCGGCACCCAGAGCCTAACCCGGGGCGGCGTGCGGCCGTCCGGGCCTGGGCATCCCTTCGGTGACGACGACCAACCGGGGGGTTTTGCCGTGCACGGTCCGATGCCCTTTCCCGCCGTGTTCTCCGCCTGGCTGCTGGTGCTGCTGTGCGCCGTGAGCGGGGCGTACTGCCTGCGGCGGGTGACCAGAGCGGGCGGAGCGGACCGGGAGGCGCGCGGTGCGGCGGCGGGCGAGGCGCTGATGGGCTTCGGGATGGCGGCGATGGCCGTGCCCGCGGGCATCGGCGCCTGGGGGGCGCAGTTCCTGCTGGCGGTCTTCTGCGGGGTGGTGCTGCACGCGCTGTGGCTGCTGCGCGCCGGGGTGCACCATGCGCACCACCTGGTCGGTGCGCTGGCGATGGCCTACATGGCCTACCCGGCCTCCCTGGAGCCGACGGCGGCCGCCGGGCACGGGGGCGGTGCGGGCCTGCCGCTCGTCACCGGAGTGCTGCTCCTCTACTTCGCGGGGTACGTGCTGTTCGGCGGGGCTCGTCTGGTCGCGGTGGGCGGGGGCGGGCAGCCGGTCGCGGGCGGGCCGCCGGCGAGGTCGGCGGAGCTGGCGCGGGCCTGCCGACTGGCCATGGGGATGGGGATGTTGGCGATGCTGCTGACCATGTGAGGCAGGGGCAAACGTGTCCTGCGTCACCAATCCGGCGAGGGCGTACCCGCAGGTAGGCGCGCGCTCATAGGCTGGCGGCCATGATGGTCTCCGCGGCTCTCCTGTTGCTCGGCGTCCTGACCGCGGTGCTCGCGCCGCGCCTCCTGGCCCGGGCCGAATGGCCCGAGCGCGAACCGGTCGTCGCCCTGTGGGTGTGGCAGTGCGTGGTCGGTGCGGTGCTGCTGTGTTTCGCCCTGTCGATGGTGCTGAGTGCGGCCGCCGCCTGGCTGGCGGTACGGGGCCGGCTCTTCGCCGCCGCCCCGCACGGGGTGGTCGAGGCGTACGCACTGGGTCCGAGCGGCGGCCCGTGGGCCGTGGGCACGGCGCTGGTGCTCGCCGGCGGCGGGCTGTGGAGCGGGGCCCGGCTGACCCGGGAGGTGCTGCGGGCGCGGGCCGGCCGGCGGGCCCGGGGCGCCGAACTCCTCGTACGGGCGCCGCTGCTGCCCGGGGAGGTGCCGGCCGGGGCGCGGCTGGTGGTGCTGGAGGGGGCGCGGCCCGACGCCTGGTGGCTGCCGGGGGCGGCCCCTCAGCTGGTGGTGACCACGGCGGCGCTGGGCCGGCTCAAGGGTGCCCAGCTGGACGCCGTGCTGGCGCACGAGCAGAGCCATGCGGAGGCCCGGCACGACTGGCTGCTGCACTGCTCGCGGGCGCTGGCGGGCGGTTTCCCGCAGGTGCCGGTGTTCGCGGCGTTCGAGGAGGAGATGCACCGGCTCGTCGAGCTGGCGGCCGACGACGCCGCCTCGCGGCGGTTCGGGCGGCTCACCGTGGCGCTGGCGCTGGTCGGGCTCAACGAGGACCGCGGGGTGTTCGCGACGACGACGGACCCGCAGCCGCACGTGTCGGAGCGGGTGCGCAGGCTGCTGTCCGCGGCGCCGCGGCTCTCGGCGGGGCGCCGGGTGCGGCTGGCGGCGCTGGCCACGCTGGTGCCGGCGGTGCCGCTGCTCGTGGCGGTGGTGCCGGGGCTGACCGCGCTGGCCTGAGCGGCCTGCGGGGCCTCGGGTGAGGCCGGCCCGCCCCGCGCGTGCCCGGCCGTCCGGGGCCCCGGCCGGGTGCGAGGATCTTGCGCATGCGCAGCGAGCGGGTCAGGTGGACGGGGATCGGCTGCGCGGTGCTCGCCGCGGTCCTGACGGCGCTGGTGGTGGCCCGCTGGAAACCACTCCTCCGGTACGACGACGAGGCGGTGCTCCGGCTCCACGCGTACGCCGTCGGCCATCCCGGGGTCACGCGCCTGGTGCGGATCCTGACCGACTGGGTGTGGGACCCGTGGACCATGCGCGCCCTCGCCGCCGTGGCCTGTCTGTGGCTGTGGCGCCGGGGTGGGCGCGAGCGGGCCCTGCGGATCGCCGTGGCCACGGCGGCCGCGGCGGCGGTGCAGCAGGCGCTGAAGGCCGTGGTGGGGCGGGAGCGGCCGATGTGGCCGGATCCGGTCGCCACGGCGCACTTCGCGGCGTATCCCTCGGGCCACGCGATGACGGCGACGGTGGTGTGCGCCCTGCTGCTGTGGCTCCTCCCCGGTCCGGGCGCGCGGCGGGGGGCGTGGGTGGGCGCGGCGTGGGCGCTGGCGGCCGTCTCGGTGCTCGGGGTCGGCTTCACCCGGGTCTACGTCGGCGTGCACTGGCCGTCGGACGTGGTCGGCGGCTGGCTCCTGGGCGCAGCCCTGGCGGCCCTGGCGATCGCGCTCCCCCTGGGCCGACATCGGCCGGAAACCGGCGTGTCCTGAGGGGCGGGGCGTACCTGCTCTGGGCGATCCCCCGTGTCACCCAGAGCAGGCGACCCCGTGCGCTGAGTATATTGGCTGGGAGCCAGTCAACGCAGGAGTAAGCATGTCCCCGCGCAGCGCATCGGTCAATGAAGAATTGCGCAGACGTTCCCGGGAGCGGCTGCTCCAGGCCACGGTCGAACTCGTCGCCGAACACGGTTACGAGGCCACGACGCTCGGCGACATCGCCGACCGGGCGGGCACGGCCCGGGGCCTGGTGTCGTACTACTTCCCGGGCAAACGGCAGCTGCTGCAGTCGGCGGTGCACCGGCTGATGCACCTGACGCTGGACGCCGCCCTGGAGCGGGAGCCGCGCACCGACGACGGCCGCGAGCGCCTCGCGCGGGCCATCGACGCGATCCTCGGGCTGGCCCGCGACCAGCCGCTGCTGATGCGGACCCACATGGCGGGCATCCTGCAGGCCGAGGGTTTCGTGCAGTGTCCGGAGCAGCAGCGGCTGGCGCAGCTGCTCCGGGACACCGTCACCCGGTACGGCTCGGTGGACCCGGACACCGACTACCCGCTGCTGCGGGCGCTGCTGATGGGCGCGGTGGTGGCGGTGCTGCTGCCGGGCGCGCCCATGCCGGCGGCCCGGCTGCGGGCGGAGCTGTTCCAGCGCTACGGGCTGGACTGGGAGCTCGGCGTCCCGCCGGACGGCGGACCGCCCGGCGGAACGTTTCCCCTCAGTGGCGCGTAGGGTCCCGGGGCCGGCTCAGTGGTATGCGGGCTGGCTCTGGACGTTGAGCCGGTCCATGTACACCCACTTCGCGCTCTCGGTGCGCCAGTCGTCGAGACGGAGCACGTCGAGGCCCTTGGTGATGTCGTTCGAGTAGACGTGTCCGTTGTAGTAGTACGCGGACCAGGACCCGCCGAGGCCGAGGGCGTCCGTGGTGAGAGGGCCGCGCTCGAAGTAGCCGATCTCCCGGGGGCGGGCGGAGTCGGTGAAGTCCCAGACCGAGACCCCGCCCTGGTACCAGGCCTGGACCATGATGTCGCGGCCGGCGGCCGGGACGAGCGAGCCGTTGTGGGCCACGCAGTTCTCGGTGTCGGCCTGGAGGCGCGGGATCTTGAAGTAGCTGCGGAAGACGAGTTTGCGCTGGTCGCCGCTGCCGGTGATGTCATAGATCCCGTCGGCGCCGCGGTTCGGGCCGGTGGCCTCGTTGCAGGTGGCGCCGCCACCGCCGCCCAGCTCGTCGGTGAACACCACCTTGTCGGCCTTCTCGTTGAAGGTCGCCGAGTGCCAGAACGCGAAGTTCACGTTGTCCTGCACGCGGTCGATGACCCTCGGCTGCTCGGGCTTGCTGATGTCGAAGAGGATGCCGTCGCCCATGCAGGCGCCGGCGGCCAGGTTCTTGGACGGCAGCACCGTGATGTCGTGGCAGCCGGTGGTCTTGGAGACGCCGGGGTTGGTGGGGGCGCCCGGATTGCCGCCGTCCGGGAAGAGGACCGGGAAGGCGACGACCGCCGCCTGCGTGGGGGCCTTCTTCGGGACCTTCACCACGGAAATGCCGTCGTGCGGCGGCCGGCAGTCCGGGAAGGCCTCGTTCGGCGAGTACGAGGCCACGTACAGATAGATGTCACGGCCGCCCGGCACCAGGGTGTGGGTGTGGGAGCCGCAGTTGGTCTCGACGGACTTGATGTACTTGGGGTTCTTCTTGTCCTTGATGTCGAAGATCTTGATGCCCTCCCACGAGGACTTCTCCGTCGCGGGCTGCGAGACGCTGTTGCAGGAGTCGTCGCTGCGCGAGGAGTCGGTGGAGAGGAAGAGCAGGTCCCCGTAGACGGAGACGTCGTTCTGGCCTCCGGGGCAGAGCACCTGGCTCACGGTCTTCGGGGCCTTGGGGTTGCCGATGTCGTAGATCGTGAAGCCGTTGTAGTTGCCGGCGTAGGCGTACTTGCCCTGGAAGGCCAGGTCGGAGTTGATGACGCCGGGATAGGTGCTGGGGACGTTGGCCAGGGGTTTGACGTTGGCGCTGTGGACGACCTCGTCCTGGCCCGGGATCTCGCCGGGGGCGAGCTCCCGGCCGGCGTCCGCCCCTGCGGCCGGGGCGGCGCCCTGCCGGAAGGCGCCGCCCGGGCTTAAGTCGCCGGGGTCGGGGGTGGCGGACGCGGGGCCGGCCGCCAGGAGCGTGGCGAGGAGCCCGGCCGCGGCGGCGGCCACGGACAGGCTCCTGCGCCGCGCGCGGATGTGCTCTGGGGTCACTGTGCCCTCCCATCGGAGTCCGGTCGATTCCGTCCGGGGTGGGAACGGAACCTGGACCCCGGCAGTATGTTCCTTTCATGGACATGGCAAAAGGGTTACTCGGCCGGACCGCCGGGGCGGCCGTGGCCGCCGCGGTCCTGCTGGCACTGGCCGGCTGCCGGGGCGGCGAGGGCGCGGACGAGGGGAAGCACGACGGCGCGGCGGTCATCGCCCCTGGCAGACCGGGTGAGAAGGCCCGTACCCTCTCGCCGGACGAGGCGTCCCGGCGCCGGCCCGACGACAGCCCGAACGCGGCCGACCGGGCCTACGTCCAGCACATGATCGAACACCACCGCCAGGCCCTCGCCATGAGCGCGCTGGTCCCGACGCGGGCCTCGGCAGAACCGGTCAAACGGCTCGCCGAGCGGATCTCGGCCGCCCAGCAGCCCGAAATCTCCGCCATGCAGAAGTGGTTGGCGCGCCATCCGGCACCCTCCACCGGGGCGGGCGGCCACGACCACGGCGCCATGCCCGGCATGGCGAGCGAGCAGCAGCTGGCCGAGCTGGCAGGCGCCCGGGGGGCGGAGTTCGACCGGCTCTTCCTGCGGCTGATGACCGCCCACCACGAGGGCGCCGTGAAGATGGCCGGCGAGGTGCTGGCCGGCGGGAACAACGGCGCGGTGGAGGAGATGGCCAACGAGGTCGTGGCCACCCAGAGCGCCGAGATCCACCGTATGCGCGCCATGGGCTGACGGGCGCGGGACCGGGTGTCATGCTGGAGAACACCTGCGGGAGGAGCTCCGCCGTGCTTCGTGTCGCCGTCGTCGGTTCGGGCCCCAGCGGGGTCTACGCCGCTCAGACGCTGGTCCAGCAGCGCGAGGTGCCGGGCGTCCGGGTGGACGTACTGGACCGGCTGCCGGCGCCGTACGGGCTCGTGCGGTACGGGGTCGCCCCCGACCACGAGAAGATCAAGTCGCTCCAGGGCAGCCTGCGCACGGTGCTGGAGGACGAGCGGATCCGCTTCCTCGGCCATGTGGAGGTCGGCGGGCCCCGGCTGTCCACCGGGCGGCTGCTGGAGCTGTACCACGCGGTGGTGTACTGCGTGGGGGCGGCGCGCGACCGGCTGCTGGGGATCCCCGGCGAGGAGCTGGCCGGGGTGCATTCCGCGACCGAGTTCGTCGCCTGGTACAGCGGACACCCCGATACGGCGGCCGAGGCCTTCGACCTGGCCGGGGTGGGCTCGGCGGTGGTCATCGGGGCGGGCAACGTCGCGGTGGACGTGACCCGGATGCTGGCCCGCGGGGAACCGGAGCTGGCGCCGACGGACATGCCGCAGCCCGCCCTCGGCGTGCTCGCCGGCAGCGGGGTGCGCTCGGTGGCGATGGTCGCCCGACGCGGCCCCTCGCAGGGGAAGTTCACCACCAAGGAACTGCGGGAGCTCGGCACGCTGCCGGGCGTGGGCGTGCGGGTGGACCCCGCGGAACTGGCCCTGGACCCCGCCTGCGCCGACCCGGACGCCGCCGCCGCGCTGCCCGCGGTCGCCCGGCGCAACGTCGAGGTGCTGCGCGGCTGGGCGGAGCGGGACCCGGACGGGACGCCGCGGACCCTCGCCCTGCGGTTCTACCTGCGCCCGGTGGAGGTGCTCGGCGGCCCCGGCGGCCGGGTCTCGGGGGTCCGCTTCGAGCGGACGGCCCCGGACGGGCGGGGCGGGGTCACCGGAACGGGTGAGTACGAGGACATCGAGGCCCAGTTGGTGCTGCGCTCGGTGGGCTACCAGGGCGTCCCCCTGCCGGGCCTGCCGTTCGACCCGGCGACGGCCACGGTTCCGCACGCGGCGGGGCGGGTGCTGCGCGGGGGCCGGGTCTCGGTCGGCGAGTACGTGGCGGGCTGGATCAAGCGCGGCCCGACCGGGGTGATCGGCACCAACCGCCCCTGCGCCAAGGAGACGGCCTCCTCGCTGCTCCAGGACGCGGCTGCGCTGGCCCGCCGGGAGCTGCCGGACGACCCCCTGGACGCCCTGCGCGAGGCGGGTCTGGAGCCGGTGGAGTGGCCGGGCTGGCTGGCGATCGAGACGGCCGAGGCGGCCCTGGGCCGCTCCCTGGGCCGCGGCTCGGTGAAGATCCCCGACTGGACCGGCCTCCTGACCGCGGCCGCCGCGGACCGCCCGGCCGGTTAGGGCCCGTCTTCCGCGCGGGGGGGCTGGTGGCTCCACCAGCCAGACGGGACTTCGACGATCGCGACCTAGCAGTGCACCTCCCGTACCAGGTCGTCCAGCTCGGCGCTCAGGGCCCGGGCGAGGTCCGGGAGGTCGGGGACTGCCGCCTCGTCGGCGACCAGGCCGTAGTGGACCGTTCCCTTGTACGTGGAGACCGCGACGGCGAGGGAGTGGCCGCGGGCCAGGGGGGCCAGCGGGTACACCTCCCGGACGCGGCTGCCGCCGAGGGAGAAGGTGAAGCTCGGCAGCGGGACGCTCGTGACCAGGACGTCGAAGAGCAGCCGCGCGGCCTGGGCGACGAAGGGGCCGCCGAGGCGGTGGCCGAGCGGGTGGACGTGGTCCGCGAGCAGGGCGACGGCCCCGGCCCCGCGGGCGGGACCGGCCTCCTTGTTGCGGTCCATGCCGGTGCGGACCCGGTCCAGGCGGCGCAGCGGGTCCGGTTCGGCGAGGGGGAGCCGCAGCAGGTAGCCGGAGAGCCGGTTCCCGTACGGCTTGGCGCCGCCGCCCGGTCTGCGCCGGGACACCGGTATCAGGGCGCGCGGCCCCGCGCCGGTGGGCTCCCCGTCGCCGCGGCCGACGAGCCAGCGCCGCATCGCGCCGGCGACCAGTGCGATCAGCACGTCGTTGACGGTGCCCCCCGAGACCTTGCGGATGCGGTTGACCTCGTCCAGGTCGAGGGCGGCGCCCGCGACCGCCCTGGTCCCGGGCCCGGTCGGGACCGGAGCGGCCAGGGCGGCCGGGACGCCGACGGGCAGTCCGGCCCGGGCCACCGCGGCTCCGATCTCCAGGGCCTGTCCGACGTCCTGGAGGCGTGAGGCGAACGCTCCGGGGAGGCTGCGCAGGAGGGAACGTGCGGGCTGCCGGGCGGGGGCCGGCCGCTCGGGACCGGCGAAGGCGCAGCCCTCGTCGAAGAGGGCGGCGGCCAGCGCGAGGGCCCCGAGTCCGTCGGCGAGGGCGTGGTGGAACTTGAACAGCACCGCGAAGGAGTCCGGGTCGGGTCCGGCCAGTACGTGCGCTTCCCAGGGCGGCCGGTCCCGGTCCAGCGGGCGGGCCATCAGCGGCCCGGCGGCCCGCTGCGGATCGCCGGTCCGTACGAGGAACACGTGCCGGGCCGGATCGAAGTCCGGGTCGGGCGACCAGGCGGCCGCACCGACCGGCAGCAGCACGTCGTGGATCCGGCGGCGCAGTCCCGGCACGCCGGCGCAGCGGGCGGCGAGCAGCTCGGCGGCGCGGGCGGCCGCGTCGGGCCGGGGAGCGGTGCCGGGGCGGTCGGCGACGGGGCCATCGGCGACGGGGCGGTCGGCGACGGGCGCTTCGGTCCGCGGTGTCGCGTCGAAGACGGCGAGGGCTCCGAGGTGCATGGGATGGGTGACGGATTCGATCCGCCAGAAGGCGAGGTCGAGCGGGGACAGGTGCTCGGTGACCACGTAGTGCCTCTCGCGTGCGGCGGCAGGGGCTGAAAGTCAACTCCTACGCCCTCCTGCGATCAAGTAGCCACCCCTTTTCACACACCGTTGATCGATGGTGATCGGCTGGTCAGACCAGCGTCGCGCCCACCGGGCCGCTGTCGGTCGGGAGGTGCAGACTGGCCGGAAGGTGCTCTGCAGACGACCGGGACAACGCAGTCCGGAGGTGTCGGCCATGTCCGATGTGCTCATGCTCGTGGGGACCCGCAAGGGCCTCTTCATCGGCCGCAGGCGGGGCGGCGGCCCCTGGGAGTTCGGCGGCCCCCACTTCAACGCCCAAGCCGTGTACGCCGTCGCGCTCGACCGGCGGGGCCCGGCGCCCCGGCTGCTGGTCGGCGGGGACAGCGCGCACTGGGGGCCGTCGGTGTTCAGCTCCGACGACCTGGGGGCGAGCTGGCAGGAACCGGCCGCGCCCGCCGTCAAGTTCCCCAAGGACACCGGCGCCTCGCTGGAGCGGGTCTGGCAGCTGCATCCGGCCGGGCCCGAGGCCCCGGACGTGGTGTACGCGGGGACGGAGCCCGCCGCACTGTTCCGCTCGGCCGACCGCGGGCAGTCCTTCGAGCTGGTCCGCCCGCTGTGGGAGCATCCGACCCGCAAGAGCTGGGTGCCGGGCGGGGGCGGGGAGGGCCTGCACACGGTGCTGACCGATCCGGCCGACCCCGGTGCGGTGACGGTGGCGGTGTCCACGGCCGGGGTCTTCCGCACGACGGACGGCGGGGACAGCTGGACCCCGTCCAACCGGGGGGTCTCGGCGGTGTTCCTGCCGGACCCGCATCCGGAGTTCGGCCAGTGCGTGCACAAGATCGCCCAGGACGCCGGCGACCGCGGGCGGCTGTACCTCCAGAACCACTGGGGCGTGTACCGCAGCGACGACGCGGGCGCGCGGTGGACCGACATCGGCGGCGGGCTGCCCTCCGACTTCGGCTTCGCCGTGGCCGCGCACCCCCACCGGCCGGACACCGCTTACGTCTTCCCGCTCAACGCCGACTCCGACCGGGTTCCCGCGGAGCACCGGTGCCGGGTCTTCCGTACGCAGGACGCGGGCGCCACCTGGGAGCCGCTCACCCGCGGGCTGCCGGCCGAGGACCACTACGGCACGGTCCTGCGCGACGCCCTGTGCACCGACGACGCCGATCCGGCCGGGGTCTACTTCGGCAACCGCAACGGGGAGTTGTACGCCAGCCACGACGACGGGGACAGCTGGCAGCTGCTGGCCGAGCACCTGCCGGACGTGCTGTGCGTACGGGCCGCGGTGCTGGAGGCGTAGACCGGTGCCCGTGGCCGGGCGCGGCGGTGCAGCCAGTAGAGTGACCGCCTGTGGCAGCACGACCGTTGAACGAGATCGTCGAGCCGGGCTGGGCCCGGGCTCTGGAGCCGGTGGCGGGGCAGATCGCCGCGATGGGCGACTTCCTGCGCGCCGAGATCGCCGCGGGCAGAACGTACCTGCCGGCCGGGGCGCACGTACTGCGTGCCTTCCAGCAGCCCTTCGACGAGGTCAAAGTGCTGATCGTCGGCCAGGATCCCTATCCCACCCCGGGTCACGCGACGGGTTTGTCGTTCTCGGTGGCCCCGGAGGTGCGCCCCGTGCCGCCGAGCCTGGACAACATCTTCCGCGAGCTCCACGCCGACCTCGGGGTGCCGCGTCCGGCCAACGGCGACCTGACTCCCTGGAGCAGGCAGGGCGTTCTGCTGCTCAACCGCTCGCTGACCACCGCCCCGCGCAAGCCGAACGCGCACCGCGGCAAGGGGTGGGAGGCCGTCACCGAGCAGGCGATCCGGGCCCTCGCCGCCCGCGGCAAGCCGCTGGTCTCGGTCCTGTGGGGCCGGGACGCGCGCAACCTGCGGCCGCTGCTCGGCCCGCTGCCGGCGGTCGAGTCCGTCCACCCCTCCCCGATGTCCGCCGACAACGGGTTCTTCGGCTCCCGTCCGTTCAGCCGGACGAACGACCTGCTGGTCCGCCAGGGGGCGCAGCCCGTCGACTGGCGTCTGCCCGCCGCGAGTTGACCAAACCGTTGAACCGTATACGACATTCCGCGGATAAATAGGGACAAAAGCCGCCCGTCTGGGCCCTGCCCGAACACCGGGTTCCGGTGAACCAGTAGCATGCGGCGCCATGAGCTCCCCCACTGGGCCCGAACATGGCCTGCCCGTACGAATGCCGCGACCCCGCCAGACCGGGCGGCACCGCCGGCCCGAGCCCGCGGTGGCGCCCGAGGGCGCGCCCGCGCTGGTGCTCGCCGTGCCCGGTGTCCCTTCGGCCGCCTCGCGCGGGCTCGCGGAAGAGATCACCAGCATCGGACGCTCCGAGCTGCCCGGCCTGGACGCCCGTATCGGCTTCCTCGACGGCGTCGACGAGGAGGGCTCCGAGTTCCCGTCCCTCTCCGGCGTGCTGACCGCGGTCGCGGCCGAGCGGGCCGCCCGCGCGGAGTTCGCCCGGGCCGCCGGCCACGAGGTGCCCGCGCCCACCGGCCCGGACGCCGTGGTCGTCCCGCTGCTGGCCGGCCCGGACGCCGACCTGCTGCGCCGGATCCGCCAGGCGGTCATGGACTCCTCGGCCGCCGTCGAGCTGGCCGAGGTGCTCGGCCCGCACCCCCTGCTCGCCGAGGGCCTGCACGTACGGCTCTCCGAGGCGGGTCTGGCGCGCGCCGACCGCGCCCGCCTGTTCACCGTGACCACCGCGGCCGACGGCATCATCGTGGCCACGACGGGCGGCGAGGAGGCCGTGCAGGTCGCCGCGGTCACGGGCATGCTGCTGGCCGCCCGCCTCGCCGTGCCCGTCAAGGCCGCCGCGCTCGACCAGGAGGGTTCGGTGGCCTCGGTCGCCGAGCAGCTGCGCAGCGAGGGTTCCACGCAGCTCGCGCTGGCCCCGTACCTGATCGGCCCGGAAGCCGCCGAGGGGCTGCTGGACACGGCGTGCAAGGAGGCCGACTGCGCGGCCGCCGAGGTGCTCGGTGCCTACCCGGCACTGGGCAAGCTCGTCGTCACGCAGTACTCCGCCGCGCTCGGGCTCACGCTGGGCGCCGCCGCCCACTGACCGGTCCGTCCTGCTCGTGCGCGAGGGCCCGCTCCCGGGATTCCGGGAGCGGGCCCTCGTCCGTACCGGCCGGCGTCAGTAGACGGGGGCGAAGACCACGCAGGCGGCGGCGGGCACGGCCACCGATCCGGCCCGGCGCGGCTCGCCGGTGACGGGGTCCAGGTCGAACCAGGTGACGTCTCCGGACCACTCGTTGGCCACGTACAGCCGGCGCCCCGACGGATCTGTGACGAGATCGCGAGGCCAGCTGCCGCCGCAGCCGACCGTGGCGGTGACCTGCGGTTTCTCGGGTCCGTCGGCGAGCGAGAAGGTCGCGATGGTGTCGATGCCGCGCACCGCGGCCCATACGAAGCGCCCGTCGGGAGACACGGCGACCACGGAGGGATAGGCCCGCGGGGCGCCCGGAACGCCCTCCGGGGCGACCGGGACCTCCGACACCGGTTCCAGCTGCCCGGCGTCGCCGTTCCAGCGGCAGACGGTCATCTGCGGCTCCAGCTCGTGCAGGACGTAGACCACCTCGCCGTCGGGGTGGAAGGCGAGGTGGCGGGGCCCGGACCCGGACCGGAGCACCGTCTCGCCGTGCACGCGCAGCCTGCCGGTGGCCGGGTCGGGCACGCAGACCCGCACCGAGTCGGTGCCCAGGTCCACGGTCAGCACCCAGCGGCCGCTCGGATCGGGCCGGACCTGGTGGGCGTGCGGGCCCTGCTGCCGTTCGGGGTCCGGGCCGCTGCCCGCGTGCGCGAGGACGGCGGCGGGCCCGGAGAGGCTGCCGTCCGCGGCGAGCGGCAGGCTGCTGACGCTGCCGGAGGTGTAGTTGGCCGTCAGCAGCCGGCCGCCGGCCGCGCTGAGGTGGGTGGGCCCGGCGGCGCCGACCGGGACGGGGGCGCCGAGCGCGGTGAGCCCCTCGGCTCCGGTACGGAAGGCCAGCACGGCGCCCCGGTCGGCCTCGCTCACCGCGTAGAGCACCCGGCCGTCCGGGGCGAGGGCGAGGCAGGAGGGGTTCTCGGGAGTGGCGGTGACCGTGAGCGGGGTCAGCGCCCCGGTGGCCGGGTCCACGGCCGCGGTGGTGATCCCGCGGCCGCCTCCCGAGGTGAAGGAGCCGATGTAGGCCAGGTGTCCGGCGCTGCGCGCCGAACCCTGCGTTCCGGTCCCGCCGTTCACGTCGTCCACAGGTCGCCCTTCCGCCGTTCCCGCTCCGTGGGGCGACCGTAACAGAAGGTCTAGACCAAGTCCCGTCCTTGGGCCCGTTCCCGCGCGCCGTCGTGGTGCACGTACACCGTAGAGCTCGGACTGTCCTCGTACGTGCGGTGGAAGACCGGCGTGGCGGAACCGGAGATCGGCGGCACGATCCAGGACCAGTCCGCCCCCACGCCGCGACCCTTGCGTTCCTCCCGCTCCATGTGGGCGAGGAAGCGCCGGGACTCGGTGTGGTGGTCCGCGATGGTGACGCCCGCCCGGTCGAAGGAGTGCAGCACGGCGCGGTTGAGCTCGACCAGCGCCCGGTCCTTCCACAGCGAGCGGTCGCTGGACAGGTCCAGGCCTAGGCGGCGGGCGACGGCGGGCAGGAGGTTGTACCGGTCGGTGTCGGCGAGGTTGCGGGCGCCGATCTCGGTGCCCATGTACCAGCCGTTGAAGGGCGCGGCGGGGTAGTGGATCCCGCCGATCTCCAGGCACATGTTGGAGATGGCGGGGACGGCGTGCCAGCGCAGGCCCCAGTCCGCCCAGCCGGGCTCGTCGGGGTGCTCGATCGGCACCTCCAGCACGGCGTCCGGCGGGGTGTCGAACCAGCGGGGTTTGTCGTCGACTCCCTGGACCACCAAGGGGAGCAGGTCGAACGGGCTGCCGGCGCCGCCGGTCCAGCCGACGTCGAGCAGCGCCCGGGTGAGCGGGGCGTTGCGTGCGTCGCCGACCGTGACGGAAGGGTGGTCGCCGTAGCCCGCGTACCGGATCAGCTGCTCGCTCCAGATCAGCGGGCCGGGGCGCTCGGGGGCGTCGGGGGCGAAGACCGTGATGGTGGGTCTGACGCGGCCGCCGTTGGTCGCCTCGCGCAGGTGCTCGAAGCACTCGGCGGCGATCTCGTCCGCACCGGTGAGCTCACGGCGGTCGCGCACGCGCAGCGAGTTCCAGTAGAGCCTGCCTATGCAGCGGTTGCTGTTGCGCCAGGCGACCCGCGCCCCGTGCGCGAGTTCCTGCGGGGTGTGCCGGTAGGTGCCGGTATCGGCGAGCTCGTCCCGCACGGCGGCGAGGCGGGCCCGCGGATCACCGGCCTCCGGATTCTCCCGGTGGAAGAGTCGGATGAACTCCTCGGCCGCTTCCGCCACTTGGGTGGCGGTCGGGCGCTGTTGAAGTATTTCCATCCCGGGCGATTACCCCCTGTCCGAACAGATCCACCCTGTACGTGCCGGATGAATGTGCACTCAGCAATCACCCGTTGTACATGCCGCAGGTCAGCGCTGGACGCCCCGCGCAGGCGGAACACTCCCACCGGGTGATCGTCGCGCACCGGCCCGCCCGTCGGCGGCAAAGGGGCGTAGGATCCGCCGTTCCGGGGCCCGTGTGGTACAAGGGCCCCGCCGTCAGGCGCTGATGACCAGCGGCGCCCTGGGGTCGGTGCGCAGCGGGGCGTGGAGGGCCACCAGGGCGTGCTCCAGGCCGTGCAGGTGCACGAGGGCGGGCTCCTCGGCGGCCGGCCGGGGGTCGGCCGGAGCGGAGAGTTCCGCCACGCCGACCGGGGCGGTCAGCGCCTCGACCGCCGCCTCCACCCGCCAGCACGCGGCGGCCAGGCGGGCGTCGTGCGAGGCCTGCGGATCGGCGGCGACCGCCACCAGCCCGCGCACCTCCCGGGCACAGTCGTCGAGCAGTGCGAGGACCTGCCGGGCGCGGGCCTTGCGGGCCCGCAGCGGGCTCAGCGGGTGGACCAGCGGGGCGAGTGCCGTCCGGACGCGTGCCAGCAGGAGTTCGAGCTCGGCGAGGTGCGGGGCGGGGTCGGCGGCCGGGTTCCCCGCGAGGCGGTCGAGCGAGGCCGCGGTGGAGGCCCGTACGCAGTGCAGGGCGCGCTGGATCCAGGCGTCGTTCGCGGCATGGGTGGTCACCGGGAGGACGAACACCACGGCGAGGGCGGCGCCCAGGGCGCCGACCGCGGTCTCCTGGAAGCGCAGGAGCAGCAGTCCGGGGTGCAGGACCCCGAGGAGCCCGTAGAGCAGCCCGGCCATCACGGTGACGAAGAACATCATCCAGGAGTAGGAGGGGGCCGCGGTGTAGAAGATGCCGAAGACGCATACGGCGACCAGCGCGGCGGTGGCCGCGGGCGCGCCGTGCAGGGGGACGGCGACGAGCAGTCCGGCGGCGATGCCGAGGACGGTGCCGAGGACCCGGCGGAAGCCCCGGACGAGGGTTTCGCCCCGGGAGGCGGTGTTGACGAAGATCCACCAGGCGGTTCCGACGGCCCAGTACCAGCGGTCCTCCGACAGCGCCTGGCCGATCCCCAGGGCGAACGCGCAGGCGGCGGTGGCCTGGAAGGCCTGCCGCGTGGTCGGCCGCGCCAGTCCGGTGCCGGGCAGCGGCGGGGGTGCGGCGGCCGGAGGGGTCCTGCGCTCGATGGGCCACACGGCGAACCGGACCGCCCCCGCGGACAGCAGCGCCAGCCCGACGGCGGCGTACAGCTCGGGCAGCTGCCCGGGTACCGCGTGCAGGAACTGCGTGACGAAGAACATCATGAAGCCGAAGATCCCCAGGGCGTGCCCGCGCGGCCCGAAGCGGCGGGCGTGGACCCCGGCGAAGACGACGGCGAGGAAGGCGGTGTCCCGCGCCAGGGGCATCCCGTGCAGGGTGGTGGCCAGGGCGAGGACGGGGAAACCGGCCGCGGGAAGCAGGGCGGTGGTCACCCGCTGGGCGCGGACGGTGGAATCGGCGACGGTGAACAGGGCGAGCAGGGCCGCGAGGCCTCCGGTGATGGAGGCGGTGAGCGAGAGGCCGCAGAGCTCGGCCACGGCCACGGCGCAGGCGACGCCGATCACGGCACGCAGGGAGTTGCGCAGTCTCAGACGCCCCGGATCCGGAGCCACGAACATCCTCTTCACGGCGGTGTGCCGCCCCCCTTGCAGTGGTGCGCGCCGGCCCGGCGGCGGCCCGGGGGTGGTGGGCGGCGGACGGGCACGGCGAAGGCACCGCGCTCCGGACCGGCCTCGTTGCCGTCCGGCGCTGCGCGGCGCCGAAAGTACATGGATACGCCACACATAACCACGGGCCGACCCACTGGCTCAAGTCTCGGCGTCGCCACTGGGCCATTGGCGCAGCCGGAAAGGCAGGTTCTCGGCCAGGGCGGGGCCAATGCACCATCGGCCGGGCGGCCCCGCGCACGGACCCCGGACCTGCGGCCTGCTCAGGGGCGGGCGTTCCAGGCCGCGATCACCGGGAGGCCGTGCTCGGTGGACAGGGTGCTCACCGTGCCGGTGCGGAGCAGGAACAGGCGGCCGTCCTCGGGCGGCAGCCCCAGGTAGCGGGCCGTCAGGACGCGCAGGAAGTGGCCGTGCGCGACGAGGACGGCGTCGCCCCGGTCCTCCCGCAGGACGGGGGCGACGCGGGCCAGGACCCGGTCGGCCCGGGCGCCGACCTGTGCTGCGTCCTCACCGGGGTGTTCGGCGTCGCCGGGCGGGACGCCGTCCGTCCACAGGGACCAGCCGGGGCGGGTCCGCCGGATCTCCGCCGTGGTCACCCCCTCGTAGCCGCCGTAGTCCCACTCGTACAGGTCCGGGTCCGTGCTGCCGTCGCCCAGCCCGGCGAGCTCGGCGGTGGCGACGGCCCGGCGCAGGGGGCTGGTCAGCACCCGGGCCGGGTGCCGGCCGTGGAAGAAGGGGGCAAGGGAGAGGGCCTGCTCGACTCCGGCCGCGGTCAGCGGCACGTCCGTGCGGCCGGTGTGCCGCCCGGAGGCGCTCCAGGCCGTCTCTCCGTGCCTCACCAGCAGCAGGTCGCTCATGCTTCGGACGATAGCGGCGGGCCCCGCCCGGCGCGCCTCACCGGGTACCGGCCCGGCAATTCGATGCGGAAACGATGCAACTTTGCGGCGCGGGTACGGGCTCGCAAGGCTCGGTCCATGGACGACAACGAGCGCGAGGGGCGTCTCGCGGCCGGTTTCGCCGCGGGCGACGAGCGCTGCACGGAGGCCGTCTACCGGCGCTGGCGTCCGCTGGTCCACTCGCTCGCCCGGCGCGCCCTCGGGGACGAACGGGAGGCGGAGGACGTGACCCAACAAGTCTTCCTCGCCGCCTGGCGCGGCCGCGGGCGCTACCGGCCCGGCCCCGGCGGTCTCGGGGCCTGGCTGACCGGCATCACCCGGCACAAGGTGGCCGACGCGCTGGAGGCCCGGGCGCGACGGGCGCGGGCGGTGGAGGCCGCCGCGAGGGCGCTGTCCTGCGGCGCGCAGCGGTCCGGGAGCCTGCCGCATCCGGAGCCGGAGCGGACCGTGGACCGGGTGGTGGTCCTCGGGGAACTGGCCCGGCTGCCGTCGGCGCAGCAGCAGGTGCTGCACCTGGCCTTCTACGCAGACCTGACGCAGGCGCAGATCGCGGACCGCACGGGGCTGCCGCTGGGTACCGTCAAGAGCCATATGCGCCGGGCCCTGCACCAGTTGCGCCGCTCGCTCCCGGCGGGGGCTCCGGCGCTGCGATGACCGCGAGGGCCGAGCGCAGGCCGTGCAGCCGCTCGGTGTGCGGGCCCGGGAGCCCGGCGCCCCAGCCCGGCCCGGCGAGCAGCAGCGCGGCGTGCCCGCGGGCGCCCCGCGGCCCCCATGCGAGGCCGGCCACCGACCGGGCGAGGGCGGGGTCCGCGGTCGTACGGGACTGCGCCCACAGGACGACGGCCCGCGGGCCGGTACGCCGTACGGCGTCGTGCAGGGCTTCGGCCGGCAGCGCCGCGCCGAACATCCGGGCGGGCAGGCCCCGTTGGCCGAGCGCCGCGGTCAGGGCCTCGATCGGCAGGCTGTGCTGCTCGCCCGGTACGCAGGCGAGGAGCACGGGCGGGGTGCGGCCGGCCTCGGGGGCCGGCCGGATGCGGTGCAGGGCCGCGGAGATCTGCCAGGAGAGCAGGTGCTCCACCTCGACGTACCGCTCCCCCGCGGTCGCCCACTTGCGGCCGACGGCGTGCAGGGTCGGCGCCATGACCTCCTCCCAGGCGGTGACCAGTCCGTGTTCGGCGAGGGCCGCCTCCAGCAGCTCGGCCACGGTCGGCGCGTCCAGGCGTACGGCGGCCCGGGCCAGCCCGCGGCACTCGGGGCGGACCGTCCCGAGCGGGAGGGCCGCCGGACCCCCCGGGGCCCGTACGGGCGCGGGGGCGGGCACGGAGGGCCCGGAGCGCGCGGCCCGGGCCGCCTCGGCGGGCGGCACGCCCCGCGCGGTGAGGCTGCACATCAGTTCCAGCCGGGCGATGTCCTGCGGGGTCCAGCGCCGGTGGCGGCCGTCCTCGCGGCGGGCCGGGCCGATGGCGTACCGGCGCTCCCAGGAGCGCAGGGTGGTCGGCGAGACCCCGAGGCGGCGGGCCACCGCGCCGGTGCTCAGGGCGGCCGGGGGCGGGTCCTGCGATGGGGTCGGGGGCACGCTCTCCACCTGCCCACGATACGGCGCCCGGGCGGCCGCGGGGGCCGGGCGGGGGCCCTGGCGGGAGCTCAGCCGGCACTCCGGCCGCGCCGGAACCGGTCGAGCCCGTCGGCGAGTTCCACGACCCGCTCCGGATAGGCGTAGCGGGCGCGTTCCGGGCCGGGCAGCCGCCACGGTTCGTGGACCTGCGGGGCGGGGAGGGCGGCGAGTTCCGGCACCCAGCGGTGGACGTAACGGCCTTCCGGGTCGTACCGCAGGCCCTGGCGGACCGGGTTGAGGACCCGGTTGGGGCGGGTGTCGGTGCCGGTTCCGGCGACCCATTGCCAGTTGAGCTGGTTGTTGGCGAGGTCTCCGTCCACGAGGAGGTCCAGGAAGTGTCGGGCGCCGATCCGCCAGTCCACGTACAGCGTCTTGGTGAGGAAGCTCGCGGCCAGCAGCCGGCCCCGGTTGTGCATCCAGCCCTCGTGGCGGAGCTGGCGCATGGCCGCGTCGACCACGGGGTATCCGGTGCGGCCCTCCTTCCAGGCCCGGGTCTCCTCCTCGGCGGCGGCTCCGGTGCGCCACTGGTCGTGGCGGGCCCGGTAGTCCTGGGAGGCGGTCTCGGGCCGGGCGGCCAGCACCTGGTGGTGGAAGTCGCGCCAGCACAGCTGCCGTACGAAGGCCTCGGCGCCCGGGCCGCCGGCGGCACGGGCGCGGTGGACGGCCTCGGCGGCCGAGAGCGTGCCGAAGTGCAGGTGCGGGGAGAGCCGGGAGGTGGCGTCGCCGGCCAGGTCGTCGTGGGCGTCCTCGTACCCGGCGAGCCCCGTGCGCAGCCAGCGGGTCAGCAGGCGGCGGGCCTCGCTCTCGCCGCCGCGGGCGAGGCCCGGGGAGATCCCGGCGAGGGCGGGGCGCCGGGGCAGCGGATCGGAGCCGACGGCCTCGGGTACGCGGACGGAGCGGGGGGCCGGGGTGACGGGGCGGGGCGGCCATTCGGCCCAGCGGCGGAAGTACGGGGTGAACACGGCGAAGTGGTCGGAGCCCGCGGGCACCACGGTGCCGGGGGCGGTGGCGGTGATCACCGCGTCGTGGACGTAGAGCCGCCGGCCCTCGGCTTCGAGGGCGGCCCGCAGCCGTTCTTCGCGGGCGCGGGCGTGGCGGCTGACCCCGGCCGCCATATGGACCTCGTCGGCGTCGACTTCGTGGACGAGCGCGCAGACCTCGGCGACGGTGTCCCCGGAGCGCAGGATCAGGCGGCCGCCGCGCTCGCGCAGTGCGGCGTCCAGGTCGGCCAGGCAGTCGGCGAGGAAGGCGAGCCGGTTGGGCGCGGCGAAGCCGGCCGCGTCGACCGCGGGGTCGCGCACGAAGAGCGGGACGACGTGGTCGCCGGCGGACAGGGCCGCGCGCAGGGGCGGATGGTCGTGCAGGCGCAGGTCCGAGGTGTAGAGAACCACCGCGACGTTCATGGTGTGTCGCTCCGCGTCAGGGCCGGGTGGGCGTGGGAGGGCTGTCGTCCGGTACTTCCGCCGGTACGGGCCGTACGGATGCGGGGTCCGATCCGTCGAGCCGCTGCGCGGCCAGGGCGATGTTGCGGGCCATGCCGCCGAAGACCACGGCGTGGAAGGGGGAGACGGCCCACCAGTAGAGGTGCCCGAGGAGGCCGTGGGGGTGGAACAGGGCCCGCTGCCGGTAGCGCGCACGGCTTTGCGCGGCCGTCGGGGTCCCGTTCTGCGGTGCCGGTTGCGCTCCCGGCTGCGGATCCGGTGCCGGTTCGGCGTACATCTCCAGCCAGGCCAGTCCGGGCAGCCGCATTTCGGCGCGCAGGCGCAGCAGCCGGCCCGGTTCGATCTCCTCCACCCGCCAGAAGTCCAGCGAGTCCCCGACGCGCAGCCGGGCCGCGTCCCGCCGCCCGCGCCGGATGCCGACCCCGCCGACGAGCCGGTCCAGCCATCCGCGTACGGCCCAGGCCAGCGGGAAGGAGTACCAGCCGTTCTCCCCGCCGATGCCCTCCACCACCTTCCACAGTGCGGCGGGCGAGGCGTCGACGGTGAGCGCGCGCAGGTCGGTGTAGAGGCTGCCGCCCGCCCAGTCGGGGTCGGTGGGCAGCGGATCGCTCGGTGCGCCGGGCAGGGCGGCGGAGGACCAGCGGGTGGTCACCTTCGCCTCGCGCACGCGCTGGAGGGCGAGGGTCAGCGCCTGGTCGAAGCCGATCGGCGCGCCCGGCGGGTCCGGTACGTAACGGGCGATGTCGTGCTCGTGGCAGACCACCTCGTGGCGCAGGGACTCCGCGAGCGGCCGGGCCAGCGCCCGCGGCACGGGCGTGATGAGGCCGATCCAGATGCTGGACAGCCGCGGGGTGAGCATCGGGACGCGCAGGATGCGGCGGCGGGGCAGCCGGGCCACGGCGGCGTAGCGGCGCATCATCTCCTCGTAGGTGATGACGTCGGGGCCCCCGATGTCGAAGGCGCGGTCGGCCTCGGGCGGCATGGTGGCGCTGCCGACGAGGTAGCGCAGGACGTCGCGGACCGCGATGGGCTGGACGCGGGTGCCGACCCAGCTGGGGGTGACCATGACGGGGAGCCGCTCGGTCAGGTAGCGCAGCATCTCGAAGGAGGCGGAGCCGGAGCCGATGATGACGGCGGCGCGCAGGACGGTCGCGGGCACCTCGCAGGCGAGGAAGATCTCGCCGACCTCCGCCCGCGAGCGCAGGTGCGGGGAGAGTTCGGGGACGGGAATGCCGGCCGGGGTCAGGCCGCCGAGGTAGACGATGCGGCGGACGCCCGCGGCCCGGGCCTGTTCGGCGAAGATCCGGGCGGCGCGGCGGTCGCGCTCCTCGAAGCCGGAGCCGCCGCCCAGGGCGTGGACGAGGTAGTAGGCCACGTCGATGCCGCGCAGGGCCGCGCCGACGGACTCGGCGTCGGTGGCGTCCCCGCGGGCCACCTCCACGCGGCCGGCCCAGGGGTGGTCGCGCAGCTTCTCCGGGGAGCGGGCCAGGCAGCGGACGCGGTGGCCGGCGGCCAGGAGTTCGGGCACCAGGCGGCCGCCGATGTAACCGGTGGCCCCGGTGACCAGGCAGTGCAGACCCGTCATGACCGTCTCCGCTCGTCGTGGCTTCCGGTAGGGATTCCCGCGCGAGGGTCCGTACGGACGCACCGCACCCGTTCGGGGGACACGGGCGGGGGCTGCCGGGGCCGGCCGAAGAGGGGGGTGCGGTGGGCCGTGGGTACAGTCGCAGCATGGCCGTGGACGAGCTCGACACCCGGATCCTGCGCCTGCTGATCGAGCAGCCGCGCACCAGCGTCCGCGAGTACGCGCGGATCCTCGGGATCGCCCGCGGCACCCTCCAGGCCCGGCTGGACCGGCTGGAGCGCACGGGGGTGATCACCGGGACGGGCCCGGTCCTCTCCCCCGCCGCGCTCGGGCATCCGGTGCTGGCCTTCGTGCACATCGAGGTCACCCAGGGGTACCTGGACGAGGTCGGCGACGCGCTGGCCGCCGTACCCGAGATCATCGAGGCGTTCTCGATCACGGGTGGCGGGGACCTGCTGACCCGGGTGGCGGCCCGGGACAACGCACATCTGGAGGACGTGATCCAGCGGCTCATCCGGCTTCCCGGGGTGGTCCGCACCCGGACCGAGGTGGCCCTGCGCGAGCGGGTCCCGCACCGGCTGCTGCCGCTGGTGGAATCCGTGGGACGGACCGTGCGCAGCCCCTGAGGCCGGGGAGCACGGGCCGGGAAGATCCCGGCCCCGCCCCGGGTTGGTAGAACCGTGAACGAAATTCTGCGGGACGTGGTCGTCGTCGGGGCCGGGCAGGCAGGCCTCTCCAGCGCCTACCACCTGGCGCGGGCGGGCATCGACCACGTGGTGCTGGACCACGCGCCGCGCCCCGGTGGCGCCTGGCAGTTCCGCTGGCCCTCGCTGACCTACGGCAAGGTCCACGGGATGCACGCACTGCCCGGCATGGAGCTGGTGGACGCGGATCCGCGGCGGCCGTCGTCGGATGTCGTCGCCGAGTATTTCGCCGCCTACGAGGACCGGTTCGACCTGCGGGTACGGCGTCCCGTGGACGTGAGGGCGGTACGCGAGGGGCGCGAAGGGCGGCTGCGGGTGGAGACCTCGGCCGGGACCTGGTCCGCGCGGGCCCTGGTCAACGCGACCGGGACCTGGGACCGGCCGTTCTGGCCGCGCTACCCGGGCCAGGAGACCTTCCGGGGCCGCCAGTTGCACACCGCCGGCTACCCGGGTCCGGAGGCGTTCGCCGGAGCGCGGGTGGTCGTGGTGGGCGGCGGCACGTCGGCGGTGCAGCACCTGCTGGAGATCGCCGAGGTGGCGGCGCGGACGACCTGGGTGACCCGGCGGCCCCCGGTCTTCCGCGACGGCGGCTTCGGCGAGGCGGAGGGCCGCGCGGCGGTGGCCCTGGTCGACGAGCGGGTCCGCCGGGGGCTGCCCCCGCAGAGCGTGGTCAGCGTCACCGGGCTCGCACGCAACGAAGCCGTGCGGGCCGGGATCGCCTCGGGGGTGCTGGAGCGCCTGCCGATGTTCGAGCGGATCACCCCGGAGGGCGTCGCCTGGACGGAGGGCCGGCAGGTGGAGGCCGACGTGATCCTGTGGGCGACCGGTTTCCGCGCCGCCATCGACCACCTGGCCCCGCTCCGCCTGCGGGAGCCGGGCGGCGGCATCAGGGTCGAGGGCACCCGTGCGGCCCGCGACGAGCGGATCCACCTGGTCGGCTACGGCCCCTCCGCGTCGACCATCGGCGCCAACCGCGCGGGCGGCGCGGCGGTCCGCGACATCCGCCGCCTGCTGGCCGCAGGTGCCCGCGAGCCGGCCGGAGCGGCCGTCAGTTAGCGGGGCCGGCGTGGGCGCGTCCGGTGGCGGCTGCGCGGACGCGGTTGAAGTCCGCGACGTGCTCCTGGTGTTCCTCGTACGTCTCCGAGAAGCGGGTGTCCCCCGGCTTGACCGTGACGAAGTACAGCCAGTCCCCGGGGGTCGGCGTGACGGCGGCCGCCATGGCGTCCAGGCCCGGGTTGCCGATCGGCGTCGGGGGCAGTCCCCGGCGGCGGTAGGTGTTGAAGGGGCTGTCGATCCGGGTCTCGCTCAGTGTGGTGTCGACCGTGTTGCGGTTCAGCGCGTAGTTGAGGGTGGAGTCCATCTGGAGCGGCATCGACCTCGCCAGCCGGTTGTGCACCACCCGGGCGACCTTGCCCATGTCGGCGCGGGATTCCGCCTCCGCCTGCACGATGCTCGCCACGACGGCGGTCTGGTACGGGGTCATCCCGTGCTGCTTGCCGGCTTCGGCGACGGCGGGGCCGGCGAGCTTCCGGTTGGCCGTCTCCACCATGTACGCCAGCAGGGTGGCCGGCGTGGTCTTGGAGGTCACCGGATAGGTCGCCGGGAAGAGGAAGCCCTCCGGGTTGCCACCGGCCTCTGCGGGCAGCGGCAAGGGGGCGGCTGCGGCCGCGGCCTGGGCGGAGCCCGCCGGGAGCTGCAGTGCGCGGTCGATCGCGGCGTAGACCTGAGGGGCCCGCCACCCCTCGGGGATCAGCAACTGGCGGGGCTTCTCGGGTGCCCGGCCGCCGCCCCCGCCGCGCAGCAGCGGGACCAGGACGGCTGCACCGATCGGGAGCAGGAGGCAGAGGAAGAGTGCCAGACGGCCCCGGCGGGTGAGCCGGATGCGCCGCCGTGGCGGCCGGTGCTCATGTGGCATGCGGGCACGCTAACCCGCGAAGCGAGGCATTTCCGGCATAACACCCAGGGTGAGGTCATACGATCACACGTTCACCGGGGCCGGTTCGGCCGCCTCCCCGGCTCCCGGGGACTGCGGCGTGAGCGCCGCCTCCCGGTCCCGGCGCACCAGGGCCGCGTACCGGCCGTCCGCGGCGAGGAGTTCCTCGTGGGTCCCGCGTTCGGCAATCCGGCCCTTGTCCAGCACGACGATCTGGTCGGCGTCGCGGACGGTGGAGAGCCGGTGCGCGATGGTGATGGTGGTGCGCCCCTGCGACAGGTCGTCGATGGCCCGCTGCACTGCGTGCTCCGTACGCGTGTCCAGGGCGCTGGTGGCCTCGTCGAGGATCAGCACCGGCGGATCGCGCAGGATGGTGCGGGCGATGGCCAGGCGCTGCTTCTCGCCGCCGGAGAAGCGGTAGCCGCGCTCGCCGACCAGGGTGTCGTACCCGTCGGGCAGGGACTCGATGTGGTCGTGGATCTGTGCGGCGCGGGCCGCCTCGGCGATCTCCTCCTCGGTGGCGTCCGGCTTGGCGAAGCGCAGGTTGTCGGCGACGGAGGCGTGGAAGAGGTAGGTCTCCTGCGAGACCACGCCGATGGAGCGGGCCAGCGAGTCGAAGTCGAGGTCGCGCACGTCCACCCCGTCGAGGGCGACCCGCCCGCCGGTCACGTCGTAGAGCCGGGGCACGAGGTAGCTCAGGGTGCTCTTGCCGGAGCCCGTCGGGCCGACCACGGCGAGGGACCCGCCGGCCGGGACGGTGATGTCGATGCCCGTCAGCGTCGGGCCGTGCTTGGCGTCGTAGGCGAAGTGCACGTCCTCGAAGGACACCTCGCCCTTGGCCCGGTCCAGCCGCACCGGGTCCGGGCGCTCGGTGATGTCCACCGGCAGGTCGAGGTACTCGAAGATCCGCGAGAAGAGGGCGAGGGACGTCTGGATCTGCACGCCGGTCGAGAGCAGGCTCACCGCGGGCCGGAACAGGCCCTGCTGGAGGGTGACGAAGGCGACGAGGGTGCCGACCGAGAGCGAGGGGGCGCCGGACTGGAGGGCGATGCCGGCGGCCCAGTAGATGAGGGCGGGCATGGCGGCCATGACGATGCCGATGGTCGACATCCGCCACCTCCCCGCCATGCTGGAGCGCACTTCGAGGCCGACCAGCTTCTCGGACTCCTCGGAGAAGGAGCGGGTGAGCGAGTCGGCGCGGCCCATGGTGCGGCCCAGGAGGATGCCGCTCACCGACAGGGACTCGGTGACGGTCGCGGCCATGGCGGCCATCTGCTTCTGCCGCTGGAGGGTGATCTTCTTGCGCTCCCGGCCGACCCGACGGCTGATCCACACGAACAGGGGCAGCAGGAGCAGCGAGACGATCGTGAGGCGCCAGTCGAGCGCGAGCATCGCGACGATCGAGGCGACCACGGCCGTCAGGTTCGAGACCAGGGAGGTCGCGGTGGAGGTGACCGTGGCCTGCATGCCGCCGATGTCGTTGGCGATGCGGGACTGCACCTCACCGGTGCGGGTGCGGGTGAAGAAGGCCAGCGGCATCCGCTGGAGCTGGGCGTACACCGCGGTGCGCAGGTCGTGCATGACGCGCTGGCCCACGGTGGTGGATATCAGGGTCTGGAGCACCCCGAAGACGCTGGTGACGACCGCGGTGAGGATCATGCCCAGCGCGAGCAGGCTGAGCAGCCCGGTGCGCCCCTCGGGGATGGCGACGTCCAGGATCTCCTTCAGCAGGAAGGGCGAGGCGACGGCGACCAGGGAGGAGGCGCAGACGAGCAGCCCCACGACGGCGAGACGGCCGCGGTAGGGGCGGAAGAGGCCCACGATCCGGCGCAGCTGGCGGGGCTGCTCGGCCGGTGCGGGGCGTTCGGGGTCGAGGGATTCCTTCGATGGGGTCCAGTTCGGTTCCTCGGGGCGCATGGGCCTCCTTCTGACGAGACTCGCATGAGCATAGCTCATTGTTACCTATACTCACAATGAACTTGGTCCTGGTACTGTTCCCAGTATGAGCACCGCTTCCGAAACCGACAGCACAGACGGCGTGCTCGCCGAACAGCTGCTGCGGCTCACCCGCCGGCTCCACCGGATCCAGAAGCGCCATCTGGAACCGCTCGGCATCACGCCTGCCCAGAGTCGGCTCCTGCGCCTCGTCTCGCACTACGACGGGGGGCAGCCGCCCCGGATGGCGGACCTCGCCGCCCGCCTCGAAGTGGTCCCGCGCGCCGTGACCACGCTGGTGGACGGCCTGGAGACGGCCGAGTGCGTGCGCCGCTCCCCCGACCCGGCGAACCGGCGCGTGGTGCGGATCGAGCTCACCGACACCGGCCGCGCCACGCTGCGGCGGCTGCGCAACGCGCGAACGGACGCCGCAGAAGAGATCCTGGCTCCATTGACCGCCGGGCAGCGCGAGGTGCTCGGCGGCCTGCTGGACGCCCTCACGGACGCCCCGACGGGGCACCGCTGCTGAGCGTCGCCACGAGTCGGCCCCCCGGACTGGGCCGAACGAGTAGCGAGGGGTCGCGCATGCCGCTGCTGGAACCGGAGCCCGGAGCGCTGCGCCCGCACCGCGTCACCGGCCCCGCCCCCGACCGGGTGCCCGAGCACCGGGCCGCCGGCACCCCCGAGCCGCTGCGGAGCGAGCTCACGCAGCTGCTGGGGGCCGGGAAGGTGCTGTGGAAGGTCTCCGACCTGGTGCGCTACGCCTCCGACGCCTCCCCGTACCGGTTCGTCCCGCAGGCCGTCGTGATCGCCGAGGACCTGGACGACGTCTCCGCCGTGCTGTCGTACGCCCGCGGGCGCGGGCGCGAGGTGGTCTTCCGCGCCGCCGGCACCTCCCTCAACGGGCAGGCACAGGGCGAGGACGTCCTGGTCGACGTACGCCGCCACTGGACCGGGATCGAGGTCCTGGACGGCGGCCTGCGCGCCCGGATCCGGCCGGGGACCACCGTCGCGCGGGCCAACGCCGCCCTCGCCCGCCACGGCCGCGTCCTCGGGCCGGATCCGGCCAGCGCCCTCGCCTGCACCCTCGGCGGCGTCGTCGCCAACAACGCGTCCGGCATGACGGCGGGGACCACGAGAAACGCCTACCGCACGCTCTCCTCCCTCACCCTGGTGCTGCCGGGCGGCACCGTCGTGGACACCGCCGACCCGCTCGCCGACGAGGAGCTCCTGCGGGCGGAGCCGGCGCTGTGCCGCGGCCTGATGGAGATCAAGGCGGAGATCGAGGCCGATCCGGAGCTGGTGGCCCGGATCCGGGCCAAGTACGAGATCAAGAACACCACCGGCTACCGGCTGGACGCCTACCTGGACGGCACCACGCCCGTGGAGATCCTGCGCGGGCTGATGGTCGGCTCGGAGGGGACCCTCGGTTTCATCGCCGAGGTCGTCCTCGACACCCTGCCGCTGGAGCGCGAACGCACCACCGCCCTGCTGTTCTTCCCCTCCCTGCCCGCCGCGGCCGCCGCCGTACCGCTGTTCGGCGACGCGGGAGCCCGCGCCGTGGAGGTGATGGACGGCAACACCCTGCGGGCCTCCGTCGCCGTCGCGGGCGTCCCCGGCGACTGGGCGGAGCTGCCGAAGGACACCACCGCCCTGCTGGTCGAGTTCCGGGCCGCGGACGAGGCGGGCCGCGCCGCGTACGAGCGGCGGGCCGCCGAGGTCCTCGGCCGGCTGGACCTGGTGGCACCGGTGCCCTCGGTCACCAACGCCTTCACCCGGGACCCGCACACCATCGACGGCTACTGGAAGGCCCGCAAGGCCTTCGTCACCGCCGTCGGCGGATCGCGGGCCCCCGGCACCACCCTGATCACCGAGGACTTCGCGGTACCGCCGTCCCGGCTGGCCGAGGCCTGCGAGGCACTGCTCGCGCTCCAGGCCGAGCACGGCTTCGACGCGGCCGTCGCCGGGCACGCGGCCCACGGCAACCTGCACTTCCTGCTCGCCTTCGACGCGGCGCGGCCCGCCGAGGTCGAGCGGTACGCGGCTTTCATGGAGGACTTCTGCCGGCTGACCGTCGAGCGGTTCGACGGCTCGCTGAAGGCCGAGCACTCCACCGGCCGCAACATCGCCCCGTTCCTGGAACTGGAGTGGGGGCCGAAGGCCACCGCGCTGATGTGGCGGACCAAGCAGGTCGTCGACCCGGACGGGGTACTCGCCCCGCGCATCCTGCTGGACCGGGATCCCGTGGCCCACCTGCGCGGTCTGAAGACCATTCCGCGGGTGGAGGCGGTGGCCGACCCCTGCATCGAGTGCGGCTTCTGCGAACCGGCCTGCCCCAGCAAGGACCTGACCACCACGCCCCGCCAGCGGATCGTCCTGCGGCGGGAGATGGTGCGCCAGCAGCCCGGCTCCCGGGTGCTCGACGGGCTGCTCGACGCGTACGGGTACGACGCCGTGGACACCTGCGCGGCGGACGGGAGCTGCTCCCTGGCCTGCCCCGTCGGCATCGACACGGGCGCCCTGGTGAAGGACTTGCGCCACCGACGGCACGGGGCGCGCGAGGAACGCGCCGCCGAACTGGCCGCCCGGCGGTTCAAGGCCGTCGAGGGCGCCGCCCGGCTGGCGGTGGCCGCCGCCGACCGGATCCGCGACCGGGTCGGGGACCGTGCGGTGGAGGCACTGACGGGGGCGGTGCGCAGGGCCGTGCGGCCCGACCTGGTTCCGCGGTGGCTGCCGCAGCTTCCGGGCCCGGCCGCGGCGAGGCTGCCGGTGACGCGGCGGGTGGGAGCCGCGGCCGTGTACTACCCGGCCTGCGTCAACCGGATCTTCGGCGGACCCCGTGGACAGGGCGAACTCTCCCTGCCGGAGGCCGTGGTGGCCGTCTCGGAACGGGCGGGGAAGCCGGTGTGGATCCCCCGGGACGTCACCGGCACCTGCTGCGCGACCATCTGGCACTCGAAGGGGTACGGGGGCGGGAACCGGGTGATGGCCAACCGGATCGTGGAGGCGGCCTGGGGCTGGACAGCGGGCGGGCGGCTGCCGCTCGTGGTCGACGCGTCGTCCTGCACGCTGGGCATCGCGCACGAGGTGGTCCCGTACCTCACGGAGGACAACCGGGCGCTGCACGCACAGCTGCGGGTCGTGGACTCCGTGGTGTGGGCGGCGCGGGAGCTGCTGCCGGAGCTGGAGGTCCGGGACCCCGCGGGCTCGGCGGTGCTCCATCCCACCTGCTCGATGCGCCACTTGGGTGATGAGGGTGATCTGCGGGCGGTGGCCGGGGCGTGTGCGGGCGAGGTGGTGGTTCCGCTCGACGCGGGCTGCTGCGGTTTCGCGGGCGACCGGGGCATGCTCCACCCGGAGCTGACGGGCGCGGCGACCGCCCGCGAGGCGGCGGAGGTCGGGGAGTGCGAGTTCGACCTGCACCTGTCGGCGAACCGGATGTGCGAGGTCGCGATGGTGCGGGCCACCGGCCGCGACTACCACTCCGCCCTGCTGGCCCTGGAGCGCGCCACCCGTCCCGGGAGCCCGCGCTCCGGCGAGGGCGCGCCGTGAACCGCGTTGCGCCGTAAGCCCCTTGCGCCGTAAACCCCCCGTGGCGTCGTAAACCCCCGTTGCGTCGTAAACCCCGTGGCGTCGTAAACCCCGTTGCGTCAGGCCTTGGCCAACGCAAAATCGATTGCCCCGGACCGGCCCGGAAGGCGAACCTTGCACGGTTTGGACCACTCGACCGTCATGGGGCGCCATGCAGATCAGCGATCTTCCGTATCCGGATCCCGGGGTACCCGACGCCCGCTCCGGCCCGCGCTTCCTCGTGTGGCTGGGGCGCGGCCAACTCGGCGGACAGGCCAAGAGCCTGTGCTGGGGGCTGCTGCACTTCTGCGGCGTCGCCGGACTGCCGTACGCGGTGGGCCTGGGCGTCGACGCGGTCGTGGAGCGCGACGCCTCCCGGCTGCTGCTGGTCGGCGGGCTGCTGCTCGTGCTCGGCGCCGCGATCTCGGTGGGCGACACCATGCTGCACCGGACCGCCGTCACCAACTGGATCACCGCAGCGGCCCGCGTACAGCAGCTGCTCGCCCGCAAGACCGCAGAGCTCGGATCCGCCCTGACCCGGCGCGTCGCGGCCGGCGAGGTCGTGGCGGTTTCCACGGGTGACGTGGAGCGGATCGGCTGGTTCGTCGAGGCGGTCTCGCGCTTCCTCGCCGCCGCCTTCTCCGTCGTCGCGATCTGTGTCGGCCTCCTGTTCTACGCGCCCGCGATCGGCGTGGTCGTGGCGATCGGCGTCCCCGTACTGGCCCTGTCGGTACTGCCGCTGCTGCCGCGCGCCACCCGGCGCGCCGACGTCCAGCGCGAGAAGGCGGGCAAGGCCACCGAACTGGCGTCCGACACCGTGGCGGGCCTGCGGGTCCTGCGCGGCATCGGCGGTGAGGAACTCTTCCTCGGCCGCTACCGCGAGGCCTCGCAGGACGTGCGCGAGGCCGCCGTGCGCAGCGCCCGGATGTGGGCGCTGATCTCGGCGATCCAGGTGCTGCTGCCCGGAGCGCTGCTGATCACCGTGGTCTGGTACGGCTCGGCGCTCGTGCTGGACGGCAGGCTGGCGGTCGGTGAACTCGTCGCCGCCTTCAGCGCCGTGGCCACGATGCTCTACCCGCTGCGGCACTTCGAGGAGATCGCGATGGCGTACTCCTTCTCCCGGCCCGCCGCCCGGCGGGCCGCCAGGGTCCTGGAGCTGACGCGTACGGACGCCGCCGAGCCGGCGGCCCCCGCGCAGGCCCCGGCCGCGGGCGGCGACCTGTACGACCCGGTGACCGGGCTGCTGGCCCCGGCGGGGCGGTTCACCGCCGTGGTGTGCGGGGACCCGGACCTGGCGGGCCGGCTCGCCGAACGCCTCGGCGGCCACCCCGCGGACGGCAGCGGTCCGGCCGAGGGGGCGTCGGTGCGGCTCGGCGGGGTCGCGCTGGACGACCTCGCGCTGGACACCGCGCGCACGCTGGTCCTCGTACAGGACAAGGAACCGGTGCTGCTGTCGGGGACGCTGCGCGAACTGTTCGACGTACCGGCGTCCGGGGCGGTCGGGCCCGCTGCGGCGCTCGCCGCCGCCCAGTGCGCGGACGTCCTCGACGCGCTGCTGCAGTCGGCGCCGGACGGCGTAGACGACCCGATGGACGCAAGGATCACCGAGCGCGGCCGGTCGCTGTCCGGCGGGCAGCGCCAGCGGCTGGCCCTGGCCCGCTCCCTGGCGACCGACCCGGAGGTACTGGTCCTGGACGAGCCGACCTCGGCGGTGGACTCGCACACCGAGGCGCGGATCGCCGACGGGATCGCCGCGCTGCGGGCGGGGCGCACGACGGTGGTCCTCGCCTCCTCGCCGCTGCTGCTGGACCGCGCCGACCGGGTCGTCCTGATCCACGAGGGCGCGGTCGCGGCGAGCGGTACGCACCGGGCGCTGCTGCGCGCGGAACCGCTGTACCGGGAGGTCGTCACCCGGGAGACCGACGAGGAGCGGCGGCTCGCCCGCGTGGAGATCGTCCGGCTGGAAGAAGCACTCACAGAGATCGAGGAATCAGCATGATCGGCGTGGCGCCGCCGGAACACGATCCGGCGGCTCCCGAATCGGCCGCCACCCTGCCCGTGGGCACGCCGGCGACCGTACGGGGTTATGTGCGCGGCCTGCTGCGGCGGCACCGGCGGGCCTTCGTGGTGCTGGTGACCGTCAACGCGGTCGCGGTGATCGCCTCCATGGTCGGCCCCCATCTGCTGGGCCGGGTCGTGGACGAGCTCGCGGCGGGGTCGCGCGAACTCCATCTGGGGCGCGTGGCGCTGCTGTTCGCGCTGGCGCTCGCCGTGCAGACCCTGTTCGTGCGGCTGGTGCGGCTGCGCGGGGCCATGCTCGGCGAGGAGATGCTCGCCGACCTGCGCGAGGACTTCCTGGTGCGGTCGGTGGGGCTGCCGCCGGGCGTGCTGGAGCGGGCGGGCACCGGTGACCTGCTGTCCCGGATCACCACCGACATCGACCGGCTGGCCAACGCGATGCGGGAGGCCGTGCCCCAGCTGGCCGTCGGGGTGGTCTGGGCCGGGCTGCTCTTCGGGGCGCTCACCGTGACGGCGCCGCAGCTGGCGCTGGCCGTGGTGGTGGCGCTTCCGGTACTCGTGTGCGGCTGCCGGTGGTACTTCCGCAGGGCTCCCTCGGCGTACCGGTCGGAGGCGGCGGGGTACGCGGCCGTCGCGGCGGCGCTCACCGAGACGGTGGACGCGGGGCGCACGGTCGAGGCGCACCGCCTGGGGCCCGGCCGGATCGCCCTGTCGGAACGCCGGATCAAGGAGTGGACGGCGTGGGAGCGGTACACGCTGTTCCTGCGTACGGTCCTGTTCCCGGTCATCAACGTCACCTACGTGACGATCCTCGGCGCGGTGCTCATGATCGGCGGCTACTGCGTGCTGCGCGGCTGGATGTCGGTGGGGCAGCTGACCACCGGTGCGCTGCTGGCGCAGATGCTGGTCGACCCGATCGGCCTGATCCTGCGCTGGTACGACGAGCTCCAGGTCGCCCAGGTCTCGCTGGCCCGGCTGGTGGGGGTGCGGGAGATCGAGCCGGACGCGGGCGACGGCGCCATCGCCCCGGCCGGGCGGGAGGTGCGGGCCGACGCGGTCCGGTTCGGCTACCGGGAGGGCGTGGACGTCCTGCACGAGGTGTCGATGTCCGTGCCCCCAGGGACCCGGATGGCGCTGGTGGGCCCCTCGGGCGCGGGCAAGTCCACCCTGGGCCGGCTGCTGGCGGGCATCTACGCGCCGCGGACCGGCGAGGTGACCCTGGGCGGGGCCAGGCTCTCGCACATGCCGGCGGAGCGGGTCCGGGAGCAGGTGGCGCTGGTGAACCAGGAGCACCACGTGTTCGTGGGCACGCTGCGGGACAACCTGCGGCTGGCCCGTACCGGAGCGGGGGACGCGGAGCTGTGGGCCGCCCTCGGCGCGGTCGACGCGGACGGCTGGGCCCGGGCCCTGGAAGCGGGCCTGGACACCGAGGTCGGCTCCGGCGGGACGGCACTAACCCCGGCGCAGGCCCAGCAGATCGCGCTGGCGCGGCTGGTGCTGGCCGATCCGCACACGCTGGTGCTGGACGAGGCCACCTCCCTGCTGGACCCGCGCGCCGCCCGCCACCTGGAGCGCTCACTGGCCCGGGTCCTGGACGGCCGTACGGTCATCGCCATCGCCCACCGCCTGCACACGGCCCACGACGCGGACGTGATCGCGGTCGTCGAGGGCGGCCGGATCAGCGAGCTCGGCTCGCACGACGAGCTGGTCGCCGCGGACGGCGCGTACGCGGCTCTGTGGCGGTCCTGGCACGGCTGACGGCAGTACGGCGTACGGGGCTGTACGGAGGGCGGCGCCCGCGGAGGTCCGAGGGTCAGATGAACCCGAGGGCGGAGGCACCGCCCACGCCGCCGAGCAGCATGAACACGGGCATGAGGAGCTTGAGCTCGACCCAGCTGCCCGCCCGGAAGCGCATCCCCTTCGGCGGGCCGACGGGGTACCAGCGCTTCCCGGCGATCGGGAGGGGCCACAGGATCGGGCAGCCCGAGACGGTCAGGGCGTCGCCGACGTCGTGGACCAGGGCGCCGAGGACGACGGGCAGGCCCAGCCACAGGTACTCCTGGCCCGGACCGGTGAACAGCCAGCCGGCCCCGTTGCCCGGCTGGTCGAGCACGTCGGCCAGGATCCAGGCGCTGGTGGCGCCGAGCAGCCAGACGAGCACGTCGCTGGACATCCGGGCGGCCCGCCACAGCAGGCCTTCCACGGCGAGCACCAGGTGGACGAAGAGCAGGACGAGCACGCCCCAGCGGTCGGTGGTGGCGGCGAGCACCGAGGAGCCGGCACCGATGAGGACGGCCCAGAGCCAGGTGTGCGTCAGGGTGCGGTGGCCGCCGCTGCGGCGGGCGTCCTTCGGCGCCCGGGTGGCCTTGTAGACGGCGTAGGACATCTTGTCGACCACCTGGCACAGTCCGCGGGACAGCGGCCCGAAGGCGCGGGAGATCGTCGCCGACTTGTGGTCGAGGTCGGGTGCGAGGGCCGCGCCGGCGCAGATGAGCGCGCCGACGACGAGGACCGGCCAGGGCATCGGGTGCCCGATGGCAGCGGCTGCCGCTCCGACCCCCAGCCAGGCTGCCGCCCCGGACAGTGAGTGCGCCGGACCCATCATGGTCGTTCCCCGCCCCAGTCGTGTGGTGGTCGGGCCCCGTTGACGGTGTCGATCGGGCCCGGTCAACGGCACAGCGTACCGGCGATGATCTTCGATCCTTCCGCCGGTTCCCTCATCCGGGGGGAAGCCAGGCAAGATGGGGGGTGTGACCCTCATTGATCAGCTCCCGCCCGACGCCGACCCCGACGCCCTCTTCGAGGCTTTCTCCTCGTGGGCGGAGGATCAGGGCATCACCCTGTACCCGGCTCAGGAGGAGGCGCTGATCGAGGTCGTCTCCGGAGCGAACGTGATCCTGTCCACTCCGACCGGCTCCGGCAAGAGCCTGGTCGCGGCCGGCGCTCACTTCACCGCGCTCGCCCAGGACAAGGTCACCTTCTACACCGCGCCGATCAAGGCGCTGGTCTCGGAGAAGTTCTTCGACCTGTGCAAGCTGTTCGGCACGGAGAACGTCGGCATGCTGACCGGCGACGCATCGGTCAACGCCGACGCCCCGGTGATCTGCTGCACCGCGGAGGTGCTGGCCTCCATCGCCCTGCGCGACGGCAAGTACGCCGACATCGGCCAGGTCGTGATGGACGAGTTCCACTTCTATGCCGAGCCGGACCGCGGCTGGGCCTGGCAGATCCCGCTGCTGGAGCTCCCGCAGGCGCAGTTCGTCCTGATGTCCGCGACCCTCGGCGACGTGAAGCGCTTCGAGGAGGACCTCACCCGGCGCACCGGCCGCCCGACCTCGGTGGTCCGCTCCGCGACCCGGCCCGTCCCGCTGTCGTACGAGTACGTCACCACGCCCATCACGGACACCATCACCGAGCTGCTGGAGACCCGGCAGGCTCCGGTCTACATCGTGCACTTCACGCAGGCCCAGGCGGTCGAGCGGGCACAGTCGCTGATGAGCATCAACATGTGCACCCGCGAGGAGAAGGACAAGATCGCCGAGCTGATCGGCAACTTCCGCTTCACCACCAAGTTCGGCCAGAACCTCTCGCGCTACGTGCGGCACGGCATCGGCGTGCACCACGCGGGCATGCTGCCCAAGTACCGGCGGCTGGTGGAGAAGCTGGCCCAGGCCGGACTGCTGAAGGTGATCTGCGGTACCGACACCCTCGGCGTCGGCGTCAACGTCCCGATCCGCACGGTGCTGTTCACCGCGCTCACCAAGTACGACGGCAACCGGGTGCGGACCCTGCGCGCCCGGGAGTTCCACCAGATCGCCGGCCGGGCCGGACGCGCCGGCTTCGACACGGCGGGCTTCGTGGTCGCCCAGGCGCCCGAGCACGTCATCGAGAACGAGAAGGCGCTCGCGAAGGCGGGCGACGACCCGAAGAAGCGCCGCAAGGTGGTGCGCAAGAAGGCCCCCGAGGGCTTCGTCGCCTGGTCGGACACCACCTTCGAGAAGCTCATCGCCGCCGACCCGGAGCCGCTCACCTCCCGCTTCAAGGTCACCAACATCATGCTGCTGTCGGTCATCGCCCGGCCGGGCGATGCCTTCCAGGCCATGCGCCACCTGCTGGAGGACAACCACGAGCCGCGCAAGGCCCAGCTGCGCCACATCCGCCGGGCCATCGCGATCTACCGCTCGCTGCTGGACGGCGGCGTGGTCGAGAAGCTCGACACCCCCGACGCGGAGGGCCGCACCATCCGGCTCACGGTCGACCTCCAGCAGGACTTCGCACTGAACCAGCCGCTGTCCACCTTCGCCCTGGCCTCCTTCGACCTGCTCGACCCCGAGTCCCCCTCCTACGCGCTCGACATGGTCTCGGTCGTGGAGTCGACGCTGGACGACCCGCGCCAGATCCTGGCCGCCCAGCAGAACAAGGAACGCGGCATCGCCGTGGGCGCGATGAAGGCCGACGGGATCGAGTACGAGGAGCGGATGGAACGGCTCCAGGACGTCACCTATCCCAAGCCGCTCGAAGAACTCCTCCTGCACGCCTACGACGTGTACCGCAAGAGCCACCCGTGGGTCGGCGACCACCCGGTCTCCCCGAAGTCGATCATCCGCGACATGTACGAACGCGCGATGACCTTCACCGAGTTCACCTCCTTCTACGAACTCGCCCGCACCGAGGGGATCGTGCTGCGCTACCTGGCCGGCGCGTACAAGGCGCTGGACCACACCATCCCCGACGACCTGAAGTCCGAGGACCTCCAGGACCTCATCGCGTGGCTGGGCGAACTCGTCCGCCAGGTCGACTCCAGCCTGCTCGACGAGTGGGAGCAGCTGGCGAACCCGGAGGTGGAGACGGCGGAGGAAGCCCAGGACAAGGCCGACCAGGTCAAGCCGGTCACCGCGAACGCGCGCGCCTTCCGGGTCCTGGTCCGCAACGCCATGTTCCGCCGGGTGGAGCTGGCGGCCCTGGACCACATCGACGAGCTGGGCGAGCTGGACGGCGAGTCGGGCTGGGACGCCGACGCGTGGGGCGAGGCCATGGACGCCTACTGGGACGAGTACGACGACCTGGGCACCGGCCCCGACGCGCGCGGACCGAAGCTGCTGCAGATCGAGGAGGACCCGGCGCACGGCCTGTGGCGCGTCCGCCAGACCTTCGCGGACCCGGCCGGGGACCATGGCTGGGGTATCAGCGCCGAGGTCGACCTCGCGGCGTCCGACGAGGAGGGCCGGGCCGTCATCCGGCTGACCTCGGTCGGCGAACTCGGCGTGCTCTGAGCCCTCCCGGACTCCGTCCGGGCGGGCCCCCCACCCGCCAGCGACCGGCCCTGCCGGGCCCGACAGTGGAGAACCCCTGATGACGAACCCCGCCGAGAGACTGGTCGATCTGCTCGACCTGGAGCAGATCGAGGTCAACATCTTCCGCGGCGCCAGCCCGCAGGAATCCCTCCAGCGGGTCTTCGGCGGGCAGGTCGCCGGCCAGGCCCTGGTGGCCGCCGGCCGCACCACCGAGAGCGACCGCCCCGTCCACTCCTTGCACGCGTACTTCCTGCGCCCCGGCATCCCCGGGGTGCCGATCGTGTACCAGGTGGAGCGGGTGCGCGACGGGCGGTCCTTCACCACCCGGCGCGTCACCGCGGTCCAGCAGGGCAAAACGATCTTCAATTTGACCGCCTCCTTCCACCATCCGGAGCAGGGCAGCATCGAGCACCAGCTGCCCCCTCGCCTCGATTTCCCCCACCCGGACACGCTCCCGAAGGTCGTCGACGAGATCCGCGAGCACTTGGGCGCCCTGCCCGAGGCCCTGGAGCGGATGGCCCGCCGCCAGCCCTTCGACATCCGGTACGTGGACCGGCTCCGCTGGACCCCCGAGGGGCTCAAGGACGCCGATCCGCGCAGCGCGGTGTGGATGCGCGCGGTCGGCCCGCTGGGCGACGATCCGCTCGTGCACACCTGCGCCCTCACCTACGCCAGTGACATGACCCTCCTCGACGCCGTGCGCATCCCCGTGGAACCGCTGTGGGGCGTGCGCGGTTTCGACATGGCCTCCCTCGACCACGCCATGTGGTTCCACCGGCCCTTCCGCGCGGACGAGTGGTTCCTGTACGACCAGGAGTCACCCATCGCGCACGGCGGCCGGGGCCTGGCCCGGGGCCGCATCTACGACCTGGAGGGCAGGCTGCTGGTCTCCGTGGTCCAGGAAGGCCTCTTCCGCCCGTATCCCCCGTCCGCGTCGGCCGAGCCGAACCCGAAGAACTGAGCAGACATGACCTCCCCGGCCCTCCCCTGTCCCTGCGGGCTGCCCGCCGCCTATCCGCAGTGCTGCGGCCGCTTCCACTCCGGTGAGCGGCAGGCGCCCACCGCTGAGCTGCTGATGCGCTCCCGCTTCAGCGCCTTCGCCGTCGGCGACACCGCCTACCTGCTGCGCTCCTGGCACCCGGACACCCGCCCCGGCCGGCTCGACCTGGATCCCGGACAGCGCTGGGTGCGACTGGAGGTCCTCGCCACCGAGCGCGGCGGGATGTTCGACACGCAGGGTTCAGTGGAGTTCCGGGCGCATTACCGCGAGGGCGGGCACACCGGTTCCCTGCACGAGCACAGCAGCTTCACCCGGGAAGGCGGGGACTGGGTCTACGTCGGCCCCCTCTCCCCGGTCGACTTCGACTGACCGCGTGCCCCGGTCAGCGCGAAGTCCAGGCTGGTGCGGTACCAGTCGACCTCGTCCGGCGGCCCGGCCCGCAGCAGCCCCGCAGCCACGACCGCGGCGGCCGGGATCTGCGGATGCCCGTACGGCGGGGGCGGGGCCAGCGCGGCGAGCATGATCCGCTCCGCCGGGTCGGGCACGGCCCCGCGCACCTCCTCCTCCGGGAGCACCGAGGCCAGGACGGCAGCCCGCTCCCAGGGATCGGCGGTTCGTCTCAGCAACAGCCCCACATGCCGGGCGCGCCATGCCCGCGGGCGCAGATCCGCCCTGGCCTCCATCAGCTCCCGGTCCCCCGGTGGCGCGCTCCCCCGCAGCATCCCGGGCTCCCGGGCGGCGAACTGCCTCAGCTCCTCTGCGAGATAGAGCCACACCACCGCCCGGTAGCGGTTGATCCGGTAGCCGACCGGGGTCAGGTGCCCGCACCGCGCCAGCCGGGTGAACCGGCCCGGGCTGATGCCCAGTACGGCTCCCGCGGCCTCCGCGCCGGCGACGGTCTCGACCTGCGCGCGAAGGGCCTGCGGGAAGCCTTCGGCCGCTTTGACCCGGTCCAGCTCGGCCTGCGCATAACCTGCGCTCCCCCCGCGCACCGACGGCTCGGCACGTACGAGCCCCAGCTGCACGGCTCGGGCGAACTCGCTGCGGCTGAGCCCCAGTTCCCCGGCGGCCCGGGCCCCGCCCACGGCCGGCGCCGGCGGCGCGTCCGCCCGTACGCCCTGGGCGGCTTCCACTGCAACCTTCATGACGGCCCTCCCCCACGTGTGGCGATCGCGTATGGCGATCACTCTGTGTGAAGACCGTAACTCAGTGCCACGACAGCCTGCCAGGCCTGTGGATAACTCCGCCGGGCACCCCCGGCCTCAGCCTCCGGTGACCCGCCGTTCCGCCACGCCCAGATGCTCGCCGACCCGGTTGACCAGCAGCGTCATCTCGTACGCGACCTGACCGATGTCCGCCTCGGCGGCGCTGAGGACGCACAGGCAGCTCCCCGCGCCGGCCGCCATGACGAACAGGACGCCTTCGTCGTACTCGACCATGGTCTGGCGCACTTCGCCGGCCCGGAAATGCCGTCCCGAGCCCTTCGCCAGGCTCTGCAGACCCGCCGCCACGGCCGCCAGGTGCTCCGCGTCCTCCCGGGCCAGCCCGGCGCTCGCGCCCGTCACCAGGCCGTCGTTGGACAACACCACCGCGTGCCGGACCTGCTGGACCCGGCGCGTGAGGTCGTCCAGGAGCCAGTCGAGCTGCTTGTCCAGTGCCATGTCGAGCCCCTCCCCGTCGACGCCGCCGCCGTGGCCGCGCCCCGCCCCGCGTAGTAGTGCCCGCCAGCCTTCCCCACCAGCGGCTTTGGGGCAAGGACGATGTCCTCATGGCGGGGAAGATGACGCAAGAGGCGTGCGCGGGCCGGTTCACACGGAACCGGCCTGCGGCTCCACCGAGTCCAGCAGTCGGGCGGTGTGCACCCTGCCCGCGTATTCGACCAGCCTGATCAGCACTTCCTTGCCCGAGTCCTTGTCCCGCGCGTCGCACAGCACCACCGGTGTCCCGTGCTCCAGGTCCAGCGCCCGCGCCACCTCGTGCGCCCCGTAACCGCGCGCGCCGGTGAAGCAGTTGACGGCCACCAGGAAGGGGATCCGGCGGTGCTCGAAGTAGTCCACCGCCGGGAAGCAGTCCTCCAGCCGCCGGGTGTCGGCGAGCACGACCGCTCCCAGAGCACCCTGGGACAGCTCGTCCCACAGGAACCAGAACCGGTCCTGGCCCGGCGTCCCGAACAGGTAGAGCGCCAGCCCGGAACGGATGGTGATCCGCCCGAAGTCCATGGCCACCGTCGTGGTCGTCTTCTGCGCCACGCCGTCGGTGTCGTCGACCGTCTCGCCCGCCTCGCTGAGCAGTTCCTCCGTCCGCAGGGGCCGGATCTCGCTGACCGCGCCGACCAGCGTGGTCTTGCCGACGCCGAAGCCGCCCGCCACGAGAATCTTCAGCGCGAGGGAAGCCAGTTCACCGTCCGCCCCGGCCCCGGTTCCGTCCTCGTGTCCCATCACAGCGCTCGCAATCCCTCGATGACTTCACGCAGAATCCGCTCGTCCGGCAGCCGGGCCGGCGGCACCGGCCGGCTCACCTTGACGTGCCCCGCCTCCAGCAGGTCCCCGAGCAGCACCCGCACCACGCCGACGGGCAGGTCCGCGTCGGCGGCGAGTTCCGCCACCGACTGGGTCTCGGACCGGCAGAGCCCGAGCAGTGCCCGGTGCTCGGGGCCGAGCAGCGACTCCGCCGCAGGATCCGTGCCCCCGGGGTCCACGACGACCAGCGCGATCAGGTCGAACCGGACTCCGTGGGGTCCCGGCCTCGTCCGTCCGCCCGTCATCGCGTACGGGCGGACGAGCGGGCCCGCGTCGGCGTCGTACCACTGGCCTTCCATGTGCCGGACCGCCGCCTCAGCCCGCGGCCGGCGGCCGCGCCGCGAAGCGGGGCGGGGTGTAGAGGTGCTCGCCGACGCGCTTCACCAGCCGGGCCATCTCGTAGGCGATCAGCCCGATGTCGGCGCCGGCGGCGCTGAGCACGGCCAGGCACGAACCGTCCCCGGCGGCGGCGACGAAGAGGAAGCCCTCGTCCATCTCCACCATCGTCTGGCGCACGCCCCCGGCGTGGAAGTGCCGGCCCGCTCCCTTGGCCAGACTGTGGAAGCCGGAGGCGACGGCCGCGAGGTGTTCCGCGTCCTCACGGCTGAGTGCGCTGGAAGCGCCCACCGCCAGGCCGTCGTTGGACAGGACCACGGCGTGCCGGACCTCGCGGACCCGGACCACCAGGTCGTCCAGCAGCCAGTCCAGTTCGCCGGACCGGCGCCCGCCGTCGAGGCTGCCGCTCCTGTGGTGTTCGATCATCGCTGCTCTCCTTCGCCGCCCGCGTGGGCGGAGTTCTCCTGGGCCCCGCGGGCCCAGCCGGCCCGGTAGGCCGCCATACGGTCCCGGGCCTGCTCCGGGCTGCACCCCGGCGCGTCCGCCTCGGGGAGGTGTGGTCCCGCCTGCTCGCCGGCGGCGGGGGCCTCGCGCAGCTGCGGGACCAGGCTGGCCTGCCGTACGCGGCGGGGCAGTTCGTCCGCCGCTGCCGGAGCCGGTGCCGATCCCGGTCCCTGTCCCGAGGGGGTACGGGGAGCAGCGCCGCCGGGGCCGCGCGGGCGCAGCGGTGCCACGGAGGCGGGGCGGTGCTGTTCCTCCCGTACGACCGTCATCACGGGCGCGGGCGCAGGGGCCGGCGCGGGGGCGGGAGCAGGCGGCTGCGACAGCGCCGCGGCCGGTTCCGGCCGTTGCGCCGGGGCCGCCGCCGTGCCAGGTGTCGCGGCCGTGCCCGAGGGGCCCGAAGGGCCGGCGGAACCGGCCGCCAGCGCGCCCTGGAGCAGGGAGTTCGGCAGCAGCACCACCGCGGTGGTGCCCCCGTACGGTGACGTGCGCAGGTGCACCTTCACCCCATGCCGGGCGGCGAGCCGGCTGACCACGAACAGTCCGAGCCGGTCGCTGTCGAAGAGGTCGAGCGCCTCTGACTGTTCGATGCGGCGGTTGGCCTCGTGGAGGGTTTCGGGGCCCATGCCGAGCCCCCGGTCCTCGACCTCCAGCACGTATCCGGCGCCGACGGGCTCGCCGCTGACGTGGACCTTGGTGTGCGGCGGCGAGAACTGGGCGGCGTTCTCGATGAGTTCGGCGAGCAGATGCGTGAGGTCGGCGACCGCCCCGCCGATGACCGCCGCCTCGGCCAGCTGCCGGACCTCGATCCGCGGATAGTCCTCGATCTCCGAGACGGCGGCCCGTACGACATTGGTCAGCGGCACGGGCATCCGCCAGGCCCGCCCCGGGGCCGCGCCCGACAGGATGATCAGGCTCTCGGCGTGCCGGCGCATCCGCGTCGTGAGGTGGTCGAGGCGGAACAGGTCGCCGAGCTCACCCGGGTCGTCGGTGCGCCGCTCCATCGAGTCGAGCAGGGCGAGCTGCTTGTGCACCAGGACCTGGCTGCGCCGGGCGAGGTTGACGAAGACCCCGCTCACCCCGCTGGCCAGCTCGGCCCTCTCGACGGCGGCGCCGAGGGCCGCCCGGTGGACGGTCGCCAGCGCCGCGCCGACCTGGGTGATCTCGTCGTCGGCAACCGGTCCCGGCGGGGTCTCGGCGTCGACGTCGATCTCCTGGCCGGCGCGCAGCCGGTCCATGGCGGACGGGAGTTTGCGGTGGGCGATCTCCAGGGCGGTGTTGCGCAGGGAGACGAGCTCGACGACGAGGGCGCGCCCGATGCGTACGGAGATGACGAGGGAGGCGGCGACCGCGGCCAGGCCCAGCACCACGGCGGCTCCGGCCGGGCTGAGCGCCCCCCGGGCGAAGGGGTCGCTGCGGGACACCGCGGCGGTGTGCGCCGCCTCCTCGATCTCCCGGATCGAGCGGCTGACGCCGGTGTACGCGGCGTCCCATCCCGCGGGCGCGCCGCGGACGTCCTTGGCGGCTCCGGCCGTCTGCACCCGGTCCTCGGCCGCGGTGACTTCGGCGTAGGCGGCGCTCTTGGCGACGGACTGCCAGGCGTCCTGCTGGGCGGCGGGCAGGTCGGCGGTGGAGCTCGCGATGAGGGCGCGGCGGGTCTCGATGACCGCGGTGAGACGCCGAAGCGCTTCGGCCGTACGCGGGCCCGGCACCGTCAGCAGCGCGTCCTCCCGTGCGAGCAGTTCGCCGGCGCGGGCGAATTCGAGCAGGACGCGGGCGTCCGGGCCGAGCTCGGCCCGTTCACCGCCGGCGAGGGAACCGCTGACGGCCAGGGCGGTGTCGAGGACGTGGGTGTACGTCTCGTAGGCCGCGTCGGGGGTGGCGCGGCGGTCGGCGATCTCCTTGCGGGCGGACCCCAGTCCCTCGGCGGCGGCGACGAAGGCGTCGAGGCGGACGACGACCTCGCTGCGGTAGTCGCCGGATTCGGCCACGGTGTGGCGGTCGCCGAGGCGCAGCCGCGCCACGGCGGCGTCGGTGCGGCGCGACTGCTGCTCCAGGGAGCCGTCCTGGCCGGCGGCGGGGTCGGTCAGGTGGCGCAGGGCGGCGCGCCGTTCGGCCTGGAGCTCGGTGACGGCTGCGGTGACAGGGGTGCGGACCTGGGCGTCGACCCGCTGGACCCGGCCGAGCCGGGCGATCTCCTGGGCGGTGCTGACGGTGGCGAAGCCCCAGAGCGCGAGCAGCGAGACCACCGGCACCATCAGGAGGGAGACGATCTTTGCGCGGACGGTCCGGGGCCGCAGTCCCCGCCGCGGACCGGCTGCCGGGGCGCCACCGGGGGTGCGGGCGCTGCCGGCGGCGGGGGCGCTGCCGGCGGCGGGGGCGCTGCCGGCGGCGGGGGCGCTGCCGGCGGCGGGCGGCGCGTGTCCGCTCTCCGGCGCCGCGTCCTGCCTCACCGCGCCCTCTCTCTCCGCGGCGTACTGCTCCGCCGCCCGTGCTTCGTCGGCGGGCGGTCCGGCATGGGCCCGGCGCCCGCGCACCGGCGGCGCGGGCAGCTGCTGCGGCGCCGCCGCTGCCGGTTGTCTGCGGGGTATGCGCATGGGTCCTCGTTCCTGCGGTCCTGGTCGGGCGTCAGCGGGCGGGCAGGGGCGGCACGGCCTGCTCGCCTAGGTGCCGGGCGGCCGAGGCGGAGGCGGCGCGTTCGTCGGCCGTCGGGGACAGCGCGACGAAGGCCGAGGTGATGAAGAGGTAGGAGCCGAGCCCGACCGCGAGCGGGAAGATGAACTGCATGGCGGTGGCGCCGGGCAGCGCGTGGTCGGACGGCGTGACGCGGACGGCGACGGCCATCATCCCGGTGTAGTGCATGCTGCTGACGGCGGCGCCCATGACGAGGGAGGCCACGGCGACGGCGACCGGTGACTTGATGTTGAGCGCGGCCCAGAGGGCGGCGGTGGCCGCGACCACCGCGATGGCGACCGAGAGGCCGACCGTGGGCGGGGCGTAGGTGATCCTGCCGTGCAGGCGCAGGGCGGCCATGCCGAGGTAGTGCATGCTCGCGACGCCGAGGCCTGTGGTGAGTCCGCCGAGGACGAGGGCGCGGCCGCGGTTCCTGCCGTAGCCGACGGCGAAGACACCGGAGCCGACGACCAGCACGGCGACGAGCAGGCTGAGGATCGTCAGCGGCACGTTGTAGTGGATCTCGGTGCCGGTGACCTCGAAGCCGAGCATGGCGACGAAGTGCATCGTCCAGATGCCGGTGCCGATGGCGGAGGCCGCCGTGAGGAGCCAGTTGCGGCGCGAGGAGCCGGTGGCGGCGAGCGCGCGTACGGTGCAGCGCAGTCCGAGGGCGGCACCGATCGATGCCATCACATAGGAGAGTACGGGGGTCAGCCAGCCGTAGGCCGCGTGGTCGAGGTGTCCCATGGCCCCGGGACGCTAGTCCGGGTGAGGCCACGAACAAGGGGAGCATTTCGAAAGACGCTGGAACTGCTGGAATATGACAGAGATACGTTCGCCTTCGATCGCGCCGCATGCCACCTTGCCCACGGGCCGCACGCGCGGGACGGGCGGGCCGGGTGGAACGGCGACGCCGTGGGGGATCATGTCCACATGAGCGAGGACCACACGCACGTGCAGGACTTCTTCGGTGCGCGCGCCGCCGACTGGGACCGGAAGTTCCCCGACGACGGGCCGGCCTTCGAGCGCGCCGTGGCCGAGTTCGGGCTGCGGGCCGGGGACCGGGTGCTCGACGCGGGGTGCGGGACCGGGCGGGCACTGGCCGCCCTGAGGGCCGCTGTCGGCCCGACGGGTACGGTGCTCGGCGCCGACCTCACCGCGCAGATGCTGTCCGCGGCGCAGCGGGCCGGGCGGGCTGCCGACGGCGCGCTGCTGCTGGCCGATGTGGCCCGGCTGCCGCTGCGCGACGGGGTGCTGGACGCGGTGTTCGCGGCGGGCCTGATCGCCCACCTGCCGGACCCGGGGGCGAACCTGGGGGAGCTGGCCCGCGTGGTGCGCCCGGGCGGCCGGCTCGCGCTGTTCCATCCGATCGGGCGGGCGGCCTTGGCCGCCCGGCACGGCCGCGCGCTGACGCCTGACGACCTGCGCGCGGAGCACAACCTCCGCCCGCTGCTGGCCCGTTCGGGCTGGCGGATGACCTCGTACGCCGACGAGGACACCCGCTTCCTGGCCCTCGCGGTCCGTCAGGGCTGAAGCCCGCGGGACTCCCGGATCACATCGGGGGCTGGGCCTCGGCCCCCGCCGGCCGGCGGGGGTGCGGCACGGGGCATCCCCCCGGGCCGGGCACGGGGAAGGTGCCGAGCTCGCCCACGTCGTAGCCGTGCGGGTAGCCCTTGATCTCCGGGTTCTGGCGGGCGTAGTGCGGGGCCCTGCGCGGGGGCAGGAGCCGCACCGCGCGGCCGCGCAGCCGCAGGGCTCCCCGGACGAGCCGCCGGACCCGGGGGTGGGGGCGCTCGAAGCGGAAGGCGTCCAGCAGCGGCTCGTCGAGCAGGGCGAGGCTCGCCCCGCGGACGGCGGGGGCGAGCGGGGCCGGGTACCAGGAGGCCATCAGGCCGAGGGTGGATTCGGCGACCTCGCGGCCGCCCTCGTCCCAGCCGAAGTGGGACTTCTCGTAGGCGTCCATCGTCTCCTCGAACTCCGCGTAGGAGCCGGGAATGTCCTTGATGCCCAGGTGTCGGCCGAGGGTGGCGTAATAGTTCGCCGAGGCCCGGCGCTCGTGGTGGGTCATCGCGCGCCAGCCGTACGCGTCCAGCCAGCGCGCCGGAATCACCACGAAGGTGCACAGGACGTAGCGCATGTCCTCGTTGCCGATGTCGTAGCTGCGGTGCATCTGGTTGACGCGGCGGATCGCCGTACGCGCGGTCTCGCTCTCGAAACCGTGCTCCACGACGGCGTCGAGCAGCAGCGCCGTGTCGTCGTAGCGTTTCTGCGGGCGCTCGGTGAACTCTGCGGTCGCCGCCAGCAGGCGGCCGATGCTCGGGACGGCATACGTCCGGAAGAGTGCGAGTTCCAGGGCCCGGGTGAAGTCCCAGGGAAATTCGTACGTGGCGGTGAGCCGGTAGATGGTGAGGAAATCCTCGTCGGGATCGAGCCGGAGGATCTCCCTCAGCCGGTCGTAACGCTGCACCGGGGTGTCCCTTTCTGTGGCGGGTCCCCAACTCTACGTGCAGGTAGCGGGCTTGGAAATCGCCGCCCGCAGGCTCTCGACGCAGGGGTTACCCGCTGGTTAGGGTGCGCCGACGACAGAGCGACCGGGAGGCTACGTGTCCGACGATGAGGGCGGCGGCTCGCTCTACGTGCTGACCGCCGTGCTGCTGACCCCCGCCCAGTTTCCGGGCATCCTCGGGGACGACTTCCCCGAGGCCTGCGCGCTGCTGGGCGTACCGCCGGCGCCGGACGGCTACGGGCTGGTGCTGGGCCAGGACGAGGAGGGGGCCCGTTGGACGGTCGTCGTCGACGACGTCTCGCTCGTGGCCACGGCGATCGCCTCCTGGGACTGCGGCATGGACTACGACCTGTCCCCCGACGAGCGGACGATCGTGGTCTCGCTGGCCGGCTGGCCGCTGGACCTGTCGGTGGCGACGCCCGGCATCCCGGAACCGCACGATCCCGAGCAGGGTGCCGACGGGACCGGCCGGGTGCCGCTGGCGCCGCCCTCCGCGGAGGTGTGGGGATCCGTCCAGCGGAGGATGGGTGCGGATCAGATCGCCCGGGAGTGGTCCGACTGGCGCGAGCGGGTCGCGACGGACGGCGGGGCGGCGGCCGCGGCGCACCCCGGGCTCGCGCGGGCGCTGAAGGAAGCGGTGGAGTACACGCAGAGCCCGCCGCCGCCCGGGCGGGTGCGTTCCTCCTTCGCGGCAGAGGGCGCGCGGACACTGCGGGTGGACGGGCCCGGGTGGTCTTTGGTGGCCCGTACCGACGGCGCGGCCTTCGTCCTGCTCGACGAGGAGCCGGGTGAGGTCCTGCCGGTGCCCCGCGTGAGCGATCATGGGCTGCCGGAGCTTCAGGAGCTGCTGGCGGCGCTGGACCGCGTCGCCGTGCGCCCGGCCTGAACACGAGGGGGACATGGTGCGGGGAGACGCGGGTCAGGGAGTCGGGATGCAGGGGTACGGGGCGCCGGTGCAGGTCGAGCCGGTGGGTGTGGTGGTCGGAGGACGCGCCGAGGTCGTCGACGACGACTGGGGGAAGGAGACGGCCGTGATCCGCCTGGACGCGGAGCGGTTCGGCCCGGAGGCGCTGTACGGGCTGGCCGACTTCTCGCACATCGAGGTGCTGTACCACTTCGACCGGGTGCCGGTGGAGAAGATCGAGACGGGCGCCCGCCACCCCCGCGGCAACGAGGAGTGGCCGCTGGTCGGGATCTTCGCCCAGCGCGGCAAGAACCGGCCCAACAGGCTGGGGCTCTCGCGGTGCCGGGTGGTGAAGGTGGACGGACTCGACGTGCACGTGGAGGGTCTGGACGCTGTCGACGGCACCCCGGTCCTGGACCTGAAGCCGTACATGGCCGAGTTCGGCCCGCGGGGCGAACACCGCCAGCCCGAGTGGGCGACGGCGCTGATGCGCGACTACTACTGACCCAGCTGCTTCCTCGATATGCCCCGCAGTCGGCGCCGCTGGGAGGAGTCGAGCAGCAGATAGGCGCCCAGCGGTACTCCGACGAGGACCAGCAGGCCGGCCCAGAAGCCGACCGCCCAGAACAACACGACCGCTGCCGCGACTCCGGCAACCGCCACCTTCCCGCTCTTGGACATCTGCGGACACCTCCACCCTTGGTCGACCGTTACCCCCTCAACGCGCGACCGCACCGCCGCGTTCCCGGCCGCTGCGTTCCCGACCGCTGTGATCCGGCGCCGACTGGCCGACGTACGGCTTGTCGGGGCGCGGGGCCGGGACGAGGATGGGGCGCTCCGGGCAGCGCGGCACCACGGGAGGCCGGCATGGGGAATCCGTCGGTGGCGCTGCCGGGCGGGGCCGATCCCGCCGAACGCACCCGCGTACTGCGGCGGGCCCATGCCGCGTTCACGCAGGACGGGCGGGTCGACGCTCCCGTCCGCGCCGTGATCGCGAAGTCCTGGCAGCGCTGCGCCCGGGTCCGGGTCAGCCCGGAGTGCACACCTCGGGTGGAACTGTCGGGGGCGGAGCTGCGTTCCTACCGCGCGCAGCACCCGCTGGCCCCCGTGATGCCCGTGGTCCGGGAACTGGTGGGGGCGTTCGCCGAGCACGGGGCGCATCTGCTCGCGGTGTGCGATGCCCGGGGCAGCCTGCTGTGGGTGGAGGGCGAGGCGGCCACGCTGCGCCGGGCGGAAGACCTGGGCTTCGTGCCGGGTGCCCGCTGGGCGGAGACCGCGATGGGGACCAACGCGCCCGGCACGGCGGTCGCGCTCGGGCAGCCGGTCCAGGTCTTCGGCGCGGAGCACTTCAGCCGCCCCGTCCACCCCTGGACCTGCGCGGCGGCCCCGGTCCGCGATCCCCGCACCGGGCAGGTCCTCGGCGCGGTGGACATCACCGGCGGCGACGGCCTGGCCCATCCGCATTCCCTCGCCCTCGTCCAGGCGGTGGCCCGGGCGGCCGAGGCCCGGTTGGCGCTGCTCGCGCCGGATCCTCCGGCTGCCGGGGACACGCTCACCGCCCTCGGCCGGGACGAGGCCCTGCTGGTCGGCGGCGGTCGCAGGATCCGCCTGGGGCGGCGGCACAGCGAGATCACGGCCCTGCTCGCGCAGCACCCCGAAGGGTTGTCCGGTGAGGAGCTCACCCTCGCGCTCTACGAGGACGAATCGGTGTCACCGGTGACCCTGCGCGCCGAGATGTCCCGCCTGCGCCACCTGCTGGGGGCCCGCGCCCCGCTGTCCCGCCCCTACCGGCTCGCCGCCCCGCTGGAGGCGGATTTCACGACGGTGGCCCGCCACCTGGCCGTCGGCGCCGTATCGGCGGCCCTGCACCGGTACGCGGGCCCGCTGCTCCCCGGGTCGACCGCGCCCGGGATCGTCCGGTTGCGCCGCCGGATCGAGGACCAGGCGCGGGCCGCCGTGATCGCCCGGGCCGACGTCGGGCTCCTGAAGGACTGGGTCTGTACGCCCTGGGGCGCGGAGGACCCGGAGGTGTGGCGGGCCCTGGCCGCGGCGCTGCCCGCCGCGGACCGCCCGGCCGCGCTGGCCCGCGTACGGTCCCTCGACAGGGAGCTCGGAGCGGACCCCGCGGCGGCCCGGCGCGGGCGCCGGCCGTAGGCCGTCGGCGGCCCGGCGGGCCACCCCGTACGACGGCCGCATCCGCAGCCGCGGGCCCCGGCGTGCAACGTATCCGCAACCTGCCGCCTCCTAGCCTCCTCCCGAGCGCTGTCCGACGGCGGCCGGCGCCCGGCCAAGGGGAGGACACCATGGCCCGGTACGCTGCGCCCGGCACGGAGGGGGCGCTCATGTCGTACGCGTCCCGCTACGACCACTTCATCGGCGGCGCGTACGTCGCGCCCGTCCGCGGCGGGTACTTCGAGAACCCTTCACCCGTCACCGGCCGGCCCTTCACCGAGGTCGCGCGCGGGACGGCGGAGGACGTCGAACGCGCCCTCGACGCGGCGCACGCGGCCGCGCCAGCCTGGGGGCGCACCCCGGCCGCCGAACGCTCCGCGGTCCTGCTGCGCATCGCGGACCGTATGGAGCAGCATCTGGAGGCGGTCGCGGTCGCGGAGACCTGGGAGAACGGCAAGCCGATCCGGGAGACCCTCGCCGCCGACCTGCCCCTCGCCATCGACCAGTTCCGCTATTTCGCGGGGGCCCTGCGGGCTCAGGAGGGCGCGCTCAGCCAGCTCGACGACGACACGGTGGCCTACCACTTCCACGAACCGCTGGGCGTGGTCGGCCAGATCATCCCGTGGAACTTCCCGATCCTTATGGCGGTGTGGAAGCTGGCCCCGGCGCTCGCGGCCGGGAACACGGTGGTGCTGAAGCCCGCCGAGCAGACCCCCGCCTCGGTGCACTACTGGCTGGGCCTGGTGGCCGACCTCCTGCCGCCGGGCGTGGTGAACATCGTCAACGGCTTCGGGGTGGAGGCGGGCAAACCGCTCGCCTCCAGTCCGCGCGTGGCGAAGATCGCCTTCACCGGGGAGACGTCCACCGGACGGCTGATCATGCAGTACGCGGCGGAACACCTGAAGCCCGTCACGCTCGAACTCGGCGGCAAGAGCCCGAACCTGTTCTTCGACGACATCTGGTCCGCCGACGACGACCTGCGGGACAAGGCGCTGGAGGGGTTCACCATGTTCGCCCTCAACCAGGGCGAGGTGTGCACCAGCCCGTCGCGCGCCCTGATCGAGGGCGGCCGGTACGGGGACTTCCTCGACGCTGCCGTGGCCCGCACGGAGCTGATCGTCCCGGGGCACCCCCTGGACACGGGGACGATGATCGGCGCGCAGGCCTCCGAGGAGCAGCTGAAGAAGGTCCTGTCCTATGTGGAGATCGGCCGCCAGGAAGGCGCGAAGATCCTGACCGGCGGCGGGCGGATCGACCACGGCGGCGATCTGGCGGGCGGCTTCTACGTACAGCCGACGATCTTCGAGGGCAACAACCGGATGCGCATCTTCCAGGAGGAGATCTTCGGCCCGGTCGTCTCCGTGACCCCGTTCGAGGACTTCGACGACGCCGTCCGCATCGCCAACGACACGGCGTACGGCCTGGGCGCAGGCGTGTGGACCCGCGACATCAACACGGCCTACCGCGCGGGCCGCGCGATCCAGGCGGGCCGCGTCTGGACGAACTGCTACCACGCCTACCCGGCCCACGCGGCCTTCGGCGGCTACAAGCAGTCGGGCATCGGCCGGGAGACCCACAAGATGATGCTGGAGCACTACCAGCAGACGAAGAACCTCCTCGTCTCGTACTCACCGAAGCGCCTCGGCCTCTTCTAGGAGAGCAGACCGGCGACGCCCCGAACCCGCCGCCGGACGCAGAGCGGGTGTGCGCGGGCGGGTCTCACCCATCACTCCCCCGTGGTGCACGGGGCGTCGGGGAGGGCGTTGGCGATGGCTCACTGGATCAGGTCGGTGTGCGGATGGTTCGGGTTCTGCGGGCAGACGTAGAGCTGCAGGCGGTTGCCCCGGGAAACCTGGACCTGGGGCGGGTTCGCCACATCGGCGTCATCGAGGGAGGTGAGTTCGTGGTCCTCCTGCGGCACCCAGCCCGTGTTGCTGCTGTCCCACTCGCTCGACGCGATGGTCAGCAGCGGGACCATCCCGACGCCACACGCGGTGCAGAACCGGGCGATGGGATCGGTGAGGCCCCAACGGGGCCAGCCCCCGACCTTCCAGCCCGGGGCCACGGACAGCTCGCTCCCGTAGTAGGAATCGGGGTAGGGCGCCCAGGAGCTGTCCACAGCGGCTCCGGCTGCCTGCCAGTTGCTCCAGTCCCCGAGCTGCTGCTGTAGCTCCTTGCTCAGGTCCATGAGATGGGGATACTCGGTGATCTGCTCCGGCCAGAGCACGCACGGCTCCGGTCTGTAGCCGTCGTACTCTTCCTCGATCGGCTCGGGCGGCTCGACGAGGACGTCGGTGACCTCTGCAGCGGACCGCCAGAACAGCGCAGTCGGAGGCTTGTAGTCCGGTTCGTGTTCGAAGGGGCACCACAACACCTGGAGCACGTCGGCCTGTCCGGGCGGTCGCAGGAGGGGTATGTCGCGCACGTACAGCTGGGCCACGGGCAGCATGGCGTTCAGCCCTTCTTCCAGCCATCCGTGTGGCTCTCCGCAGTACGGCCACGGCTCGTCGGCGGGCCACAGCAGTGGCCCGCCGACGGAACTGTCGTGCGGTGTCGGGGACCCGGGGCGGGGATGCAACCGGATCGCCGGACGTGCCAGCGGGGCCAGTTGAGGAAAGACCGCGGTGACGTCGACCGGCCGCGGCGGGGTGGTACGGCTCATTCTGGCTCCCGATGGCTCGAACTCAGGTGGGGTTGGTTTCCGAGGTTCAGCAGTCCGGGGTTCTTCTGGGTGTTGCGTCCGACCAGCCGGTGAGTCCCTCTTCGCGTGACTGCCCTCCACTGCCACCGTACCCAGGCCGGTGGGTGCGTTCGGCCAGGTCCGTGGTGGTGTGGGTGAACGGGCACGCCCGGTCGGAGATCTCGGGAGCCGGTGTCGCACACCGGTGTTGCGCTGCTGCATGGACGCACGTGTTGTCAGTGGCTGCGCTTACGGTCTTTGACATGGCGACACTTCCCAACGCTCTGCCCAGGCTGGCCACCGACCCGAGCGGCCGGTCCCTCGGCCTTCGGCTGCCCCCGGGGCGCCTCATAGGCGCGACCGACGAAGGGAGCCGGCCCGAGCCCCTGCTGTGGCGTGCCGACAAGCCGGCCGCTCCGGGAACCTGGTCCAAACTGGGCGCCCCGGCGGCGCGGGCCGGGCTGTTGCCCGTGCTCGTGGATCTCGGCGGATCGCAGGGCGGCCCGGAAGAGTGGGAGCTGAGGCCCGGCGAGGTGTCGTACCCGGGGGATCACGATCCCGACGAGGTGCTCGCCGAGTACTGGCAGGAGTACGCGCCGGAGGGCGAGGACTGGCCGGGGCTCGCCGAGAGCGGGGCGGTCGCCGCCTCGGCTGCGCCGGAGGTGCGGGCGGGCCGGACCGCGGACGCGCTGGCCGCCGGGCGCTCGTCCTGGTTCCGGGATCCGCATCTCGCGCTCGTACCCGCCCGCCGCAGCGCCGACATACCGGCGGCGATCGGCTGGGCGGGCCCCTTGAACCACGAGAACGACACCGCGCGCCTGTGCGCGGTACTGCGCTCATGGGAGGACCGCTTCGGCATACGGGTCGTCGGCCTCGGTTTCGACCTGCTCGTCGTGTCCGTGGCCGCCCCGCCCACCACGCTCGCATCGGCCGAGCGGATCGCGGCGGAGCACGTGGCGTTCTGCCCGGACAACGTCCTGCAGGGCGGACCCGGGACGCTGGAGGCGTACGCCGAGGAGCTCGTCCAGCAGGACAGCTGGACCTTCTGGTGGGACTGAGCGCCCAGCCCACCCACGTCCCACGCCGACGGATGCCCCCTGCCGAAGCGTCTCTTCCATCCCCGGGAAACACGTGTCCGACATACCAGCCACCTTCCACTCCCGCGTCAAACCCGTCGCCGACGACCCGACGATGCCGCAGAAGAGGTTCACCGCTGACTGCTCGCTGTGCGGCGAGCCCCTGATCCGCGGTCGGCACCGCTTCGTCACGTTGGGTTCGCAGCACGGCTGGCCCCTGGGCTGGCACCTCACGAGCGACACCACCACGTGCGTTCCCGGGATCGTCCCGAGGCCCGTAACCCTCGTGGCGCTGTCGAAGGGAGACCACATCCTGGGGCCGGACGGCCGGCCGCACGTCGTGCACGAGTGCACTCCTGTGGCGCGTGGTTACCGGCTCCACGCCATCAGCCCGGCGCCGGTGTACCTCGACCACGCCCACTTCTTCCTCGTCCCCGGCCCCAGGGAGTTCGACCGGCTCCGCGGCCGGGCGGACACCGCGCCGCCGGCCTTGGCGCCGACCGGCTTCCGGTTCCCCACCCACGACTCACTGCTCCTGACCGCGGACCGGATCGACGCACTCACGCCGGCCGACTTCGAGCTGTTCGTGGCGTCACTGCTCGAATACAGCGGCTGGAGCATCGTGCGGCGTGGTGGGCACGCCAACGACCGCGCGGCGGACGTTCTCGCCGTGGACCGGGAGGGCGTCTACGTTGCCGTCCAGTGCAAGCACACGAGCACCGGCAGAAGCAGCAACGTCGGCGCACCCACCATGTACCAGGTGAACGGAACAGCCCTTGCCGAACACGGTGCCACCGCGGCGCTGGTCGTGACCAACGGCGGTTTCACCAAGGACGCCCGATCCTTCGCGCAGCGCCACCGCATCCCGACCATCGACAGGAGAGCCCTGCTGCTCTGGGCCGGCCGGAAGGCGACCCTCCACGACCTACTCTCCTCGGCCGTCCAGGGGCGGACGTAGACGAACGCGAGGTGGTGTGCGGGCGTGCGGAGGGCTCGGTCAGGAGAGCCAGCCGGCGCGGGCCGCCAGGACTCCGGCCTCGAAGCGGCTGCGGGCCCCGAGCCGGCCGATCAGGCCGGACGCGGTGCGCCGTACCGTGCGCAGGGACAGCCCGAGCTTCTTGCCTATGGCTTCGTCGGTGTGTCCGCTCGCCAGCAGGTAGAGCAGTTCGCGCTCGCGGCGGGACAGGCCCGTACTGTCGGGGTTGTCCTGCTCGTGCCAGGGCAGCCCGGAGTCCCAGAACCGGATGAAGAGGACGCGCAGGGCTTCCACCACACCCCTGCTGCGGATCTCCAGGGCTCCCTGGCGGCCGTCCTCGGGGTCGATGGGGACCAGTGCGACCTCGCGGTCCACGATGACCATCAGCATGGGCAGGGTCGGCACCGTACGGGTCTCGCCGCCCAGCGAGGACAGCCAGCGCACGTATTCGAACGTGTCCGGATCCTTGCGGAAGCTGTCCTGATAGAGGGTGCGCAGGACCACCCCCCGCTCCAGCGCCATCTGGTCCAGCGGCTTGCTCGACTCCATGACGTCGGGCTTCTGCGCACCCCCGGGGAAGAAGGACAGGCACTCGGTCCGGGCGGTCTCGGCGAGCTGCTCCAGCCGTCGGCGCACCGTCTCCAGCCCGAACAGCTGCTGGACCACCTCGGGGGCGTGCTGCCGGCTGCTGAACTGGCTGACGAGGGCGGCCACGGAGGCCCGGGCCGCCTCCAACTGGCGTTGCTTTGCACTCAGTTCCAGCTCATTGCGGTTCAGCAGCACGCCCAGGCCGACCTCCGGGCTGACCGTCAGGAACTCCCCCTCCGCCCGGCTCGGTTGGAGCAGGTGGAGGTCGGCCAGCTCGTCCAGTGCGGCGCGGACCGCCGATTCCGAAAGGCCGAGGTGCCCCGCGACCTGCTGGACGCCCCACTCCGGCTGGGCGAGTAACAGCCGGTACACGGCTTCGACCGCCGGACCCAGACCGAGTGCTTCCAGCAAGAGTTGCTCCTTCCACAGGGGGATGGGCCCGTGGGCGCCCCACATGGGCTCAGGGGTGCGGAGCACCGGTCACGGGGAAGCTGGTGACCGTGGGACGCCGAATTCGGCAGACAGTACTACTGACCGTCCGCTATGTGGTATAGCGTGGCCGAAAATGCCACTGCCGCGTGGCCGCCCTCCCCCGCGTCCACGTCGAGTACGGTCCACCCGGTCGCGGGCGGCCGGGACGGCGGGAAGGCACCCGTGCCGAGGTAGTTCCGGTCGATGCCGTGGGCGAGCCCGGCCCCGATGCCCTTGAGGTACGCCTCCTTCCTCGTCCAGCAGCGCAGGAACGCCTCCCGGCGCTCGGCCGGCGCCAGTGCGTCGAGCTCCGCCCGCTCCTGCGGGTGCAGCAGGTCCCGTACCGCGTCGTCCACGTCGGTCGGCGACGACGCCTCGACGTCGACACCCACCGGGGTCCGGCCGACCGCGTACAACACGAGGTCCGCGCTGCGGGAGAGCGAGAAGTGCAGCCCCGGCACGGCCGGGGCGGGTCGCCCGGAGGGGCCGCCGCACACCGTGCAGGGCTGCCGGACGAACACCACTTCGTCCGGTTCCTGCCCCAGGTACGCGCCGAGCAGGCGGCGCAGCCCCAGGCGCCCCGCCGTGTACCGGTGGCGGTCGCGCGGGTGGACGAACCGGGCGCGGCGGGCGGCCTCCTCGCCCCTCAGCGGGGTGGCCGAGTCCGGGCGCAGCGGCTGCTCCGACGCCCGCAGCAGCCACAGCTGGGGCGGCGCTCCGGGCGGGGGCGCGACCGGGCGGCCTGGCAGCGGCCCGTCCCCCGCCGGCAGCGGCCGCGGGACCAGGAGTCCGGTCGGCGCGGGGGCGCGTACGGGCGCCGGCGCCGGTACGGCGGCAGCGGTCATGTCCGCGCTCCGCCGCTCAGGCCGCGCGGCTGCCGGCCGCGACCGGGGCGCCCGCGTACGGGACCGGCTCGCGAAAGCGGCTGATGCGGGCGCTGACGTCCTCCAGCGGTCGCCGGGTACGCACGTTCGCCGGGTCGGGGGTGCCGATGTCCAGGGAGCCGAGCAGCTGCTCGTCCTCCCGCAGGCCGAGGACGGCGCAGGCAGCGGCGGAACGGGCCAGCCGGCCGGTGCGCCAGATGCTGCCGTAGCCGCGGGCGTGCAGCAGGAGCATCAGGGAGTGCGCCATGCAGCTCGCGGCGGCGAGCTGCTCCCACTCCGGGACGCGGTGGCCGGTGTGCGGGGAGAAAACCAGGGCGGCGGTCATCGGGGCCCGGCGCAGCTTGGCGGTCAGCTGCCGGGCCGCGGTCTCGTCCGCCCCGTCCTCGTCGGCGAGGGCACGGCCGAGGACGTCGCGGTCGTCGCCGCGCAGCAGCACCCAGCGCCAGGGCCGCAGCCGGCCGTGGTCGGGGGCGGAACTCGCGCCCTGGACGAGGTAGGTGAATTCGTCGTCGCTGGGCGAGGGCCCGTCGAGGACCTGCTCGCTGCGCCGGGTGAGTATCGCGGTCATGACATCCATGAGTGGTCGTCCTTGTCGTCCGGGTGCGCGGGCGTGGTGCAGGCGGTGCTGAAGCGTCGGACAGCGGTATGGAAGCGTCGGAAACGGGGAGGAAGCGGAAAGGCGGCGCGTGGGCTGATCATGGCCGGATTTCGAGGGTGCAGCACTTGACGCTGCCGCCGCCCTTGAGGAGTTCGGACAGGTCCATGCCGATGGGGCGGAAGCCGCGGGCGCGCAGCTCGGCGGCCAGGCCCTCGGCGGCCTCGGGGAGCACCACGTTGAGGCCGTCGCTGACGGCGTTGAGTCCGAAGACGGACGCGTCCTCGGCGGAGACCTTCAGCGCCTCGGGGAACAGCGTCTCCAGCAGGGCGCGGCTGCCGGGGGCGAAGGCCTCCGGGTGGTACATGATCTCGTCGCCGTCGAGGACCGCCAGGGCCGTGTCGAGGTGGTAGTAGCGCGGGTCGACGAGTTCCAGGCTGATCACGGGCCGGCCGAAGAAGGCCTCCGCCTCCTGGTGGCTGCGCTGGTCGCTTCGGAAGCCGTAGCCGGCGAGCACGAAGCTCGCGGTCACCAGGAAGTCGCCCTCGCCCTCGTTGACGAACTCCGGGTCGTGGACGGCGAATCCGTGGGAGCGGAACCAGTCCAGGTACGCAGCCCCCTCGGGGAAGCGCTCGGCGTTGCGGAAGCGGGCGCCGAGGACCCGGCCGTCGACGACGGTGGCGCCGTTGGCGGCGTACACCATGTCGGGCAGGCCCGGGACGGGGTCGATCAGGTCGACGGTGTGGCCGAGGTCGCGGTAGAGCTCGCGCAGCCGCTCCCACTGGAGGACGGCGAGGGCGGCGTCCACCGGCTTGTCGGGGTCCATCCACGGGTTGATCGCGTAGACCACCTCGAAGTGCGCGGGGCGGCACATCAGGTAGCGGCGGGGGCGCTGCGTGCGGGGGCGGCGGTCGGGCGTCTGGGCGGTGCTCATGGGTCACTCCCTTGTGGGTCGTATGGCGCGGTACGGGGTCGGTCCGTCCGGGGTGGGGACGGGCCGGTTGCGGCGGGGTCGCCCCGGCGAGCCTGTGCGGCCTTGGCGAACGGCGGGTGACGGATGCGGTTCACCCTGCGGGCGCGTAGTGCACGAGCTCGATCAGCAGTTCGGCGGGGTCGGGCAGGTAGAGGAAGGAGACGCGCATTCCGGGGCGGGCCCCGCGGCAGGGCCGGGCGTCGAGCGAGAGGAACCCCTCGGCCCGCAGCCGGTCGCGCTCCTGTTCCAGGTCGTCGACGGTGAAGGCGAGGTGGTAGAGGCCGGGGCCCTGCTCGCGCAGCCGGCCGTCGACGGCCGAGCCGTCGCGGACCGGGGAGACCAGTTCCACGGCCGGTGCGGGGGCCCCGCCGGGCAGGCTCCAGAACTCGCAGGCGACGCCGTAGGGCTCGGCGGTCCCCCGGTCGGTCCGGGCGAGGCCCAGGGCGGCCAGTTGGGCGCCGGCCGGGCCGGGATCGGCGGTGGCCAGGCCGATGTGGTCGAGCCCGAGGATCACGGGCCGCTCACCCCGCCGGTGCGGGTGCGGCGGGCTCCGGGCGGGCGTCGGGGGTGCGGAGCCGGTCGATCTCCGCTGCCAGCTCGCCGACGGTGGCGAGCCGCATGTACGCCCGCAGGTCGAGCTGGACGCCGTACGTCTGCTCGACGGTGGCGAGCAGCCTCATGGCGGCGAGGCTGCCCCAGCGGCCGAGGGAGGCGAAGCGCGTCTGCGCGGTCAGCTGCTCCACGGGGTGGTGGGCGACCCGGGCGACCAGCGGGCGCAAGGTGTCCATCAGGGCGGGGACGGGCTGCTCAGACATGGTGCGGTGCCTCCTTGCTGTCGAGGGTGATCCAGTCCGGGGCGAGGGCGGCGAGGTCCTCCGCGCGGGCCAGGTAGTGCAGGGTCCCGTCGGGGCCGGGGCCGTCGCCGGTGAGGTCGAATCCGGCGGAGGGGTAGAGGCCGGCGGCGGGCCGGTTGCGGCCGGTGGGGGTGTGGTGGCCCTCCAGGAGGGGGGCGCCGGCCGCGCGTGCCCGCTCCGCCACGTACTGCAGGACGGCCTGCTCGACGCCGCGGGACAGGACCCGGCAGCTGAGCACGAGGTTGCGGATCACCCAGCGGTCGGATCCCCGGTCCACCCAGACGCCGCCGACGATGCCCTCGGAGCCGAACCGGTCGGCGACGTCGACAGCAAGGACCAGGTGTTCGGGCGACCCGGCGAGCCGGCGGGTCGCCGCGTCGCCGTGGACGCGGCCCGTCAGGTTGAACTGGTTGGTGCGCAGTTCGAGTTGGACCAGGCGGGGCAGGCTGAAGGCGTCCGCCTCGCCGACGGTGACCCGTATGCCGAGGTCCCGCAGGTAGTCCTCCGCCGAGGCGTGCTCGGTGCGCAGCCGGGTGCGGGCGCGGCGGTCGCGGTACAGGGCGGTGCGTTCGGCGTCGGTGGCGGTGGCTCCGAGCTGGGTGAAGTGGGCCGGGGCGACGAGCGTGAGGGCGTGTCCGGCGGGGTCGCCGGCGAGGTGGACCACGGCCGCCGCGGGCAGGCCCTCACGGACCATGCCGCATTCAAAGGCGCTGTCGTCGGCGAAGACGAAGGCCTCCGGGGTCAGGCCGAGTTCCTCGGCCAGGGCGGCGATGCGCACGTCCTTGCGCTCCCAGTCGGCGAGCACGGCGACGAAGTCCTCGGGGCGCAGCACCATGTCCGGGTGGCCGGCCAGCACCTCGTCGACGAGCGCCTGTTCGTTCTTGGAGCAGACGGCGAGCAGGACGCCCTGCCGGCGCAGCGCGAGGGCGCGGTGCTGGAGGTCGGTGTAGCAGTCGCCCGGGTAGAGGGTGCCGAGCTCGATCCCTGCGGGTCCGTCGTCCCCGAGGACCCCGCCCCACAGGGTGTTGTCGAGGTCGAGGACGAGGACCTTGCGGCCGAGTCCGGCCACGGCCCGGCAGAAGGCGGCCGCTTCCCGGGCGTACGCCAGTTCGGTGTGCGGTGTCCAGGACATCCGGCCGAAGCGGTAGCGGCGTTCGTCGCGGACGGGCCCGCGGGCGTCGGCCAGGACGGCTTCCAGGTCGAGGGTGTAGAGCCCGTCGCGGGTCTCCCCGGCGGCGAGCAGGGCGATGTTGGCCTCGCGCCAGATCCTGCCCAGGGCGGCGGCCCCGCGGTGGCTGATCACCGCGGCCCGGTCGGGGCGCGGCAGTGGCACGGTGTGGAGCAGTACGGCCGCTCCGGTGCGGGCGGCGAATCCGGCGGCCGCACCGGCGAGGGCCTCGGCCCGGCCGCGCACGGTCCCCGCGAGTTCGTCGAGGCGGGAGGGGTCCCAGCCGCGGGGCAGCAGGGCGGCCGCGTCGAGCAGGCAGAGGGCGGCGTCGGGCCGGAAGGCGGCCAGTTCGGAGTGCGGGTCGCTCAGTTCCAGGACGAGCCGGTCGTACGGGCAGGTGTGGATCTCGGTGTCGAGGCCGGCGGCGAGCAGGGCGGCCCGTAACAGCGGGACGACGTCGTCGGCGGTGAAGGTGGCGGCGACGGCGATCCGCAGCGGCCGGGGTCGGCGTACCGGGGCGGGCGACAGCCGGGCGGCGGTGAGGTCCTCCAGCAGCCGGCCCGCCTCGGCGAGCAGCAGCGGGTCGTCGGACGCCCCCAGCGCGCCGGCCAGGTCCCGGTCGGTGTGGCCGGGGTCGTCCCGGAGCGCGGTGATCCGCCGCAGCAGTTCCTCGCCCGGGGGCGGGGACGGCGGGGCCGGCGCCGTCCGGGGCGGCGGCGCCGGGTCGGTCGGGGCGGCGGCGGTCATGACGCCCCGGCCGGGGTCCACTCGGGCTGTTCGAGGATCTCCACGACGGCGCAGGCGTAGGTGAACCCCATGCCTATGCCGCAGAGGGCGACCCGGTCGCCGGGCCGGACCGCACCGGTCTCCAGCAGGTGGGTGAGGCCCGCGATCTGGTCGGCGGCGCCGATGTGGCCGACCCGGCGGCCCCATTCCCACAGGGTGCGGTCGTCCTCGATGCCGAACATCGCACGGAAGTCGACGTCGTCCAGGGTGCGTCCGACGTTGGTGAGCACCCAGCGGTCGATGTCGGCGGCCGTGAGGCCGGCGTCGGCGAGCGCGACGGTGACGCTCTCCTGCTGCCGTTCGGTGAGCGACTGGACGATCTTCAGGAGGAGTTCGCCGTTCTCCTCCAGGTAGGCGTCGCGGCGGCCGCGCAGGTCGACCGGACCGTCCTCGGCCCCTGCCGCCTCCTCCTCGAAGGGCGCGTTGCCGAGGTAGACCGCCCCGTAGGTGCCGTCGCTGATGACCGCCGTGGACAGCAGCCGGGCGACGCCGCCGCGCCGGGAGAGCACCAGACCGGTGCCGCCGTCGCCGAAGACCACGCCCTTGTCGGAGCGGTAGCGGTCGAACCCGGGCAGCGCGAACACGTCGCTGGTGGTCAGCAGCGCGGCGGAGTCCTCCGAGCGCGCGGTCAGGTAGGCCGCGGCGACCTCCAGGGCGGCCAGCCCGCCGTTGGAGTACTGCTTGACCTCGATCGCGGCGGCGCGTCCGCCGACCGTGCGGCCCTGGACGTAGGAGGCCGGGGCGAAGTGGTCCAGGCCCTGGTGGTTGCAGCTGGAGTGGACGACGAGGTCGATCTGCGGGGCCGTCACGGTGGCGCGGGCCATCGCCAGGTCGGCGGCGCGCACGGCGAGTTCGACGGGCGGGGTGCCCTCGGCCACGCTGATCGACAGGAAGCCGTCGGCGGCCGCCTCCGCCTCGTCGTAGCGGCCCTCGGCCACCGCGGTGCGGGTCTCTTCGCGGCGGCCGAGGACGGCCGCGCAGGCATTCACATGGATTCCGTTCCACCGCACGGGATGCGGCCCCCTTCGGTTCGCTTCGGTGCACTGCCCGGGCGCACGTGTCGCGGGTGTGGCACGTGCTGTGGGTGTGGCACCTGTTCTGGGTGTGCGGGTCTGGTCCGCCGGTTACGGCCGGTTCGCGGCCGGGTCACCTGCGGACCATGCAGTACTCCTCGTGGCGGGTCGCGCGCTTGAGGAGCTCCTCGTGGCCGCCGGCCGCGGCGATCTCCTTGAGCAGGGTGAAGACCTCGTCGCCGGAGACGTCCGTGAGGAAGTGCTGCTTGATCAGCAGGGTCTGGATGTCCTGGTAGTTGCGGGGGTCGAGGACGCCGCCGAGCCCGATCAGGGCCTGCCGGCCCGCCGCGTCGAGCGGCGGACGGGCCGCGATGTTGGCCTGCGGGATGTCCGGGTCCGGGGTGACGTCCACGGCGAGCACCTGCTCCACGCGCTCGGCGGTGAAGTCGCAGATGATGTGGACCCGGTCGGCGTCGGAGAAGGAGCCGACGGAGTGCGTGCGGGTGGCGTCCAGCCGCCACAGCTCCCCGCGGCGCATCCGGAAGACGGTGTTCTCCTCGGAGGCGTAGACGTTGTCGTCGGTCTGCACCGGCAGGTGGATGCGGAGCATGTCCTCCTTCAGCTCCAGGAAGTCGCGGTGCGGCACGTACACGCTGCCGGGGGCGAGCCGCATGAAACGGGCGAACTTCAGGTACTCGGTGCGGAACAGGGTGGCGATCAGTTCGCTGATGTAGGGCAGGGCGAGGCCGTGCGGGGTGGGCCGGGCCGTGCCCTCGTAGTCGCCGAGGGCGGACTCGTCGAGGGTGCCGGTGCCGTTCCACAGCATGGTGCTGCGCAGGAGGCCGGTGCTGACGAAGTCGGCGTAGGAGTCGTTGTACGCGAACCCCTCGGAGACGGCGAGGTCGGCGGCGAGGCGCTCCTCGTCGAGCCGGAGGGCGGCGATGCGGTGGGACCCCATGGTCAGGCCGCCCGGACGGCGTGGAGCTCGGCCGGCAGGCCGAGGGAGTCGGCGAAGGCGTCGAGTGCCCCGGCCCAGCTCGCGGCGTACTCGCGGGTCATCTCGTGGAAGGCCCGGGCCTCCTCCTCCGTGGTGAGGAGGGTGGTCATGCCCGTCTCGTCGTCGCTGACCTGCGCGGCGTGCATGGTCTCGGCCTTGATGTGGGAGTCGATCCAGGCGAGGTCGGCGGGCTGCGGGAACAGCCGCTCGCCGGGGGCCGTCTCCAGCTTTCCGTAGACGCGGCGGAAGCCGACGGCGATGTCGAGGGCGATCGTCTCGACGACGCGGAGCTGGACGGCGGCGCCGAGCGGGGAGCTCGCGAAGCGCTCCATGTTCTCCAGCAGCCGCACCACGCCCTCGGGGAGCCGGCGGGCGACCTCCCGGCCGGCCTCGTCGACGTGGGCGGAGACGGGGTCGATGATGGCGTCCTCCCACCACACGTAGTGGGCGCCGCCCGGGCCCTTGGGGGCCACCGCGCCGAAGACCGGGGCGAGGTTGTCGAGGTCATCGCCGATGACCCGGAAGATGGTCTGGAAGGCGGCCAGGACGTCGCGCGGCGGGGAGTCCTGTCCGGCGAGCCGGTGCGCGACGACGCCGAGGCTCGACAGGGTGGTGTACATGAAGGTCTTGGTCATGGCGCGCCACTGGTGGGCGACGGCGAGGGCGCCCTGGAAGTCGTCGGTGGCGTGGGCGCGGGAAAAGCTGAAGAATCGGTTTTCCGCGCGGCCGAGTCCGGCCTCTGCGATATCCCGGTCGACGAGCTCGTCGAGGGCGGTGCGGGCGTCTGCGGTCAGGGCGATGGCTGTCACGGCTGCTCCAGAATTCTAGATTTCGTTGAAGGAGAGCGAGTCCTCGACGATTCCGCGAATTTCCTTCGCGAGTTCCGCCGCGTGCTCTTCCGATACGAGCGTGAAGTGGTCTCCGGGAATGTCCCGGGTGGTCAGGTCGGAAATGAGGGCCCGCCACCCGTGGTCCTCGCCGCGCAGGGCTGCGGGCAGGTCGATCCGGGGGTCGGGGAAGGGCCGGGCCGCACGCAGCAGGTGGACCGGTCCGGTGCAGGGCCGGGGTGCGTAGCCCAGGAAGGCGGCGCGGTGGCGCTCCAGGAGCTCGCCGATCCGGTCGGTCTCGGCGGCCGGGAGGCCGGCGAGGCCCTCTCGGGTGCGGTCCTCGCCCGCCAGCAGGTCCATGGCGGCGAAGGCGGCGCGGGCCTGCTCGGCGGCGTCGGCGTCGGTCTCCGCGAGGGCGGCCGGCGGCAGCCAGGTGTCCAGCAGGACCGTGCCGATCACCTCCGCCCCGCGGTCCTGCCAGGTCCGGGCCATCTCCAGGGCGATGCAGCCGCCTACGGACCAGCCGGCCAGCAGCAGCGGGCGGGGGCCACGCACCGCGTCGACGGCCTCCACGTGGCGGCGGGCGATCTCCTCGATGGTCCGCGGCGGTTCGCCGGGCCCGTCCACGGCCTGGACGGCGTACACGTCGTGGTCGTCCCCGAGGGCTTCGCCGACGGCCCGGAAGGGCAGGGCGGAACCTCCTGCGCCGTGCACGAAGAGGACGACGGGACGGCCCTCGGGGCGCACCAGCGGTACGACGGGGTCCTCGGCCGCACCGCGGGGGCCGGCGCCGCCGGCGTCGAGGCGGGCGGCGAGCTCGCGCACCGACGGCGCGGCGAACACGTCGCCGACGGTGGGCCGGACGCCCAGGTCCCGGCCGCAGGCGGCGATCAGCTTGAACACCAGGAGCGAGTGGCCGCCGAGGGCGAAGAACCCGTCGGTGACGCTGAGTTCGTCGAGCCCGAGCACCTCGCGGTAGATCGCCGCCAGCCGGGTCTCGGTCTCGCCCTCGGGCGGCACGAGGTCGGTGGAGCCGCCGGCGGCGACCGCCCCCAGGTGGTCCAGCAGCGCGGCCTCGTCGATCTTGCCGTTGACGGTGTACGGAACGTGGTCCACGGCGGTCACGGCGGCCGGCACCATGTGGGCGGGAAGCAGGTGCCGGGCGTGCCGCCCCAGTTCCCGGGGGTCGGGAGCGGCGCCGGGGCGGGGCACCACGAAGGCGGCGATGCGGCCCTCCAGGGAGCGCGGGGCCAGCGCGACGCAGGCCTTGACGTCCGGGTGGTCGCGGAGCACCGCCTCGATCTCGGGCAGTTCGATGCGCAGACCGCGGATCTTGACCTGTCGGTCGATCCGGCCGAGGTGTTCGAGGACGCCGTCCGGGCGGTACCGGCACAGGTCGCCGGTGCGGTACATGCGCGCCCCGACGGGGCCGAAGGGATCGGGGACGAAGCGGTCGGCGGTCAGCGCGGGCCGGTCGTGGTAGCCGTGCGCGAGGCCGATGTCGCCGCCTATGTACATCTCACCGGGTGCGCCGACCGGCAGGACCTCCTGGTCGGGGCCGAGCACGTAGATCCGGAAGTTGGCGCAGGGCCGGCCGAGCGGGACGACCGGGGCGCCGGCCTCGCGCGGGATCACGCCCTCGACCACGGTGCCGGCTTCGGTGGGGCCGCAGCAGTTGACGAGGTCGGCGTCGAAGCGGGCGTGGAAGGCGTCCCGCAGCCGCGGCTTGACCTCCTCGCCGCCGATGATGACGCGGCGCAGCGAGCGGCAGCTGCCGGGCGGGGCGGCGTCGAGGAAGACCTCCATCATCGTCGGGACGAAGAAGAGGGTGGTGACCGCGTGCCGTTCGGTCAGTTCGAGGAGGTGGGCGGGGTCGCGCTGGCCGCCGGGGCGGGCCACGACGAGCGTGGCCCCGTAGTAGAGCGGCCAGAACAGCTCCCAGGTGGAGACGTCGAAGCCGTAGGAGGTCTTGAGGATGTTGGCGTCGCCGGGGCCGAAGGGATAGGCCTCCTGGAGCCAGAAGATGTTGGCCAGCGCCCCGTCGACGGGGTAGGCGACGGCCTTGGGGCGGCCGGTGGAGCCGGAGGTGTAGAGCAGGAAGGCGAGGGCGTCCCCGCGGCTGCGGATCCGCAGGTCCCCGGCCGGGCACCGGTCCCAGGGCCGGTCGGGTCCGGTGAGCCGCAGCACCTCCCACGGGCCGTCGGGCAGTGCGGCGGCGCCCCGGTCGTCGGCGAGGACGAGCTCCGGGCGGGTGTCCTCCAGCATGAAGGACATGCGGCCGTCGGGGAGTTCGGGGTCCATGGGGACGTAGGCGGCGCCGGTCTTGGCCACCGCGTAGAGCGCGGTGACCATCGCGAAGGACCGGTCCATGCAGACCGCCACCTTGTCGCCGGGGCGCACTCCGCGGTCGCGCAGGTGATGGGCGAGGCGGTTGGCGCGGGCGTTGAGCTCGGCGTAGCGCAGTTCGCCCTCCTCGCCGGTGAGGGCGACGGCGTCGGGCGTGCGGGCGGCCTGTTCCTCGAAGGGTTCGGCGAGGGTGGCGTAGGAGAACTCGGGCCTGCGGTAGGCGTTGAGGCCGTGCAGGATCTCCTGCCTGCGCTCGGCGGAGAACAGCGGCGCCTCGCGTACGGGGCTCTCGGGGTCGGCGGTCAGCGTGGCGAGGAGGTCCAGGTAGAGCCGGGCGAACCCTTCGACGGTGGCCTGGTCGAACAGGTCGGCGGCGTACTCGAACAGGCCCCGGAATCCGCCGCCGGCGCCCTCGTCGTCCACGGAGACCGACAGGTCGGTGCGGGCCGATCCGGTGTCCACCTGCACCAGGGCCCGGTCGCCGCGCTGGTCGAGGCGGACGCGGTCCTGGACGCCGAAGATGGTCTGGAAGACGGGGTTCACGCCCGGGGTGCGGGCGACCCCGAGGGCGGCGACGACCCGTTCGAAGGGCACGGTCTGGTGGTCCTGGGCCGCGAGGACGGTGTCGCGGACCTGATGCACCAGGTCGCGGAAGCCGGGGGCGCCGCTCAGGTCGGCGCGCAGGGCGACCGGTTTGACGAAGCAGCCGACGATCCGCTCGGCGGTCACGTCGTCCCGGCCGGCGAGCGGCGAGCCGACGACCACGTCGTCCTGGCGGGTGAGGCGGGAGAGGAAGGCGCTGTAGGCGGCGAGGAGCACCACGAACGGGGAGACTCCCTCGGCGGCCGCGAAGTCCCGCACCCGCGCCGCGAGGTCCGGGTCCGTGGTGAAGGAGACGAAGGCGCCGGACCGGGATTCGGTGGCCGGGCGGGGCCGGTCCTTGGGCAGGTCCAGCACGGGCAGGTCACCGGAGAGGCGGTCCGTCCAGTAGGCCAGGTCGCGGTCCTGGCGGCCGTCGGCGGCGTCGGCGGCCTGCGCGGCCGCGTAGTCGAGGTAGCCGATGCCCGGGGTGGGCGGCAGGTTCCGGCCGTCCAACAGCCGGGCCAGTTCGTCCATCACCTGGGTGACCGACCAGTGGTCGATGATCACGTGGTGGAAACCGAGCACCAGGCTCGCGCCGCCACCGGGGAGGAGCAGGGCCAGCAGCCGGAACATCGGGGCCCGGTCGGTGGGCAGCGGGGTCGCGGCGGCCTGGCCGGCGAGTTCGGCGGCCCGGCTGCGGGCCTCGTCCGCCCCGAGGCCGCGCAGGTCGTGCCAGGTGATGGGCGGCTCGGCGGGACCGGGGTCCTCCTGGAGCGGGATCCCGTCCTCCTCGACGATGCGCAGGCGCAGGGCGTCGTGGCGCTCGCTCAGCGTTCGGACGGCTTCGGTGAGCCGCTCGCGGTCGGGGGCGGTGTCGAGTTCCACCGTGTTGTACAGGTTGTATTCGGCGCTCTGCGGAAATCGCTTGGTGAAATACCAGATGCGGGCCTGCGCGGGCAGCAGCGGAACGCGGGCGCCCGGCGCAATCCTTGCGATTTCGGCGGTGGGCGTCTTCTCCGCCTTCCGGTTGCGCAGCTTTTCGAGGAGCTGGACCTGTCCGGCACTGAGCTGGCTCACCTGTTCACACCCCACCCGGGAAGAGGACGACTTCTTGAGGATGAAAGGAAGTTATCCGATGCCCGGTGAATTCGACTGGCCCAGCTTTTCAGTCGAACAGGGAGCGTTCAGGGGGCCGGGGCGTCAGTGGTGGGAGAGGCGCACGTCGTGGGGGCGGAACGCCAGCCGCGGGCCTTCTCCGGTCCAGCCGGCGCCGTCCGCGTCGGCGGCACGCAGCCGGCGCAGGCTGGTCAGCAGGCCGAGGGTCAGCCAGCGCCCGAGTTCGGGGTGGACGGGGTGCTCCCACAGCCCGGCGGGTCCGCGCAGCCCCGTGAGGAAGTCCACCAGGTCGGCGATGCGGGCGTCGCGTGGGGAGATGCCCGTACGGGAGGCCAGGTCGAGGACGAAGGCCAGGTCGAAGCGGGCGTACAGGGAGATGAACCCGGCGGCGCGCTCGCGGCCGTGGAGCCGGGCGGTCTCGGTCCCCAGGGCCCACTCGTCGCGGGTTTCACGGCGCAGCAGCAGGTCGACGGCGCGGCGGGACGGCTCGCTCGTGGCCCGGCCGGGGTGCAGGGCGAGGGCGGCCAGGGCCGCCTGGGTGTTGGCGCGGCAGCCGGGTGAGCCGGGCAGTTTGCGGTAGCCGGGCACCCCGCCGGGTTGTCCCGCCACCAGCCCGGTGGGCCAGGAGCCGTCGGGGTTGCGCTGGTCGAGCAGCCAGGCGTACGCGCGCTCGGCGCGCGGGTCGGTGGCGGCGCCGACGAGGGCGAGGGCGCGCAGCGGCACGGAGGCCTGGAGCGGGATCATGGTGTAGCGGTCGTCGGTGCGGAAGAGGTCGAGCGGGAACGCGCCGTCGGGGCGTTGGGCGGCGAAGACGCGTTCGGCGAGCTCGGCCACCCGGGGATGGGCGCGGTCCAGGCCGAGGTGACCGAGCCGGCACAGCAGCAGGCACAGGTGCGGGAAGTCGGCGGGCTCGGTGGCCAGCAGGTCCCGGGTCTCCGGGTCGACGGCGCTGCGCGCCAGCAGGTCGGCGCGTTCGGGGTCGTCTTCGGGTACGCCGAGCAACTCGCCCAGGACGCGGGCGCGCAGGGCGGGCGAGCGGTCGCAGAGCAGCAGCCAGGCGGCATCGCCGGCGGCGCCGGACGGATCGGCAGCCGGATCGGCGTCTGCGCTCCCGCCCGTGCCCGCGGCCGGGTCGGCGTCTGCGCCCGGGCCCGCGGCCGCGCCGGAGGCCGGGGCAGCGGTCCGGTTCGGGTCCGCGCCGGGAGCCGGGGCCGGGTGGTCGGGGGTCATGTCAGCACCTCGCGCAGGTACGGGGCCGTGGCGGTGTCTCCCGCCGCCAGCTCTTCGGGGGTGCCCTCGGCGACCACCCGGCCGCCGTCGGGCCCGCCGCCGGGCCCGAACTCCAGCAGCCGGTCGCAGCAGGCCAGCAGCCGGACGTCGTGGTCGACGACGAGCACGCTGTGGCCGCGCGCCACGAGGCCGTCCAGCGCGCGGACCAGCTGCTCCACGTCCGCGTCGTGCAGCCCGGTGGTCGGCTCGTCGAGGATGTACAGCGTCGGCTTCGCGGCCGGTTTGGCGATCTCCCGCACCAGCTTGAGGCGTTGGCGTTCACCGCCGGAGAGGGCGGCGACGCCCTGGCCGAGGCAGAGGTGGCCGAGGCCCAGCGCGACGGCGGAGCGCAGCACCCCGGCGACGGGTTCGAGGTCGTCCCACAGGTCGAGGACCTCCTCGGCGGTGAGCCGTTCCAGGGCGGGCAGGCTGTGGCCGCGCACGCGCAGCTCGCGGACCTCGGCGCGGTAGCCGGTGGCCTCGCAGGCGTCGCAGGGCCGGTGCACGGCCGGCATGAAGCCCATGTCCTCGGCGACGGTGCCCTTGCCCTTGCATGCGTCGCAGCGCGGCTGGAGGTCGTCGGCCGCCAGGCCGAGGGCGCGGGCGGCGGCGGAGTCCGCGTAGGCCTCGCGCAGCGGCGCGAGCAGTTTGAGGAAGGCCCCGGGCGAGGTGATCCCGGTGGGGCTCTGGTCGGCGTGCCGGACCTGCCGGGGAGCGCCGTCGATGCCCGCGTGGGCGCCCGGCGCGACCGGGGTGGCGGCCGCGGAGGTGGTGAGCTTGCGGGGGGCGAGCGCCCGGGCCACGGTGTCGATGGCCAGCGTGGACTTGCCCGAGCCGGACACCCCGCAGATGCCGGTGAGGACGCCGAGCGGGATGGTCACGTCCCGGCCGTCGAGGTTGTTCCCGGCCGGCGCGCGGACGGTCATGGCGCCGGCCGGCTCGGCGCGGGGTCCGCGGGCCCGGTCGGGCAGCGGGCGCTCCAGCAGGGCGCGGGCCCGCGGCTCGCGCCGGACCTCCCGGGGACTGCCGGCGGCGACCAGGGTCCCGCCGGCCCGGCCGGCGCCGGGGCCCATGACGATGTGGTGTCCGGCGCGCGCCACCAGGCGCTGGTCGTGCTCGACCATGACGACGGTGTTCCCGCGGGCGGCGAGCTCCTCCAGGACCTCGCCCAACACGTCGGCCTCGCGCGGGTGCAGTCCGCGCGAGGGTTCGTCCAGCAGGACGGTCATACCGGTGAGCCCGGCGCCGAGCAGGGCGGTGAGGCGGACGCGCTGGAGCTCGCCCGCGGAGAGGGTGTTGGCCATCCGGTCCAGGTGGAGGTGGCCGAGGCCGACCCGGCCGAGGAACTCCAGCCTGCGCAGTGCCACTCCGTGCGAGGCGGCGGCCCAGCCGGGCGCGTCCTCGGGCAGCCGCAGTCCGGCCAGGGCCGCGTGGACGGCCGCGACGGGTTCGCGGTGCAGGCCGGCGCGGTTGAGGCCGGCGATCTCCTGGTCGAGGAACTCGGGGCGCAGGCGTCCGCCGCCGCAGGGCGGGCAGGGCACCCGCTCGGTGTAGAGGCCGCCGACGTCCCAGCCGTCCATGATCCGGAAGACTCCGCGCCACAGGACGGTGGCGCCGGGGGTGACCCGGGCGCGGTCGGAGAGCGTGACCTCCTCCTGCCCGAACAGGAAGGCGTCCTGGGCCTCCTTGGCCATGTCCTGCCAGGGGGTGGTCTCGGGGTCGAAGCCGTAGCGCTCCCCCAGGGCCTGGAGCATCCAGTAGCCGCCGTTGGCGGGCTTGGAGTGGTAGGCGCGGGGATAGAAGCCGGGCGAGTACATCGCGCCGTCGCACAGGGGGCGGTCGGGGCGGGTGACGAGCCGCTCGACCACGGGGATCGCGACGGTGCCCATGCCGTGGCAGCGCAGGCAGGCGGCCTCGTAGCGGATCGGAGAGAAGTCGGCGGGGTCGGCGGGCGGCCCGGGCCGGCCGCAGGCCCGGCAGGCCCACGGGGCACCGGGGCGGTGGCCGGTGCGCCGCTGGGGGCCGCCGCATTCGGGGCAGGTGCGGGCTCCCGCGTAGGCGAGGAGCACGCCGAGGTGGGGGCTGAGGTCGGTGGACGAGCCGACGGTGCTGCGCAGGCCGGGTGCCTTGCCGTCGGCGCCGATGGCCAGGGTCGGGCCGAGGCCGGTGACGGAGCCGGCCGCGGCCTGGGGGCCCTCGCGGTGCGACTGGCGTTCGTACAGGGACAGGGATTCCAGCAGGCGCCGGGTGGCCTCGGCCTCCAGGACGTCGCGGACCAGGGAGGACTTGCCGGAGCCGGAGACCCCGACGACGGCGGTGAGGGTGTGCTTGGGGATCGAGACGGACACGTCGCGCAGGTTGTTGGCGCGGGCGCCGTGGATCTCGACCGCCGTACGGGCCGGACGCGGGCGGCGCGGCCCGCCGGGGGGCCGGACCGGCGGGGCGGGGCTGGCTTCGGGCGGGCCGGCGTGGAGCAGGCGCCCGCCGTCGGGGCCGCTGCCGGGTCCGATGCGCAGGGTCCAGTCGGCCATCGCCGCGATGTCCTGGTGGTGTTCGACGACCACCACGGTGCAGCCGCGGTCGGTGAGGGTGCGCAGCAGGGCGGCGAGCCGGGGCACGTCGGCCGGGTGCAGGCCGGTGCTGGGTTCGTCGAGGTAGACCAGCTGGGCGGGGCGGCTCGCGGCGAGCTGCCGGGCGAGTTTGACCCGTTGGGCCTCGCCGCCGGACAGGGTCGGCGAGGGCTGCCCGAGCGGGAGGTAGTCGAGGCCGACGTCGGTGAGGGCCGTCAGGATCCGCCGGGCCTTGGCGTCATGGCCGAAGAGGGGTACGGCCTCGCGCACGCTCAGGTCGTAGACCTCGGCGACGGAGTACCGCCGGCCGCCGGGGAGTTCGGCGCGCAGGGCCAGGGCCTCGGGGGCGAAGCGGCGGCCGCCGCAGGCCTCGCACTGCACCCATTCCGAGGGCAGGAAGCGCAGTTTGACCTCGACGGCGCCCATGCCGGCGCACTCCGGGCAGGCGCCCTCGGTGCGGTTGAAGGAGAAGGTGCCGGGTGCGGCGCCGGTGGCGGCGGCGAGGACGGCCCGGATCCGGTCGGCGAGGCCGGTGTAGGTGGCCGGGTTGGAGCGGGGGTTGACGCCGATCGGGGCCTGGTCGACGGTCAGCGGGGCGGGCCGGGGGCCTTCGAGGGCCGTGCAGCCGCGCGGCTCGCCGGCTTCGAGGGAGGCGACGAGCACATCGCGGGCCAGGGTGCTCTTGCCCGCGCCGGAGGGGCCGGTGACCACGGTGAGGGCGCCGACGGGGAAGGCGCAGTCGAAGCCGGTGAGGTTGTGCCGGCGGGCCCCCCGCACGGTGATCCACTGCGTGGCGGACGCCGCTCCGTCCCCGGCCCGTACGGGAAGCGGCCCCGCGGCGGCCGCCGGTGGCGGGGCGGTGAGGCGTTCGCGGCCGGAGAACCAGCGGCCCGAGGCGGTGTCGGCCTGCCACAGTCCGGCCGGGGGGCCCTCGTAGACCACGCGCCCGCCACCCGCGCCCGCGCCCGGGCCGATCTCGACCACGTGGTCGGCGCCCGCCACGGCGGTGCGGTCGTGCTCCACCAGCACCACCGGGCCGGCCAGTTTGGCCAGTTCGTCCATCAGGGTGCGGACCTGGTCGGCGCCGAGGCCGATGGTGGGCTCGTCCAGGACGTACAGGAGGTCCTCGACGTCACCGGCGAGCAGGACGGCGATGCGCAGCCGCTGGGCCTCGCCCCGCGAGAGGGTCGGCGAGGGCCGGTCCAGGGCCAGGTAGCCCAGGCCCAGCGATTCCAGGGCCTGGAGCCTTCGCAGGACGTGCCGCACCGGTCCGGCGGCGTGCTCGGGGAGGTCGGCGCCGGCCAGCAGTTCCCGGGCCCGGACCACGTCCAGGGCGAGGAGGGCGCCGAACCCGTGCCCGGCCAGCTCGCGGCCGACGGTGTGCGCCGCGTCGTCCGGCCGGGCGTCGGCACGGAAGTCCTGGGGGCGTACGGGCGGCAGGGCCGTCCCGCAGCCGGTGCACAGGGCCGCCCGGGACAGCACCCGGTCGGTGCCGTCGGGGGTGGTGATGCGCAGTTGGACGGAGCCGAGCGCGGCGGCGGAATCGAGGAGGGAGCGGGCGGCGCGGACCGGGGCGCCGGCCGCCAGGGTGCCGAGGACGACCTCGATGGTGTGCGGGGTCCCCGGGTCGAGCGGGGTGCCGGTCCAGGGGGCGCCGTCCACGGTCAGCCGGCCGGCCCCGAACCGCCCGGCGAGGTGTCCGAGGAGCCGGGCGTGGCCGCCTTCGGCGCCGCGCACCAGCGGGGCGGCGACCTCGACCGCGCCGGCGGCGTCGGCCGCCGCCCGGAGCACCGCCAGCTGTTCCTCGGCGGCGAGGGTCTCGTTCGCCGCGGCGCAGTGCGGGCAGCGGGTGACGGCGAAGCGGGCGAAGAGCACCCGCAGGAAGGGGTGGATGCCGGCGGCCGTGGCGACGGTGGAGAGGGGGTTGCGGTTGAGGACGTTCTGGCCGACGGCGACGGCGGGGCGCAGGCCGTGGACGGCGCGGACCCGGGCGGCGCGGCCGGAGCCGCCGCCCGGGGCCGCGGCGAGGGTGGCCAGGAAGCGGTGCCTGGCCTCCCGGTAGAGGGTGTCGAAGACGAGGGAGGACTTCCCGGATCCGGAGGCCCCGACCACGGCCGTGATGCCGTCGGAGAAGGCGGCGTCGACCTCGTGGAGGTTGTTCTCCGTGGCCCCTTCGATCCGCAGGAGCCCTAAGCCCCCGGCGTCCGTCGCGCCGCCCTCGCCCGTCGTACCCATCGCACCCACCGCTGAGCCCTTCCGCCGCCCGTCGCCCGGGCGGCGTCCCGCCGCTTCGATCACAGCCGGCTCAGGAGTGTAGCCGCCTCCTCGTCCGTCATGCCGGCGACCAGCTCGGTGAGCGCCTTCTCCACGGCGGCGGCCACGCCCTCCACGGTGGGGTTGCCGAAGAAGTCGCGCACGGAGACCTGCACCTGGAAGGTGGTGTTGACGCGGTTGAGGAGCTGGAGGGACTTCAGCGAATTCCCGCCGATCGAGAAGAAGTTGTCGGTGCGGGTGATCCGGTCGACGCCGAGCACCCCCTGCCACAGGAGGGCGACCTGCTCCTCCAGCGCGGTGCCCGGTGCCTCGCCGGCGCTGCGGGCCGCCCGGTCGGCGGCCGTGGGGGCGGGCAGCCGCAGCCGGTCCAGCTTGCCGGAGGGGGTGTACGGCAGGGTCTCCACCGGCACGTAGACCGCGGGCAGCATGTAGCCGGGCAGCCGGCGGGCGGCGTGGGCGGCGAGCTCCTCGACGACCGCGCCGGCGGCCTGCGGGGATCCGGCGTCGGCGGCTCCGTCCGTGACCACGTACGCGGCGAGTTGGGCGGCGCCGTCCTCGTCCTGGAAGACGGACACGGCGCACGCGCGGACGGCGGGGTGGCCGGCGAGGACCGCCTCGACCTCGCCGGTCTCCACCCGGCAGCCACGGATCTTGACCTGGCCGTCGACCCGGCCCAGGTAGTGCAGCTGCCCGTCGTCGCCGCGGGCGACCAGGTCGCCGGTGCGGTAGAGCCGCTCCCCCGGGGTGAGGGCGTAGGGGTGCGGTACGAACCGCTCGGCGGTCAGCCCGGCGCGGCCGAGGTAGCCGCGGGCCAGTCCGCCCTCGCCGGAGACGCACAGCTCGCCGGGGACGCCGGGCGGGACGGGGCGGAGTTCCTCGTCGAGGACGAAGAGCCGGTAGATGCCGAGCGGCCGGCCCAGCGGCAGTCCGCCCTCTCCCGGGTACGAGCGGCCCTCCCAGCCGGCGACCTCGGAGGTCTCGGTCTGGCCGTAGAGGTTGTGCAGTTCGGCGTCGAACCGCTTGCGGAATCGTTCCAGCAGATGGCTTCCGGCGGCCTCGCCGGACAGCTGGACCCACCGCAGGCCGGGCGCGGGGGTCTGCGGGGCGAGGTCGAGGTAGGCGTTCAGCATCGAGGGGACGAAGTGCGCGAACACCGTCCGCTCGGTCGCCAGGAGCCGGCTGAGGTGGACCACGTCGGACTCGGCGCCCGGATCGGCCATCAGCACGGTGGCGCCGGCCGCCAGCGGCCCGAACAGCTCCCAGATCGCCACGTCGAAGATGAGCGGGGTCTTGTGGATCACCCGGTCCCCGGGCTGCAGCCCGTAACGGCGGCCGAGCCACTCCAGCCGGCCCGCGGCGCACCGGTGGTCGATGACCACGCCCTTGGGGATGCCGGTGGAGCCCGAGGTGTAGTACGCGTACGCGGCGTGGTCGAGGGTGACCTCCACCTGCGGCGGGTGCGGGGCCGAGCCCTCGGCGGGTACGGACAGCAGCGGTGCGGGCAGGCCGGCGAGCCGCTCCCGCTGGGACTCCCCCGCCAGTACGGCGGCGACGCGGGCGTCGGCGGTGATCACCGCGACCCGCTCCACGGGCAGGGCCGGGTCGAGCGGGACGAAGGCGGCGCCGCGCTTGAGGACGGCGAGGAGGGCCACCAGCAGTTCGGCGGAGCGCTCGACGCACACACCGACCAGGCTCTCCGGGCCGACCCCGGCCTCGGCCAGGGAGGCGGCCAGCAGGTTGGCGCGGCCGTCGAGTTCGCCGTACGTGGTGGCCCGGCCGCCCGCTTCGACGGCGACGGCCCCCGGGTACCGGCGGGCGGCCTCCTCGAAGGCGGCGTGGACCGGCCGCAGGTCGGGGTAGCGCTCGTGTCCGGTGTTGGCCGCGTCCGCCGCCTCGCTCTGGCGGGCCTCGGACAGCAGCGCCAGTTCGTCCAGGCGCGCCTGGGGGCGGGCCGCGGCGTCGGTGAGGAGGGTGAGCAGGGCGGCGGCCCAGCCGGAAGGGGTGGCTCCGGCGGGCAGGCCGGCGGGGCGCAGGCCGCCCGAGAGGGAGCCGTCGCCGGTTTCGGCGTGGCAATGGACGACCGTCCCGGGGCCGGTGGCCGGCACCGGGCCGGGGGCGGCCGGAGCGGCGGTCCAGCGGAAGAGGACCCGCTCCACGGCGGAGTGGTCCGCGGTCCCGGCCGGCCCGTCGGCGGCGGCCGGCTCGGCGGACGGGCCCGCGGCCAGGGCCTCTTCCACGGCGCGCGCCAGCTCGGCGAAGGACTGCTCCGCGGCGGCCGTCACCGGGACCACCCGCTGCTGGTCCGGTGCGGTGCGGACCTCGGCGTTCTCCCGGCGGGTGTGCCGGAACTGGGTGGCCAGGACCGCCGCGAGCAGGACGGACGGTTCCTGGACGCCGAGCCGCCGGGCGGCGTCGGCGAACTCGCGCCGGGCCAGAGGCCCCATGTGGAAGGACACCTCGGCAGGTGCCGTGCCGAGTGCCCCGGTCACCCCGGTCGCCCCGGTCACCCCGAGCGCCTCGTGCGTCAGGGCGTCGGCCCCGCGTACCACTGACTCGTCTACCGTGCTGGTCACTGTCTTCCCCTTTCGGTCCGCGTACGTCACAGCGCGGCGGCCGGTTGCGTGAGCTGGGTGAGGTGCTGGGCGAGTTCGCCCAGGTTCTGCGTCGTGTAGAAGGCGATGAGGTCGACCTCCACGCCCAGTTGCTGCCTGATCCGGGAGCTGATCCGGGTCACGAGGAGCGAGTGGCCGCCGAGGGAGAAGAAGTTGTCGAGCAGGCCGACCCGCTCCACTCCGAGTGCGTCGGCCCAGATGTCGGCGAGCTCCTTCTCCAGCGGTGTCGTGGGCGGCACGTGGTCGGAGCCGCCCCGGGTGCCGGCGTCCTGGGGGGCGGGCAGGGCGGCCCGGTCCACCTTGCCGTTGACGTTCAGCGGCAGGGCGTCGAGCAGGACGAAGGCCGCGGGCACCATGTATCCGGGAAGGCGGGCCGCCAGGTGCGCGCGCAGCTCCTCGGCGGGCACCTGGCGGGTGCACACCAGGTGCGCGACGAGCCTGCGGTCGTCCCCCGGACCCCGGTCGACACCGACGACGGCCTGGGACACGTCGGGGTGGGCCGTCAGCTGTGCCTCGATCTCGCCGGGCTCGATGCGGTGGCCGCGGATCTTGACCTGCTGGTCGGCGCGGCCCAGGCAGACCAGGTCGCCGTCGGCCGTCCACCGGACCAGGTCGCCGGTGCGGTACATCCGGGTGCCGGGCTCGCCGTAGGGGTCGGGCAGGAAGCGGTCCGCGGTCAGGCCGGGTCGGTCCAGGTAGCCCTGTGCGAGGCCCGCCCCGGCGAGGTACAGCTCGCCGACCACACCCACCGGGACCGGGCACAGGGCGCTGTCGAGGACGTACGCCCGGGTGTTGCGCAGCGGCCGGCCGATCGGCGGGGTGCCGGCGCCGACCTCCGCCGTGTACCAGGCGGTGGCGTAGACGGTGGCCTCGGTGGGGCCGTAGAGGTTGCCGACCAGCCCGGCACCGACCGCGCCCGCGATGTCCTGGGCCGCCTGGGCGGCGAGCGGTTCGCCGGCGAGGGCCACGGCGGCGGCCTCGGCCCGGACGGATCCGGTGGCGACGAGCTGCGCGAGGGCCGAGGGGACCCCGCTGAGCAGCGAGGCGCGGTACGGGCCGGCGGCCGGGTCGGCCAGGCTCAGCAGGGAGGTCAGGACCTCCACGGAGCCGCCGTTGAGCAGCGGCCCGAACATCTCGAACACGGAGACGTCGAAGTTGAGCGAGGTGGCGGCGAGCACCCGGTCCAGGGCTCCGCCGGCGAAGGCCTCCCCGGCCCAGGCGGCGAGGTTGGCGACGCTGCGGTGGGCCACGACCACCCCCTTGGGGCGACCGGTGGAGCCGGAGGTGTAGATGGCGTAGGCGGGGTGCAGCGGGTGGAGCGGTGCGGTCCGCTCGGCGTCGGTCAGCGGGTGTCCGGGCAGGGCGGCGACGGCCGCGGCGGTGTCCGGGTCGTCCAGGACCAGGCAGGGCGCGGCGGTGGAGGCCGGGACCCGGTCGCGTACCGCGCGGGCGGTGAGCACGAGGGCGGGGGCCGCGTCCTCCACCATGAGCGCGATCCGGTCGGCCGGGTAGGCCGGGTCGACCGGGACGTAGGCGGCGCCGGCCTTGAGCACGGCGAGGACGGCGACGAGGAGCTGCTCGGTGCGGGGCAGGGCCACGGCCACGAAGTCACCCGGGCCGACGCCGCGTCCGGCCAGCAGGCGGGCGAGCCGGCCGGCCCGCGCGTCCAGGGTCGCGTAGTCGAGGCAGCTCCCGGCGTGGTGGACGGCGGGGGCGGACGGGGTCGCGGCGGCGCGGGCCTCGAACAGCTCCGGCAGGGTGGCCCGCGGCACTTCCGCGACCGGGCCGGCCCAGTCCTGGAGGAGGCGGACCCGGTCGGTGTCGTCGAGGAGCGGCAGTGCGTCCAGGGCGGTGCCGGGGTCCTCGGTGACGGCGCGCAGCAGGCGCAGGTAGCAGGCGGCGAACCGTTCGACGGTGCCGCGGTCGAACAGGGCGGTGGAGTATTCGAGTTCGCCGGCGAGGGTGCCGTTCCCGGTCTCGGTCAGGTAGAGGCTGAGGTCGAACTTGGACATCCAGGTGTCGGGCCGGTGGTCGGCGGGGGTGATGCGCAGGCCGGGGCCGGTCTCGTCCGCCGGTCCGCCCGCCATGGCCGGGTAGTAGCCGAAGGCGGTCTGGAAGACGGGGTGGCGGGAGACGTCGCGTTCCGGCTGCACCTCGTCGACCAGCAGCTCGAAGGGCAGGTCGCGGTGGGCGTGCGCGCCGAGCACCGAGTCCCGGACCCGTTCGAGGTGGGCGGCGAAGCTCTGCCCGGCCTCGGTGCGGGAGCGGACCGGGAGGGTGTTGACGAAGAGCCCGATGAGCGGCTCGGTCTCGATGGCGGTGCGGTTGCCGGAGAAGTAGCCGACGCACAGGTCTTCCTGGCCGCTGAGCCGGTGCAGCAGGGAGCTGTAGGCGGCCATGGCGGTCATGAAGACGGTGGAGCGGGAGCGTTCCGACAGGGCGCGCAGCCGCGCGGTCAGCTCGGGGTCGACGGTGAAGGCGACGGCGTCGCCGGCGAAGTCGGGTACGGGCGGGCGGGTGCGGTCGGTCGGCAGGTCGAGGGCGTGCGGGGCACCGGCGAGGCAGGAGCGCCAGTAGTGGAGGTGGTCCTGCAGGGCCACGCCCTGGAGTTCGGCCCGCTGCCAGGCCGCGTAATCGGCGTACTGGATCCGGAGCTCGGGCAGTGGCGAGGGACGTCCCTGCACGAAGGCGTCGTACAGGGCCTCCAGTTCGCCGATGAGCACGTCGACCGACCAGCCGTCGAAGGCGATGTGGTGGACCGTCAGGCTCAGGGTGTGCCGGTCGGGCGCGGTGCGGACGACGGTGACCTGGAGCAGCGGCCCGGTCTCCAGGTCGAAGGCGGTCTCGGCGTCGCGGCGGACCACGGCGGCGGCCTCGGCGGCCGGGTCCGCGGCGCCGCTCGCGTCCACGACCGTGAACGGGCAGCGGGCCTCGGGATCCACCACCGGGACGGGGGTGCCGTTGCCCAGCTCGAAGCGGGTCCGCAGGGTCTCGTGGCGGCGGACGACCTCGTCGAAGGCGGCCTGGAGCGCTCCGGTGTCGAGCGTGCCGTGCAGTTCGAGGGGGACGGCCACGTTGTACAGGCCGCCGACCGGCTGGAGCAGGTGCAGGAAGAGCATCCGCTCCTGGGCGAACGAGAGGGCGGGGGCCTCCCCCGCGAGCCGGGGGCCGAGTCCGCGGGAGCCGCCTTCGGCGGTGGCGATCAGGGCGGCCTGCTGGGCGACGGTGGGCTGGTTGTAGAAGTCGCGCACGGAGATCCGCGCCCCGCAGGCCCGCTCCAGCCGGGCGAGCACCTGGGAGACCAGCAGGGAGTGCCCGCCGAGTGCGAAGAAGTCCTCGAAGACGCCGACCCGTTCGGTGCCCAGGACCTCCTGCCAGACCCCCGCCACGAGGTGCTCGACGCCGGTGCGGGGGGCCACGTAACCGGCGCCGCCGTCGACGGCGGACGCGTCGGGCGCGGGCAGGGCGGCCCGGTCGGTCTTGCCGTGCCGGGTGAGCGGCAGTGCGTCGAGGGCGACGAAGGCGGAGGGGACGGCGTGGCCGGGCAGCCGGTCCAGGAGCCGGGCGCGCAGTGCGGCGGGGGTGGGTGCGTCGTCCGGGTCGGCGGCGACGACGTAGGCGGTGAGCTGGGTGAACCCTTGCGCGTCGGTGCGCGCGGTGACGACGCACTCGCGGACGCCGGGGGTGGCGCGCAGGGCGGCTTCGATCTCGCCGAGTTCGACGCGCATGCCGCGGATCTTGACCTGGTGGTCGGTGCGGCCGAGGTAGTCGAGGGTGCCGTCGGTCCGGCGGCGTACCAGGTCGCCGGTCCGGTACATGCGGGATCCGGGCGGGCCGTAGGGGTCGGGCAGGAAGCGGTCCGCCGTCAGTCCGGGCCGTCCGGCGTAGCCGCGGGCCAGGCAGGGCCCGGCCGCGTACAGCTCGCCCGCCACCCCGTCCGGAACCGGCCGCAGCGCCTGGTCGAGGACGTAGATCCGGGTGTTCGGGACGGGTGTGCCCAGGGGCGAGACGCCGGGCCAGGCGGCGGGGTCGCCGGCGAGCGCGTGGGCGGTGACGACCTGGATCTCGGTGCCGCCGTAGTGGTTGTGCAGGCGGCGGCCGGGCCGCTGCCGGCAGAACGCGCGGACGGCCTCGCTGAGCACCAGGGCCTCGCCGGCCTGCGCGAGGTGGCTGAGTGCGAGGAGGGGGCGGTCCTGCTCCAGTGCCGCCCGGGCGAGCAGCTCGATGACGACGTTCGGTGCGAACAGGTCGGTGACGCCGTGCCGTTCGAGCCAGGGCACGAACTCCTGGGGGCTGAGCCGCACGTCCTCCGGGACGACGGCCAGCGCCGCTCCGCCGAGCAGGGCGAAGAGCATCTCCTGGACGGAGACGTCGAAGCTGAGGGCGGTGAACTGGGCGGTGATGCGGCCAGGGCCGGTGGGCTGGTCGGCGAAGTGCCACTCCATCATGTTGAGCAGGGGTCCGACGGTCATGAGGACGCCCTTCGGGCGGCCGGTGGAACCCGAGGTGTACAGCAGGTACGCCCCCGACTCCCCCGTCACCACCGCCGGCGGACCCACGGGCGCGCTCTCGCACCCCGACAACCCCTCATCCAGTACCAGCAGCTCCACCCCCTCCCCCGCCAACCGCCCGGCACCCGCGGCATCCGTCACCACCACCACCGGACCGGCATCCTCCAGCATCAGCCGCACCCGCTCCCACGGCAGCTCCGGATCCACCGGCAGATACACACCCCCCGCCTTCAACACCCCCACGAACGCCGTCACCGCACGCTCAGAACGCGGCAGCAACACCGCCACCACCGACTCCGCACCCACCCCACGCGCCCGCAACGACCACGCCACCCGGTCCGCCCGCCCGTCCAACTCCCGGTAGGACAGGCGGAGGGGGCCGTCGACGACGGCGAGTTCGTCGCCGTGGGCGCGGACGCCCTCCTCGAACCACTCGGCCAGGGAGCCCGGTCGTACGGGCGCCGCGGGGCCGGCGGCAGGGGGTGCGACGGTGGCCCGGCGGGCCTCCTCCGGAGTCAGGACGGGCAGGTCCAGGATGCGGGTGGCGGGCGCCTCGGCGATGCCTTCCAGCAGGCGCACGTACAGCCGGGACAGCCGGTGGACGGTGTCGGCGTCGAACAGGGCCGTCGCGTACTCGAAGCAGCCGTACAGGCTGCCGTCGGGCATCTCGGAGACGAAGAGCGACAGGTCGAACTTGGCGGTGGTGCTGGGCTGCTCGACGGCGGTGAGGTCGAGGCCGGGCAGTCGGAACTCCTGCTGCCCCTGGTAGGAGAACATCACGTCGAACAGCGGCTGGCGGGCCTGGCTGCGGCTGGGCCGCAGGGCGGCGACCAGCCGGTCGAAGGGCAGGTGGCGGTGGTCGTAGGCGTCGACGACGCTTCCGCGCAGCCGGTCGAGGAGCCCGTCGAAGGCGGGGTTGCCCTCCAGGTCGGCCCGGATGACCACGGTGTTGGCGAAGTAGCCGGCCAGGCCGGCGGCGTCGGGGTGGGCGCGGCCGTCGACGGGGATGCCGACGCACACGTCGTCCTGGCGGCACCAGCGGCCCATCAGGACGTGGAAGCCGGCGAGCAGCACCATGAACGGGGTGGCCGAGCACCGGGCGGCGACCTGGCGCAGGGCTTCGGTGAGCTCGGCGGGCAGGACGAAGCTGACCGAGCTGCCCGCGAAGTCGGTCTGCTCGCCGCGGGGCCGGTCCAGCGGCATGTCCAGGCCGGCGGGGGCCCCGTCGAGGGTTTCGCGCCAGTAGGAGACCTGGGCTTCGAGTTCCTCGCTGCCGAGGTGGCGGCGCTGCCACAGCGCGTAGTCGGCGTACTGGGCGGCGGGCTCGGGCAGCGGGGAGGGCCGGCCGGCGCGGAAGGCCCCGTAGAGCTGCTCCAGTTCGGCGAAGAGCAGGCCGAGGGAGGGGCCGTCGACGATGATGTGCTGGGCGTTGACGGCGAGGACGTGGACCTCGGGGCGCAGCTGCTGGAGCTGGACGACGAAGAGCGGGTCGTGCTCCAGGTCGAAGTGCGTGGCGAAGTGCCGGTCCAGTTCCCGCTGCGACGCCTCGTCGAGGGCCTCGTCGGGCACGTCGGTCAGGTCGACGCGTTCGAGGGCGACCCGCTCGTCGGGGACGGGGCGCTGGACGACCGCGCCGTCCACGGTGTGGAACCGGCTGCGCAGCACCTCGTGCCGGCGGAGGGTCTCGTCGAGTGCGCGGCGCAGTGCGGGCTCGTCGAGCGGGCCTTCCATCCGGACGACGACGCCGACGTTGTAGCTGGCGTCGAGGCCGAGGCGGTCCAGGAACCACAGGCTCTCCTGGCCGTACGACAGCGGTAGCAGCTCGGGGCGCGGCGGACCGGTGAGCGGTTCGGGCGGCGTCTGCGGCGCGGCGGCCGCGGCGGCGGCCGGGTCCCGGCCGGCGGTGGCGGGGTCGGCGGGCTGGGCGAGCAGGCGGAGGATCTCCTCCTTGTGGGTGCGCAGCCGGTCCAGGCGCTCTGCGTCGAGGCGGTCTGCGGGGCGGAAGCGCAGCCGGCCGTCCTGCACCCACAGCTGCACCCCGTCGGCGGTGAGTCCGTCCAGGAGTTCACGCGCTGCTGTCATGGTGGCCCATCTCCTCTGTGGCGGTGCGGTCAGTGCGGACGGAAGGTGAGCGGCAGCGAGGTGAGGCCGCCGAGGATGTGCGAGGCGATGCGCTCGGGGCGCCCGCCGATCTCGATCTCCGCGGGCAGCCGCGCCAGCTCGTCGAGCATGACCTTGATGGTCAGCCGGGCCAGGTTCGCGCCGATGCAGAAGTGGCCGCCGCCGCCGAAGGCGACGTGGTGGTTGGGGGTGCGGTCGAGCAGGAAGCGGTCGGGCTCGTCGAAGACGGCCTCGTCGCGGTTGAGGGAGGGCAGCCAGACGGTGACGGCGTCGCCCGCGGCGATGCGAACCCCGTCCAGGACGGTGTCGTGCTGGGCGGTGCGCAGGATGTGGGTGACGGGGGCGGTCCACCGCAGGAACTCTTCGGCGGCGGTCTTCAGCCGTACGTCGCCGGCGCGCAGGGCGGCCCATTGCGCGGGGCTCTCCAGCAGGGCGAGCATGCCGGCACCGACCGCCTGCCGGGTGGTTTCGTTCGCGGCGACGATGACGTTGTCGCAGGTGAGGACGATCTCCTCGTCGGTGATGTCGAGGCCCCGGGCCTGGGCGCCGACGAGCGCGGACACCAGGTCGCGGCCGGGTTCGCGGCGCTTCACCTCGATGATCTCCGAATAGTGCCGGAGGATTTCGAAATGCGCGAGCTGGGCTTCGATCCCGTCGATGTCCGTCGAATTCTCGGCGGCTTCCGTGGTGACCTTGGCCAGCATTTCCACATCGTCCATGGAAAGGCTGAGGAGTTCGGCGGAAACCGCCAGGGGTATCCGCGCGGCGATGTCCTTGACGAAATCGCAGCTGCCCGTTTCCACCACCGTGCGCAGGGCGCCGCGCACGACCTCACGGGTGCGTTCCTCCATGGCCGCGACGGCGCGGACGGTGAACAGGCCCATGATGGCCTTGCGCAGCATGTCGTGCCGGGGCGGGTCGCTCAGGGCCATCATCTTCCCGGCGCCCGGATAGGGGTCCTTGAAGTTCGGCCGCAGGAAGATGCCCTTGGTGGAGGTGAACCGCTCCCAGTCGGTGAGGACTTCGAGGCCGGCGCCGTGGGTGGTGACGGCCCAGTAGCCGCCGTGGTCGCCGTATTCGTGCCAGGAGACCGGGCTCTCCCGCCGCAGCCTGCGCCAGACCGCGTGCGGGTCGCCACGGGAATAGAGCAGCGGATCGGTGAGCGAGGTCGTTTCGGTCAGCACGATTTCCCCTTGTATTCGGCGACGGCGTTCCATCTGCCTCCGGACGAGAGAATATCGAGTGTTCGATGGCGCAATCGGCGCAGTCGAACGCGGCGATGGCGGCGGGCCGTGCGCTGTAGATTGTGCTGGCCCGGTCGTGGATCGGGCCGCCCGGACGGGGCTCGTTGCCGGAACTCAGCGACTGAAACGGTTACCAGATGGCCACTCAATTATCCGACCGCATACCCGCCCTGCTGCACCAGGTGTCCTTCCGCAGGTACTGGACGGCGCAGACGATCTCTTTCCTCGGCGACCAGGTCAGCACGATCGCGCTGCCGCTGACGGCGGTGCTCGCGCTGAACGCCTCGGCCGCCCAGATGGGCTTCCTCGGGGCGCTGGCCTCGCTGCCCAACCTGCTGTTCTCCCTGCACGCCGGCGGTTTCGTCGACCGGCACGGGAAGTTGAAGCGGCTGATGGTCCTGTGCGACGTGGGCCGGGCGGCGGTGCTGGTCACCGTCCCCGTCGCGTACGCGCTGGACACGCTGACGCTGGCGCACCTGTGGGTGGTGGCGTTCCTGACGGGCACCCTGACCATGCTGTTCAACGTCGCCGGCAACAGCATGTTCGCGGCGCTGGTGGAACGCGAGGACTACGTACAGGGGACCTCGCTGACCCGGGGCAGCTTCTCCTTCTCGTGGGTGGCGGGCCCGGGTCTGGGCGGCATGCTGGTGCAGGCCGTGTCCGCCCCGGTCGCGCTGGTCGCCGACGTGTGCTCCTTCCTGGTGTCGGGGCTGCTGCTGCGTTCGCTGTCCCCGCGGGAGCCGCAGGCCCCGAAGCAGAAGGAGCCTTCGCACATCCGGGAGGGGCTGCGCTTCGTGGCCCGGACACCGGTGCTGCGCGCCAAGTTCCTCGGCGGCGGCGCCCTCAACCTGTTCTACACCGTCTACTTCACCCTGTTCCTGCTGTTCATCGCGCGGGAGCTGAAGCTCACCCCGGGCATGATCGGCCTCGCGCTGGGCCTGGGTGCAGTCGGTGCGCTCGCCGGTTCCTTCGTCACCGGGTGGTTCACCCGGCGGATCGGGCTGGGCCTGACGTTCATCACCGGTTCGCTGCTCTTCCCGGGTGCGCTGGTGCTGGTGCCGTTCGCCTCCTCGAACCGGTGGGTGGCCTTCGGCCTGGTCGTCGCCGCGGAACTGCTGTCCGGCATGGGCCTGATGCTGTGCGACATCGCGGGCTCCTCGATCCAGCAGGCGCTGACCCCGGACCGGTTCCGGTCGCGCGTGCAGGGCGCGTACCTGGCCCTGATCAATGGGGTGCGGACCGCGGGGGCGCTCGTCGCGGGCGCCGCGGGGACCTGGCTGGGGCTGCGGCCGGCCCTGTGGCTGGCGGTCATCGGTGGCGTGGCGAGCGTGCTGCCGCTGCTGCTGGCCCCCGTCGCCCGGATGCGGACGCTGCCCGAGCAGGCCGAGTGAACCGGTGCGCGCCGGGCCGGGCGGGCTCCGCCCGCCCGGCGCCTTCCCGTGTCCGCCCCTCCTCCCGCCCGACCACCGACGTGATGCCGAAGGAGTTGCCGTGTCCTTTCTCGCCGACCAGCTGATGGGTGAAGCCCGGCGCCGCGGGGTGCGGCTGTGGGTGGATGCCGCGGGGCGGCTCCAGTACGCCGGTCCCGAGCCGGTGCTGGACGCCCGGTTCACGACGCTGTTGCGCACCCAGGCCGACCAGATCGCCGCGCGGATCGGCCGCGAACCCGCGCAGCGCTGGTTCAAGCGGATCGGCCCGGAGGGCGACTGCCTGCTGTACCTGCTGCCGGCGGCCGGTGCCGGGCCCGGCCGCTACCAGTCCTGGGCCGCGGCGGTGCCCGCCGGGCTCCAGGTCGAGGCGGTGCTCATCCCGGGCCGCGAGGAGCGGTTCACGGAGGCGCCGTTCACCGAGGTCGCAGCGCTCGCCGACCGGATCGCCGAGCAGATCCTCGGCCATGCGGCCGGGCGGCCCTTCGCCCTGTTCGGGCACAGTACGGGCGGGCTGGTGGCCCGCGAGGTGACCCGGCGGCTGGCCGGGTCGACCGGGGCCCAGCTAGCCCTGTTCGTGGCGGGCGCGCTGCCGCCGGACCGGGTGGAGGGGCGGACCGAACCGGAGTCCGACGAGGAGCTGATCGCGGACCTCGCGGCCTGGCAGGGCACGCCCGAGGCGCTGATGGCGGACCGCGGTTTCCTGAAGACCTTCCTGCCGGTGCTGCGCGCGGACATGCGGCTGTTCCACTCCTGCCGCAAGCCGGTCACGGAGGAGGAGCGGGTGGACGTGCCGGTGACGGCTCTGGGCGGGCTCCAAGACGAGACGGCGCCCGCGGGGACCTGCGAGGCGTGGGAGCCGTGGGCGCGCGGGCCGTTCGCCGTCCGCATGGTCGAGGGCGGCCACTTCTTCCCCGTCACGGCGGCCGCGGAGGTCCTGGGGATCATCGGGGACGCCTTGTCGGCCCGGCCCGCCCCCGCCTGATCCGTCGTACGGCCCCGGATACGGGAGGGCCCCGGCACGCGGTGCGTGCCGGGGCCCTCGTGCGTGCGCGGGGCGCGTGCGCCGGCCGTCAGGAGGCCGCCTTGGCCAGGTACGCGACGAGCCCTTCCGCGAGGTCCCGGGCGGTCACCGCGTCGAAGACGTCCGTCGCGTACTCCAGGACGCCGGTGATGCCTGCGGGCGCGCCCCCGGGGGCGAAGTGCTCCACGACCTTGAAGCACAGGTCGAACTTGGCGACGCCCGTCTCGACGGGCTCGAAGCGGGCGGTGAGCCCGGCCGGGCGGGGCGGTTCGACGTCCTGGACCTGGAAGGCCAGCATCACCTGGGCCAGCGGGTGGTACGCCAGCGAGCGGGCCGGGTTGACCAGTTCGACCACGTACTCGAAGGGCAGGTCGGGGTGGGCGAAGGCCGCCAGGTCGGCCTCCCGCACCCGGTCCAGCAGGGCCGCGAAGTCCGGGGCGCCCGCCGTGTCGGTGCGCAGCACCAGCGTGCGGACGAAGAAGCCGACGAGGTCCTCCAGGGCGGGCTCGCCCCGGTCGGACACCACGGCGGCCACCACCACGTCCTCGCCCGCACCCCGGTCCGACAGCAGGGCCGCGAGCGCCGCGTGGACCACCGTGAAGCCGGTGGTGCGGTGGGTCCGGGCCAGGTCCCGAAGCGCCCGGTGGGTGTCGGCGTCGACGGCGAAGGGCACGCCGGCGCCGTCCCCGGAGCGGACCGGCGGCCGGGGCCGGTCCAGCGGCAGGGGCATGGCGTCGGGCAGCCCGGCGAGCCGCTCCTCCCAGAACCGGTACTGCCGGCGGATCAGGCCGCCGGACGGCTCGGCGTCGGCCGCGGCGAACAGGTCGCGCTGCCAGACGGCGTAGTCGGCGTACTGCACCGGCAGCGGCGCCCAGTCGGGCGCGCGGCCCGCGGTGCGCGCGTCGTAGGCGGCGGTCAGGTCGCGCAGCAGCGGGAGCAGGGAGACTCCGTCGCAGGCGGCGTGGTGGGTGACGACGAGCAGCAGGTGCTCCTCCTCCCCCAGGGCCTCCGCCAGGGCGAAGAGCGTGGCCCGCACCGGAAGGTCGGCGCCGAGGTCGAACGGGACCCGGGCGGCGGCGCGCACGGCCGCGGCCAGGTCCGCGGGGGCCACGGACACCCGCTCCAGCGCGGGGACCGCGTCGGCTCCCTCGCGGACCCGCTGGACGATCTGCCCGTCCTCCATGCGCAGGACGGTCCGCAGGACGTGGTGGCGGTCGGCTACGTCGGCGAGGGCCTGCCGCAGGGCGGCCACGTCGAGCGGACCGGTCAGCCGCAGGGCGACGGGCTCGTTGTAGCCGGGGCCGGGGCCCTCCAGCTGGTCGAGCACCCACAGGCTCTGCTGGGCGAACGAGGCGGGGGCCGGCCCGGTGCCGGTACGGGGGGCGAGGGGCGGCCGGGCGGGTTCCACCCGCTCCAGGAGGGTGGCGAGTTCGGCGACGGTGGGGTGGGCGAGGACCTCGCCGAGGGTCAGTTCCACCTGGAACTCCTTGCGGAGCCGGGCGGTCAGGTCACCGCCGAGCAGGGAGTTCCCGCCGACGTCGTAGAAGCCGTCGTGGATGCCGACGGCGGGCAGTCCGAGGACCTCGGCGAAGATCCGGGCGAGCCGTTCCTCGTTGCCGGTGCGGGGCGCCCCTGCGGGGTCCGTGCCGGCCGGTGCGGGGGCGGGCAGGGCGTGACGGTCGACCTTGCCGTTTGAGTTGAGCGGGAAGCGGTCCACCACGGTGAAGGTGGCGGGCACCATGGCGGGCGGGAGGGTGCGGCGCAGCGCGGCTCGGACGGCGGCGCCGAGGGTGGCCGGGTCGGCGTCCGGGGCCGGGACCAGGTAGGCGTCGATCCGGCGCTGTCCGGCCTCGCCCGCGGTGACGAGGACGGTGTCGCGGACGCCGGGGGTGGCGCGCAGGGCGGCTTCGATCTCGCCGAGTTCGACGCGCATGCCGCGGATCTTGACCTGATGGTCGGTGCGGCCGAGGTAGTCGAGGGTGCCGTCGGTCCGGCGGCGTACCAGGTCGCCGGTCCGGTACATGCGGGAGCCGGGCGGGCCGTAGGGGTCGGGCAGGAAGCGGTCCGCGGTCAGTCCGGGCCGTCCGGCGTAGCCGCGGGCCAGGCAGGGCCCGGCTGCGTACAGCTCGCCCGCCACCCCGTCCGGGACCAGCCGCAGCGCCTCGTCGAGGACGTACACGGCGGTGTTGTGGACGGGCCGCCCGATCGGAGCGCCGGCGGGCCAGTCCTCCTCGGCGGCGGGCAGGACGTACGAGGTGACGGCGTGGGTCTCGGTGGGGCCGTAGTGGTTGTGCAGGCGGCGGCCGGGCCGCTGCCGGCAGAACGCGCGGACGGCCTCGCTGAGCACCAGCGCTTCACCGGCCTGCGCGAGGTGCGCCAGCGCGGGCAGGGTGCGGCCCTGCTCCAGGGCGGCGCGGCACAGCAGTTCGATCACGATGTTGGGGGCGAAGAGGTCCGTGACGCCGTGCTCCTCCAGCCAGGGCGCGAAGGCGTGCGGGGTGCGGCGCACGTCCTCGGGGACGATCGCGAGGGCCGCCCCCGACAGGAGGGTGGAGAGCATCTCCTGCAGGGAGATGTCGAAGCTGAGGGAGGTGAACTGGACGGTGGTCCGGCCGGGGCCGCCGGGCAGTTCGTCCAGGTGCCAGGTGAGGAGGTTCATGACGGCGCGGACGGTCATGAGGACGCCCTTCGGGCGGCCGGTGGAACCCGAGGTGTACAGCAGGTACGCCCCCGACTCCCCCGTCACCACCGCCGGCGGACCCACGGGCGCGCTCTCGCACCCCGACAGCTCCGCATCCAGCACCAGCAGCTCCACCCCCTCCCCCCCCAACCGCCCGGCACCCGCGGCATCCGTGACCACCACCACCGGACCGGCATCCTCCAGCATCAGCCGCACCCGCTCCCACGGCAGCTCCGGATCCACCGGCAGATACACACCCCCCGCCTTCAACACCCCAACGAACGCCGTCACCGCACGCTCCGAACGCGGCAGCAACACCGCCACCACCGACTCCGCACCCACCCCACGCGCCCGCAACGACCACGCCACCCGGTCCGCCCGCCCGTCCAACTCCTGGTAGGAGTAGGTGTGTTCGCCGTCGATGACCGCGGGCTCCCCGCCCCACCGGCCGACGCCCTCCTCGAACCAGCCGGCCGGGGAGCCGGGGTGCACCGGCGCGTCGGGCCCGGTGGCGATCAGCCCGGCCGCCTCACCGGGCAGGAGCAGGCCCAACTCGGCAAAGGGGGTGTCGGGTTCGCGCACGGCGCGGGTGAGGACGCGGGCGAGCCGGTCGCACAGGTTCTGGGCACCGGTGCGGGTGAGGGCCGCGACCGGGTAGGTGAGCTCGACGCGCGGGGAGGGTTCGGTCCGCAGGGTGAACCACAGTTCGCCGGGCCGTACGGGCGGCCGGCCGACGGCGGCGCCGACCCGCAGCAGGGGCCGGCCGGGGGTGCCGCGCAACGCGTTGACGGCGTCCTCCACCTCCCGGTGGGGGACGCCGTCGTGGGCGTGCGCGGCCTCCTCCTCGGCGCGGACCGCCGCGACCAGCGGCCGCAGGGCCGCCCCGGCACCGCCGCTGATCCGCAGCACCCGCACCTGCGCGGGGTCGCCCTGTGCGGTGGTGCCCACCGGCAGGTCGGTGCCCGCCCGCAGGGCCAGGAGCAGCCCCGCCACCGCGGCCGTGAAGACGGTGCCGGTACCGGCTCCGGCGCCGACGGCGAGGCGGGCCATCGGGCCGGCCAGGTGCGGGTCGAGCCGGCAGCGCACGGTGGCGGTGCGTCCGGTGCCGTCGGCCGTGCCGAGGCCGGGCAGGTCGAGGCTCTCGGGGAGTTCGGCCAGGGCCTCGTTCCGCGTGGCGGAAAGGCTCGGCCGGGCTTGCAGGGTCGGCTGGGTCGCCATGGTGTGGCTTCTCTCGTTCCGGGCCGCGGCACCGCGGCCACAGGGGTGGGCTGCGTGAGGGTGTGCGGGCCGGTACGCGGGGGCCGGCTCAGCTGACGAGCACGGCCTTCATCACGGTCCCGGCGGCGATGTCCGCCAGGGCCTGCGCGTTGTCCTCCAGGGCGTACGGGGTGACCAGCCGGGCCAGGTCGAAGCGGGCGGTCAGCGCGGGCAGCAGGGACACGTACTCGACGAGGTGGGCGCCGGTGAAGGCCCAGGAGCCGACCACGTCGAGCTGCCGGTACACGATCTGGTGCGGGTTGACCGTCGTGTCGCCGCTGTCGGTGTACTGGCCGACGACCAGGTACGAGCCGCCGCGCCGGGCGAGCCGCAGGCCCTGGTCGATGGCGCCGGGCGCGCCGGTGGCCTCGATGACCAGGTCGGCGCCGCGGCCTCCGGTGAGGGCGAGCACCTCGGCGAGTGCGGCTCCCGGGTCCTCGGCCTCCACCACGTTGACGTGGTGGTCGCCGATGCCGGCCGCGGTGGCCGCCGCCAGCCGGGCCTGCGGACCGCCGGCCAGGATGACCCGGCCGGCCCCGGCGAGCTGGGCCAGCGCGGCGGCGGCCAGTCCGACGGGCCCGCTGCCCTGGACCACGACGGTCTCGCCGAGACGCACGGGGCGTCGCTCGAAGAGGGCGTGGACCATGGTGGGTCCGGCGCAGGCGAAGGCCATGGCGGCGAGCGGGTCGATGCCCTCGGGCATCTTGACGACGGTGGTGCCGGGCCGCAGGGCGATGTACTCCGCCCAGGAGCCGGACAGGCCGGGCTCCTGGTCCACGGGGCGGTTGACCCCGTAGGTGCGGCGCTGCTCGCAGAGGGTGGGCTCGCGATGGATCCGGCAGGGCACGCAGGTTCCGCAGGCGATGGAGGAGGCCCACATCACCTGGTCGCCGACGTGCAGCGGGCTGCCGTGCACGTCGGTGCCGCCGCGGACGCCGACCTCGTGGACCGTGCCGAGCCCCTCGTGGCCGAGGACCAGCGGGGTGGGCACCTCCAGATGGCCCTGCTGGAGGTGGAGGTCGGTGCCGCAGACCCCGCCGTAGCGGCTCGCGACGACCAGGCCGCCGGCGGGGGCGGGCGGGACCGGCAGTTTGCGCAGTTCCAGGGGCTCGCCGAACTCGGCGAGGACGACGGCTCGTGCGACGGCGCTCACACCATCACCTCCAGCTCCGCGATCAGGTCGTGGTCCACGGTCTCCAGCGGTGCGGTGTCCCGGCCTACGACGTACTCGGGGCGCGGTTCGCCCACCGGCCGGGGCACGTTGGCCACGTCGTTGTACGTGACGATGAGCAGTCGGCGCGGGAAGGGGGCCATGTTCGGTGCGGAGCCGTGCACGATCTCCGGGTCGAACAGGACGACGGTGCCGGCGGCGCCCTTGGCGCTGAACAGTCCGTGGCGGTCGACGAGGCCGGTCATCTCGCCGGGGGTGAGGGCGATGTCCTCGGGGTCGACGTGCTGTTCGGAGGCGGCGTCGCCTTCGGTGCGGCCCTTCTTGACGAGGCCGTCGCGGTGGGAGCCGGGGCAGAAGATGACCGGCCCGTTGAACTCGTCGATGTCGTCGAAGAAGACGCCGACGTTGACCAGGCGGGGTTCGGCCAGGTTGTCGGCCATCTGCCAGGCGGCGAAGTCCTGGTGCCAGGACCAGCCCGACCCGGAGAACGGCGCCTTCGCGTTGATCTTGAATTGGTAGATGTAGGCCTCGGAGTCGAGGAGTTGGCGTACCGGGCCGAGGATCCGCGGGGAGCGGACGAGCCCGGCGAACTCGGGCTGGCGCAGGTGGGAGGCGTAGACGGCGCGGACCTCGGCGCTGTCGCGTTCGACGACGCGCTGGTCGCCGGGGACGGCGCTGTCGCGGACGAAGGCGGCCCGCAGGGCGTCGACCTCCTCCTCGCCGAACAGCCGGTCGAGGATCAGAAAGCCTTGGCTCCGGTATGTCCGTATCTGCTCGTGACTGAGCTGCATGTGATCACTCTGCTCATGGACGGGGTCGGTCAGGACCAGATTTCGAGCGGACCGCGGCCGGTCACGCCCAGGAAGAACGAGAGGCTGACCCGCCGGCCCGCACCGCCGATCGCATTGACCGCGTGCAGGTTGCGCGAGTCGAACAGGACGGCGTCGCCCGCACGGGGGGCCACCTCCGCCACCGGCTCGCCCTCGACCACCTTCTCGTCGTAGCCGTAGCCGTCCCGGTGGATCTCGTCGGCGGGCCGCCAGCGGCGCCGGTAGACCCGGGTCTCCCCGCCCGACTCGGGCATGGAGAGGTACCAGTTCAGGGTGAGGAAGCTGGCGGGGGTCTCGTCGAGGATCCCGGGGAACTCCCGCACGATCTCGTCGAAGTGCAGCTTCGCCCCGCTGGGGATCTCCCGGATCATGCCTGCGAAGAGGTCGCGGCCGCGGGAGCGGGCGGGCACCACGCCGTCGCCCCAGGCACGCGAGACCCGGTCGACGGCCAGGTCCAGCGGATCGCGGCCGTGTTGGAGCCGGCCGCGCAGCCGGACCGCCTCCTCGGCGATCCGCCAGTACTCCTCGGTGAGGGTGTGCGCCCCGTAGAAGTCGTAGGCGGCCGGCCCGATCTTGGCGATCGGCGGGAAGATGAGGTTCTCGTCGTAGGCGCCGAACTCGCGGTGGTCCAGCCCCTCCATGATCGCGGCGCACTCCTCGGGCGTGGAGAAGCCGCGGATCCGCACGGCACCCAGGGTGCCGACCGCGAGGCGCAGGATGTGGTCGCGGGTCAGCTCGTCGACGGTCTCGGCATCGAAGAGGGTGAAGATCGGGGACGCGTTGGTGCTGACGTCGAGCAGGTCAGGCATCGTGCTCCTCCATGAACCGGCGCAGGCTCAGCGGGCGCATGTCCGTCCACAGCTCCTCGATGCGGCCGAGGCAGGCCTCCTTGGGCGCGGGGTCGCCCACCGCCTCCCAGCCCGGCGGCACCTCGCGGCCGGCCCGCCACACCGAGTACTGCTCCTCGTGGTTGCGGACGACGAAGTAGAGCTCGGCGGCGGTCAGGGTCTCGTTACTCATGGACGCCTCCAACGGCGATCGGGAAGAGGGTGCTGGGGCCGGCGCTGCCGGCGGCGAGGTCGCGCGGGTCGTCCTCGGTGATCAGGCTGAGCCCGACCGCGTACTCGATGAAGTCGCGCTCGCCGCGCTCGGTGGAACGGGCCAGGGCCAGGGCCGCGGCCCGGCGGTCGTCCTCGTCGCGGTCCTGGGAGAGCTTGAACCGGCCGACCATCTCGTCGATCTCCAGCTCGAAGCCGACGATGCCGCCGATGATGCGGCCGATCCGCGGGTCGTCCGCGCGCAGCCGGTTGTCCGTCTGGGAGTGCTCGGCGATCCCGATCAGCCCGCGCACCAGCTCCTCGCGGTCCTCCACCACCCGCACCCGGCCGCGGACGTGCACGGACATGGAGTTCCAGGTGGGCAGCGGGTCGCTGGCGAACACCGCGGGCGGCATGTACGCGTTGGGGCCGTGGAAGACCGCAAGCATGCGCCGGCCGTCCAGCAGGGCCGCGTGCTCGTTGGCACGGTCGAGGTGCCCGAAGAGGACGCCCTTGGGGCCGCGCGACGGGTCCAGGATCAGCGGGAGGTGGGTGGCGAAGGGCTCGTCGCCGGAGCGCGCGGAGATCAGGGTGGCGAAGCGGTAGCGCTCCATGAGCGCCTGCAGCTTGTCCTGGTCGTGCTCCAGGTACCAGTGGGGCGGGTAGGCGGTGCCCGCCGTGCGGGCCGTGGCGCCGCCGCCCGCAGTGCCCGCGGCGGCGCGGACGGCGAGGACCGGGCAGCCACCGGTGACGGGGGCCGGGAGCCGGTCGGCGATCCCGTCCGCGATCTCCTTCGACCGGAACGGCAGCAGCGAGAGCAGCGTGTCGCCCAGGCCGAACTGGGACTCGCCGAAGCCCTGGAGGTACAGCCCGGCGCGCAGTTCCGGCCGGGTCCGGGCCCGGTAGTCGCGGGTGAGGGAGACGTCGACGCCGTTCTCCTCCAGAACCAGGTACGGCAGGACGTCCCCGAAGACGGCCGGGTCCAGGGTGCGGTCGTAGCCGGTGGCCAGCACCACTCCGTCGCAGGCGAGCTGCTCGTCGGGACGCCCGTCGAGCCGGGCCTCCAGGGTGGCGAGCAGCCCGTCCCCGTCCTCGTGGACGGCCGCGAGCCGGGAGAAGGAGTGGATGTGCAGCCGCCTGCGGCCCTTGACCTCGTCGAGGTAGTCCGTCTGGAAGAGCCGCTCCAGCAGGTCCTCGCGGACCACGCCGTAGTTGGCGTCGCGCAGCTGCCCGGCGACGACCGACCGCCGGCCCGGTTCCATCCGGTAGAAGGAGTCCGCGCTGGAGGAGTAGAACTGCTCGTTGACGAACGGGCTGTTGTCGGTGGGCTGCAGGGTGTAGCCGGAGACGGCCAGGTGCACCTCGGCCCGGTCGTAGTGGGTCAGCAGGTACTCGGCGATCTCCCCGGCGCTCTGGCCGCCGCCGGCGACCAGGAAGCGCAGCGTCTGGTCGTGGTCCTTGAACTGGGCGGGGAAGCGGGTGAGGAACTCCCCGGAGTGGACGACCGTGGGCGCCTTCGCGATGTCGGCCGGCTGCTGCACGGGCCGGCCCCCGCCCGCGTGGACCACGTTGCGGGCCCACACGCTGGTGCGCCGTCCGGTGGCCACGTCCTCGGTGTCCACCCGGAACAGCGTCAGGTCCTCGCTGCCGCCCGGGGTGCTCTCGGGGGTCACCCGGAGGACCTGGGTGCCGAAGCGCACCTGGTCGGTGAAGTCCCGGGCCACCCACTTGAGGTAGTCGTCGTACTCGATGCGGGTGGGCCGGAACTCGTCGAGGTTCACGAACCGTTCCAGGCGGCCCTTCGCCTTGGTGTACTGGAGGAACGAATAGGGGCTGGCCGGGTTGCGCAGGGACACCAGGTCCTTGAGGAAGGAGATCTGCATCCTCGCCCCGTCGATGAGCATGCCGGGATGCCATTCCACTCCCGGCCGGCGCTCGACGAAGAGGCAGGAGAACGGCAGTTCCTGTTCCCGCACGCACACGGCGAGGGCCAGGTTGGACGGCCCGAATCCGATGCCCACCAGGTCGTACGGTACGTCGGCGGCCGAACCCAGCGGGGGTGTCCCGTGGGTGCCGGTCGTCTCGCCATCGCTTCTCACGAAAACTCCTCCAGGGGTTCTTTCCGTCGGTGCCAGTGGTGCACCTCGTGGGGCGGGCTCTGCGGCTGGGCGCCGGACGGCCTTGCGGCCGCGAAGCGCGGGTTCCCGGGCGATGTCCCGAGGATGCCGCACCGCCGGACGCGGGCGATCGACTGTCCTGCACGGTCGAACGCCCGGCGGGACGCGGTCCGTTCAGACGCCGAGCCGCGCCTTGACGTCCGCGAAGTAGGGGATGTGCCGGTAGTCCTTCGCCACGGAGTCGTAGTCCGTGTACGCGTGCGTGAACTCCAGCAGGCGCGCCTTGACCGCCTCGACGGGCTCCCGGTGGATCCGGCTCTCGATGGACTCGATCCGGGAGAGGAAGTCGCGCAGTACGTCGGGGAGGTCGGGGGTGAGCCGGATCCGGCCGTCGTGGAGCCCGATCCCGCCGTGGCCCTCCAGGAAGTTGAAGAGCAGCTGTGAGGCGACGGCGTCGTAGTTGGGGCGGGGTATGCCCTCCACCGCGTACCGCAGCAGCCGCTCGGCCAGGATGAACTCGTAGGCCGCCAGGGCCTCCTCACGGGGGAGGTCCTTGTCGTGCAGGCAGGCGAGCATGCCCGACACGTCCACCCGCAGCTCCTCCAGGCCGGCCAGCGCCTTCATCTTCTTCGCCGGCAGGAACTCGGGGATGGGCATGTCGCCCTGGCGGTGGTGGTACTCGTGCAGGCGCACCCACCAGGACGAGGCCTGCTCGATCTTCGCGTCGGGCGCGCCCTGGATCAGCGGGAAGCTGCCGGGAGCCATCACCTCGTCGATCAGCAGCCGCGTGACCTTGTTGTGGCGGGTGACGAACTTGTCGATGAAGTAGAAGATGAGGTCCTCGGGCTGCTGGATGCCGTCGAGGTGGTTCTCGGGGAAGAGCGCGACGACCACGCGGGAGCCGAAGCCGGCCGTCTTCCCGGTGATGTTGACGGGCATCGTGTTGCTGGCGTAGCGCTCGGCCAGGTACGGGTCCGTCGGCAGGGTGTCGTACGTGAGGTAGTCGAGGCTCAGGCGCGGGAAGTACGAAGCGTCGAAGAGCGAGAAGATGTGCCGGTCGCGGCGGTTGTTGATGTGCGCCTTGGTGGCGTCGAGGCGGCTGCCGGGCCGGAAGACGTCCAGGTCGTCCAGGAAGGCCTGGACGGCGGGCAGCCGGCGCAGCACGCGGCTGGAGCCGATCCGGCGGGAGAGCTCCTTGAGTTCGGTCTCCTCGCGCAGGAACTGTCGTTCGGGGAGGCTCGCGCGGATCTTCTCGACCTCCGCGAACACCTCGGTCATGTCAGCCATGGATTGCCCTTCCGGGAGGGTTGTGGCGGGTACGGCGGATCGCCCCCCGGGAGGGGGTGCGGCACTGCGTGCGGCGGCGGGCCGGGGGGCGCCGGGCGTCAGCAGGCGGTGCGGTGGCGCTCTTCCAGTGCGGCGGCGAACTCGGACCAGGCGTACGCGTACTCGCGGGCCAGCGTGGCGACCGAGTCGATGTTGTGGGACGGCACGCGCTGTGCGATCTCGGGGCAGGCGGCGACACCGCGGTGGCACCCGTCCAGCCAGCGCAGCAGCCGGCGGCCGATGTTGTTGTAGCGCAGCGAGGGGTCCTTGGTGAGGGCCGCGATGATGGCCGCGGGGTTGGCCGGGGCCTCTTCCCGCTCGGGCTCGGGGCGCAGCCGCGCCGGGGGCGCGGCGTCGAGGTCGGGCTCTTCCTCCGGCTGTACGGGGCGGCGCCGGGGCACCGGCTCCTCGCCTGCCTGGACCCGCTTGCGGACGTCGTGGACGGTGGACGGGGAGACGCCGACCTGCTGGGCGATCTCGCGGATCGAGGCGCCGGGATCCCGCATGAGCAGCTCGTAGACCTTCATGCGGCCGCTCGATCCGTCGACGGGCCGGACCCGGCCGTCCTTGCCCACCCGCATGCCGGCCGCGGCACCGGCCGGGGCGGCCAGCGAGCCGCGGATCCGGCCTATCGTCCCGGCGGAGAGCCCGGTCAGGGAGGCGATCATCCGGTTCGACCAGTGGGGGTGGCTCGTGACCAGCCGGGCGGCGGCGGCCGTGCACTCGTTGCGGGAGAGGACCAGGCCGCGACCGCGCACGGTGTTGAGGCGGACCGCGAGGACGAAGGCGTCCGCGGCGCTGCCGTCGACCATGCGGGCGGCGATCTGCTCGCGGCCCGCGAGGGCGGCGGCCCGGACCCGGTGCCGGCCGTCGACGACGCGCATGGTCGGGCGGTGGACGACGATCGGCGGCAGGGTGTCGGCCGCGGCGGCCAGGTTCCGGCAGTGGTCCTCGTTGGTGCCGCCGGTCCGGGGGGAGCCGGACAGGCGCAGGGCCCGCAGGGGGACCGCGACCACGGGGAGGTGGTCCAGGTGCAGGGCCTCCGGGCCGAGCACGTCGAGCGGTGTGCCGGCGGCGTCGCCCGTGGCCGGGTCGGCGGGCGGGGGAGCCGCGGTGTCGGTGAGGAGGTCGGTGGGACTGGGTTCGGTCAGGGAAAGAGAGGTGCTCACGTGTTCCTCCGGGCGATTCCGCCGCGGTGCCGTCTGCGCGAGGAGAGAGGAAAGGGAAATTCGGCGGAATTGCTCGGCGCTGTCGGTTCTTTCACCGTTCGGATCGCCGCACGGCACAGGATTCGATGGAACACCCGGCGAGAACGGGCGTCGCCATCATCGTGTGCCAGCACAGGGCGAGCGCGGATTGCGCCACCTCACCCTCGTCCTTTCCCTTCATGAACAGAACTGCGGAGAAGCCGGTCGTCGACGACACGACTCGTACGTGTTCGAGTCCGTCGGCTTCTCGGGTGTGTGCCCAGAACGCGTCGGTCAGCACAGCTGCGTCCATGTGCTGATCAGCCCTTTCAGGGCCCGCGTTGACTACGACAACGGCCGCGTACATGGGGCATCCTTCGGTCGCCGTCGCGGTGACGGTCAGCCCCAGCCGAATCCGTCGCCGTCGGCGTTGGTAGAGGTGACGGTGGTGCCGAGATCGGCTACGGCCACCGTTGCGGACGTCTCCTCGGTGCGGGGGAACGCGCTGGCCGAACCTGCGGCAGGAACGACGACACTGGCGATGACGGAAATACCGATGAGGGTCCGGGCCATGAGGAGAGAGGCGTTCTTCACAGTAATCCTTCCAAGGGGCCGCCGCGCGGAATGTTCCGCGGTTTGTCCGGCGGGGTGGGGGGCGTTCCTGCGTATGGAAGAAGAATGGCCTGCGGGAAATCCCGTGTCAGTACTGGTCACGTTGCACCAAGAGGCCAGGCACCTTGGAGCCGTGCCCGGGGCGTGGTGGCCCCCCGTTGGCCTCGTCAATCGCCGCCGTGTCCCCATGCGGCCATGCAGCAACCTGCCATGCCCTCCTCAAGCCGTTCTCCAGCGGGCCGCGAGGACGCCGGAGCCGCCCCCGGCGGCCGTGGCCGGGGGCGGCTCCTGTGGGGGGCGGGGCGCGCGAGCGCGGTCAGCGCAGCCGGACGCCCCGCTCGCGGTCGTGACCGGACGGGCCGGGACTGCGGCGGAACTCCTGTCCGCAGCCGAGCCGTTGGAGCAGCGGTCCGGTCATGAGGGTGGTCACCAGTGCCATGAGGACCATCGCGGTGAACAGCCGGCCGTCCAGCACCCCGAGCCCCAAACCCACGTTCAGGATGACCAGTTCGGTCAGTCCCCGGGCGTTGAGCAGGACTCCCAGCGCGACCGACTCGCGCCCCGGGATCCCCGACAGGCGGGCAGCGCAGGCGGCTCCCGCGAATTTGCCCGTGCAGGCCACCGCGATCACGGCGACGACCACGAGGACGCCGCGTCCGCCGAGTCCGCCAAGGTCCACCGACAGCCCGGTCACGGTGAAGAAGACCGGCAGGAGGAAGAGGCTGGTCTGCTCGATGCGCTCGGCAACCTCGGGCGCGAACCCCTCGACCCGGTCCCGCGGCACCGCGGCGCCGAAGGCGAAGGCACCGAAGACGGCGTGCAGCCCGATGGCGCTGGTGGCCCACGCGGACAGGAGCAGGCCGGTGACCAGGACGGCGTGGACGAAGGAGCTTCCGCCGGTACGGCCCCGCCCGGGAGCCGGCAGCCTGCGCAGCCCGGGCCGCACCACGTAGACGAGGAACAGCAGGAAGAGGGCCGACTCCAGCACCATCCGCACCAGCGGCCACGGCCCGCTCGCGGTGGCGATCACGACGATCACGGCCAGCACGCACCAGGCGAGGAAGTCCTCGATGGCGGCACAGGCCAGCGCCATGGCACCGACGCGGGTGCGCTGCATGCCCTGTTCGGCGATGATGCGGGCGAGCACCGGGAAGGCGGTGATGGACATCGCCGCCCCGAGGAAGAGCGCCGGCGCGAGCACTCCCTCGGTACGCAGCTGTGAGCTGTCGTACCAGGGGTAGAGGGACACCGCCAGTCCTGCGCCCAGCACGAAGGGCAGCGCGACGGAGCTGAGGGACACCGCCGTGACCTGCCGTCCGCTCCCCCGGAGCCGGGCCACGTCGAACTGGTAGCCCACCCCGAACATGAAGAGGACCAGGCCGAGTTGGGCGAGCGCCTGCAGGAGCGGCCGGGTGTCCGCCGGGAACAGCAGGTCCGCGGGACGGCCGGGGAGGAGGCCCAGCAGGCTGGGCCCCAGGGCGAGTCCGGCGATGATCTCCCCCATCACCGCGGGCTGTCGCAGGCGCCTGGCGAGCCGGGCGAAGACGAAGGCGAGGGCGAGGATCAGGGCCAGCCCCGCGAGCATGCTTCCTGTCACTGCATCGGGAGGCCGTGCAGCGAGCGTATGGGGTTCCAAGACGTCGACTCTCCCCGTTCGGCGGCGATCGATGGCGGAAGGACGGTCCGGCGCGGAGTCCGTCCCGTCCACGGTGTACCGACCGCACCGGGGCACCGCGAGGGGCGGTCCGGCCAAAGCCGGAGGAGAATGGGAAGCAGCTCACGGAGGGTCATGCTTTCCCTTGCCCGATGGGCCGGCCGCTCGCTTTCCGCGGTGCTCCTGAGCACGGTGGTCGCGTGCGGCGCGCCCGTAGCCGCTGTTTCCGCCGCCCCGCTCCAGGTCCTCGCAGTGCGGTCCCTCACGCTCGACCCGACGCAGGGACCGCCCGGCAGCAGGGTGGGCGTCCACGGCTACGGATTCGACAACTGCCGTACGCACCCGAGCGATGACACCGCCGAGCCCGGACCCGGCGAGATCCGCGTCGCCTGGCCGGGCAGCGACGACCCCAGCGTCACGAGGGTCGAGGCCAACGGTGAATTCGAGACCACCGTCACGGTCCCCTCCGATGCCACCCCCCGCCCGGACCCCTATCGGGTCACCGCCCGCTGCACGGAGAACCGGAAGCTCAGGGCGGCCGCGGACTTCACGGTGACGTCCCCGGTCGGGCCGCCGGACCTGCGGCTGGATCCGGCCGAGGGTCCGGTAGGGACACCGGTCACGGTGACCGGCACCGGATTCGAGGGCTGCACCGCGGGCGGCGGCCAGGGCGGTACGGTCACGCTGACGTGGGACGAGGGCCCGCTCCTGCCCGACCCGCCGGCGGACATCACGGTGGCCGGCGGCGCGTTCACGGCCGTGGTCGCCGTGCCGCCCGGTGCGGGGGCCGGGGAGTACACGGTCACGGCGACCTGCGTCGAGGACGAGCAGGCGTCCGCCGGGGAGCGCTTCGAGGTGACCGGCGTCGAGCCCTCACCACCGCCGGGAGTGCCGGACGTGCAGGTGGCTCCCGCCTCGGCTCAGGCCGGCGGGGCGTCCCTCACCGTGTCCGGTTCGGGATTCGACTGTCCGCAGGTGGAAGTCCTGTGGGACGGAGAGCGGCGCGACACGGTCGAACCCGGCGCGGACGGGACCTTCCGGACCGCCCTGGACGTGCCCTCCGATGCGGGTGAGGGCGAGTACACGGTGCGCGGCCAGTGCGCGGCGGACCCGGACGTGGGCGACGAGGCCGCCTTCACCGTGACCGGCATCCTTCCCGGCCCGACGACTCCGACTCCAAGCGTGTCCTCGGCCACTCCCGGCCCGAACCCCGGCCCCGACGGCCACGTCCCCGTCGGCCTGGTCGTCGGCTCCTGCATGCTCGGCGCGGCCGTGCTGGCCGCCGCGGGATACGTGTTCCTCAACCGCCGCCCCCACGGACCGCGCTGGGTCCACCGGCACGTCGGCTACCGGCCGGGCCCCGCCCCCGTGGCCACGGACGTGGCGGAGCCCTCCGGCACCGGCGGCGGCCCGCCGACCCGCTCCGTACGGCTCGAACCCCACCCGGACCCGGGTGACCAGACCCTGGAGGAGGACTCATGACCACGGCTCCCGTCATCGAGCCCCTCACCGTCCGGACCCTGCTGCTCGGCGCCGAGGGGCAGGCCCCCGACGCACTCGCCGACGCCCTGCACGCCCGCGGCGCGGTGACGGGCGCCCTCCCGGACGTACGGGGCCTCACGTCCGCGGCGGACCGGGCCGTGGAGCGCGAGCTGGCCAACGTCGTCAACGGCTTCCTGGACCTCGACCTCGTCTCCCTGGTGGCGTCGGGCTGGTCCAAGTACCAGGCCCTCAAGGAGGCCGCGCTCCGCACCCGCCGGTATCCCGGCAGCGAGGAGGTCGTCGCGCTGGCCACGCACAGCATCACCTCCGCCCACCACCCGTCGGTGGACCTCCTGGTGGACGGTGCCCGGGCTGCCACCGTCGGCGTGGACCTCACCGTGCGCTTCCGGATCACGGGGCTCGTCGCGGTCGTCCGCGACGGCCTGCTCACCGCCGTCCGCAGCGGGCAGTGCGCGGTGGAGGCCGGGCTCGCGGTGCGGGGCATCGCGGTCGCCTCCCGCAAGGGGGAGCTGGACCTCCCCGCCACCCTGCGCCTGCGCGAGCCGATCGACCTGCTGCCGCTCCGGCCGCCCGCCCCGCCCACGGCGCCGGCCCCGCCGCTCCCGCCGGCTCACTGAGGGCGCGGGTAGACCCTGGACTGCTTCACGCTGCCGAAGGCGAAGCTGGATTCGATCGACGCGATGCCCGGGATCGCGTGGATCCGGTGGCGCACCAGGGCTTCGTAGGCCTCCAGACTTTCGATCACGACGCGCAGCAGGTAGTCGCTGCTGCCCGCCATCAGGTAGCAGTCCTGGATGTGCTCGATGACCGCGACGTGCTCCTCGAAGACCCGGACCGCCTCCGCGGTGTGGCGTTCCAGCCGTATCCGGACGAACACGGTGATCGGGAGGCCGAAGGCGACCTGGTCGACCATGGCGGTGTAGCCACGGATCAGGCCGACCTCCTCCAGGCGCCGCACCCGGCGCAGACAGGGTGACGGGGACAGCCGGACCCGATCGGCCAGCTCCTGGTTGGACAGCCGTCCGTCGGCCTGCAACTCCCGGACGATCTGCAGGTCGACCGCGTCCATCGCCACGCCACACCCCTCGTTCTTGGCAGATTCTGCCCCCACGCTATGCCGGGGAGGCAGAACTAGCAATCGGCTGCCCCGCCCGACGACCTACCGTTGCCCTGTGGCCGGATCCGGCCCTTGAGGCTGGAGGAACCCCCTTGGTGACCGCGAACACCGTGCCCGCGACCGCACCCCCGCGGGGTGCGTCGACGGCCCGCCGCGTGCTCTCCCCGCAGGCCCGGGGAACCCTGGCCCTGGTGGTGACCGTGCTGATCTGGGCCGCCTTCGCCCTCAGCGCCCGCGCCCTCGCCTCCTCCTCCCTGCGGCCGGCCGACGCGGCCCTGCTGCGCTTCGGCGTACCGCTCGTCGTCCTGGCGCCCGCGCTGTGGCGGCGGCGCCGGCAGCTCGCCGCCGTCCGCCCGGCCGCCGCGCTCAAGATCATCTGCGGGGCGGGGGTGCCGTTCTTCCTGGCGGCCATGTACGGGGGCTCGCTGACCTCGGCGGCCTTCGTCGGCTCGATCGTCCCCGGGATGGTCCCGCTGTTCGTCTCCGCCCTGATGATCGCCGCCGGCCGCGGCGCGCCCCGGGGCACCCAGACCGCCGGGCTCGCCCTGATCGCGACGGGCGTGGTGGCCCTGGTCTGGCGCTACGTGGTCCCGCTCGACACGGACGTCCTCGCCGGAGCCGGGATCCTGCTGGTGGCCAGCGGGCTGTGGGCCCTCTACACGGTGGGCCTCAAGGAGGTGGACCTCGATCCCGTCGGATCGATCGGCCTGCTGTGCCTGCCCTCCTTCGCCGTGATGGCCGTCCTCGCCCTGACCGGGGTGCTGCCGACGGGCCTCGGCTCCGCGGCGGGCGGCGACATCGTCCTGTTCCTGGTGGTGCAGGGGCTGGGGGTCGGCCTGTGCGCCGGCCTGCTGTACGCCTTCGCCATCCGCAGGCTCGGCGCGGAGCGCGCCTCCGTCGGCGGGAGCCTCAGCCCCGTCGCCGTGGTGCTGCTCGCCGTCCCCCTGCTCCACGAGTCGCCGACCGCCGCCGTGCTCCTCGGCGTCCCCCTGATCACCGCGGGCGTGGTCCTGGCCAACCGGCGGCCCCGCACCGCGCCCGCGCCCGTACCGGACCCCGCCCCCGTTCCCGTGCCCGCCCATCCCGAGTCCGAGGTCTCCGTAGATGCTTGAGCTGCTCCTCCCGCCGCCCGTCGACCCGCTGTGGGACCTGACCGAGGCCTACGGGGCCGACGCCCGGCCCGAGCGCCTGAACCTCGTCCTCGGCGTCTACCGCGACCACACGGGCGGCACCCCGGTCATGACGGCCGTGCGCGAGGCCGAGATACGCCTGGCGCAGCGGTCGGCCTCGAAGGAGTACCGCGGTCTCTCCGGCAACACCGCCTTCAACCGCGCGATGCTGTCGATGGTGCTGGGCTCCGCCCCCGGCGGCGCGGCCGAGCGGGCCGTGGCGGTCCAGACCGTCGCGGGCAGCGGCGCGCTGCGGCTGCTGGCCGACCTCGTCTGCCGGACCCGACCGGGCACCACGGTGTGGATCAGCGACCCGGCGTACGTCAACCACCGGCCCATCCTGGAGGCGGCCGGGCTGAACGTGCGCACGTACGGCTGGCTCGACGCGGAGGGCGGCTTCGACACCGAGGGCATGCTGGAGGACCTGGCGCAGGCGCGCCGGGACGACGTGGTCCTGCTGCAGGGCTGCTGCCACAACCCCACCGGGGTCGATCCCTCGGCCCGGGTCTGGGAGGCGCTGGCCGAGATGGCCGTGCGCGCGGGCTGGGTCCCGTTCGTCGACCTCGCGTACCACGGGCTCGGTGACGGCCTGGAGGCGGACCTGGCGGCCACCCGGATGCTCGCGGAGCGGGTGCCGGAGATGCTCATCGCGGTGAGCTGTTCGAAGAACTTCGGCCTCTACAGCGACCGTACCGGCTGCGCCGTGGTGCTCGGGGCGTCCCGGGGCGCGCTGCGGCACGTGGAGACGGCGCTGCAGAACGCGGCCCGCACGCTCTACTCCATGCCCCCGGAGCACGGCGCCGCGGTCGTGGCGGCGGTCCTGGAGGACGACGGGCTGCGGGCCGCCTGGCGCGGCGAGCTGGAGGCCATGCGCGGGCGGATCGAGGCGAACCGGTCGGGTCTGGCCGGCGAACTGAGCGCGCTCGGCTGGGACCGGCAGGCGCGGGTGCTGGCGCGGCAGAAGGGGATGTTCTCGATGCTGCCGCTGTCGCCTCGTCAGATGCTGCGGCTGCGCAGCGGGTTCGCGATATACGGCACGACCGCGGGCCGGATCAACATCGCGGGCCTCCCGGCGGAGCGGATCGCGTGCCTCGCGCAGGGCATCTCCGCGGTCCTCGCCGAGGACGCCGGCCGGCCGGATTCACCCGTCGTGCAGCCGGTGCCCGCCCACCGAGGGTAGGCGGGGCGGCGGGGCGCCTCGGGCCGCATGCGCGGCCGCGTACCCGATGAGAACGATGCGGGCTGCGGCCGTGTTCGCGGCCAGGTGAGCCCGGCGGCGACGGCCGCGGCCCGCAGGGTGCTGCCCGCGGCGGCGAGCACGGCGTAGCCGACGACGGCACCGATCAGGTGCCCGGCGATCATGCTGCGGGGCTGGGCGAGGGGCAGGGGTGGGGGCGCTGTTGCACGAGGACGGCGCCGGCGGTTGGGGACGGTATGGGGACCGGTTCGTGGATCACCGCGCCGGTCCCCACCGGCGAGAGCAGAACCACGGTGGCCCCGCTGATGCCGTGGGGCCGCGGCGGCGGGGCGGCGCTGCGCGGCAGCGGGGCGGTGATCGGCGGTCCGCGGTCGACAGCGCGGCGGCCGCCGCGGACCTGATTCTTCATCAGGTCAGATGTCCCGGACTATTGACTCTCCTCGCGCCAGTCGCGATTCTCGTCGCACATTCGCGCGGGACATGACAATTCACCGGCTGTCCGGACGGGCGGCCGGCTGCGTCCTCGACCGCGCCATCCGACTCCCGATGACGTGAGTGAGACCCATGACCCGACGCCCGCCCAGCCGGCGCAGGCCCCTCTCGATCCTTGCGTTACTGCTCACCACCGTGATGGCCATGGCCCTCGGCCCCGCGTCCGGCGCCTCGGCCGATGCCGCCGCCGACGCCGGCGGTACCGCGGGCGCGGAGGCAGGCTGGTGGGTCCCCACCGCCCGGCCCGCGCCCGACTCCCAGATCAACGTCACGGGCGAGCCGTTCAAGGGCACCGACGCGAACGGCAAGGTGCGCGGCTTCGTCGACGACCACGTGCACCTGATGTCCAACGAGGGCTTCGGCGGCCGTCTGATCTGCGGCAAGCCGTTCTCCCAGGACGGCATCGCCGACGCCCTGAAGGACTGCCCCGAGCACTACCCCGACGGCTCCCTCGCCGTCTTCGACTTCATCACCAAGGGCGGCGACGGCAAGCACGACCCCGTCGGCTGGCCCACCTTCAAGGACTGGCCCGCCCACGACTCGCTGACCCACACCCAGACCTACTACGCCTGGGTCGAGCGGGCCTGGCGCGGCGGTCAGCGCGTGCTGGTCAACGACCTCGTCACCAACGGGGTCATCTGCTCGGTCTACTTCTTCAAGGACCGCTCCTGCGACGAGATGACCGCCATCCGCCTGGAGGCGCGCAAGACGTACGAGATGCAGGACTACGTCGACAAGATGTACGGCGGCCCGGGCAAGGGCTGGTTCCGCATCGTCACCGACTCCGCGCAGGCCCGAGAGGTCATCAAGCAGGGCAAGCTCGCCGTCGTCCTCGGTGTCGAGACCTCCGAGCCCTTCGGCTGCAAGCAGGTCCTCGACGTCGCTCAGTGCAGCAAGGCGGACATCGACCGCGGCCTGGACGAACTGTACGGGCTCGGCGTGCGCAGCATGTTCCTGTGCCACAAGTTCGACAACGCCCTGTGCGGCGTGCGCTTCGACTCCGGGGCGCTCGGGGTGGCCATCAACGTCGGCCAGTTCCTTTCCACCGGCACCTTCTGGAAGACCGAGCAGTGCGCCGGCCCGCAGCACGACAACCCCATCGGCCTGAACGCCGCCGCCGCGCCGGAAGCCGTGAAGATGCTGCCCGAGGGCGTCTCGCTGCCCGGGTACGCCGGCGACGCGCAGTGCAACTCCCGCGGTCTGACCGACCTCGGCGAGTACGCCCTGCGGGGGATGATGAAGCGCAAGATGATGCTTGAGCTCGACCACATGAGCGTGAAGGCCGCGAACCGGTCCCTCGACATCATGGAGTCGGAGAGCTACCCGGGCGTCATCTCCTCGCACAGCTGGATGGACATGGACTGGACCGAGCGGCTGTACAAGCTCGGCGGCTTCATCGGCCAGTACATGAACGGCTCCGAGGGCTTCACCGCCGAGGCCCGCCGCACCAAGGCGCTGCGCGACAAGTACCACGTCGGGTACGGCGTCGGCACCGACATGAACGGCGTCGGCGGCTGGCCGGCCCCGCGCGGCGCGAACACGGCGAACCCGGTGCGCTACCCCTTCCGCAGCGCGGACGGCGGTTCGGTGCTCGACCGGCAGGTCACCGGCCAGCGCACCTGGGACTACAACACCGACGGCGGCGCGCAATACGGGCTGGTGCCGGACTGGATCGAGGACATCCGGGTCACGGGCGGCCAGGACGTGGTCGACGACCTGATGAAGGGCGCCGAGTCCTACCTCGGGACGTGGGGGGCCTCCGAGAAGCACAAGGCGGGGGTCAACATGGCCGCCGGCGCCCCCTCCGCCGCCTCCACCACGGAATGGTGGAACCCGTTCGTGAGCTACGCGCCCGGCCGGGCCGTGGACGGCGACCGGGGCACCCGCTGGGCCAGCGAGTGGAGCGAGGACCAGTGGCTGCGGATCGACCTGGGCTCCCCCGCCCTCGTCAAGCGGGTCACGCTCGACTGGGAGCGCGCCTACGGCAGGGCCTACCGCATCGAGGTCTCCACCGACGATGCGAACTGGCAGACCGTCTGGTCCACGACCACCGGCGACGGCGGCCTGGACACGGCGCAGTTCACCGGGGTGCCGGCCCGTTACGTCCGCATCCACGGCACCGGGCGCGGCACGCAGTGGGGCTATTCCCTCTACGAGGTCGGCGTCTACAGCAGCTGACCTCCGCGGACGGACGCAGTACGGCACACCACGGGCCGGGGCCGGCCGGATCGGCATGCGGCGATCCGGCCGGCCCCGGGCGTACGAGCGAGAGGGAACCCCCATGCCACGGATGCCGTTGGCCGAGCGGCGCCGGCAGCTGACGGAGGCGGCGATCCGCGCGATGGCCCGCGACGGCGTCTCCCGGACCACGACCCGCTCGATCGCCGCCGAGGCGGACGTGTCGCTGAGCGTCTTCCACTACTGCTTCGACTCCAAACAGGCGCTGCTGGAATCCGTCATCGAGACGATCACCGAGCACTACCTGAGGGTGGTCAGGGAGGCGATCCGGCCGCGCACCAGCCTCCGCGAGACGGTACGGGCGGGCTTCCAGGCGTACTGGGACCACGTCCGCGCCCACCCGGCCGAGCACATGCTCACGTACGAGCTCACCCAGTACGCGCTGCGCCAGCCCGGGTTCGAGCACCTGGCGCGGCGCCAGCACGAGCTGTACTGCGCCACCTACGCCGAGCTCGTCGAGCAGGTCCGCGGCGCTGCGGACTTCGAGCTCCGCGTCCCGGTGCCGGTCCTGGCGCGCTACCTGGCCGCGATGACGGACGGGCTGACCCTGAACTTCCTGGTGCTCGGCGACGACAGCGCGGCGAAGGAGATCCTGGACATGGTCACCGACCACGTCGCCGGACTCGTCAGTCCTCGGCCCGCTGGGTGACCGGGGCGCTGCTCTCGTCGCCGAGGAACTCGTACCAGCGGCGCTGGAGGCACAGGTAGCGGGTGTCCGCCTCGGCCAGGGCCAGGAAGGAGTCCACGGTGGCCGCGAGCCGCTCCGCCAGTCCCTCGTCCGTGAGCCCGCCGTCCTCGCGGAAGGCGGCGTGCGCCATGGCCAGGCTGAACATGTCCGGGTAGACGCGCGCCCCGAGGTGTTCGAGCGGGACGCGCAGCGCCCACAGCCCGCGGTTGCCGCCGACCATGGACGGCGAGGCCGACACCAGCAGCGTCTGCTTGTCCTTGAAGGGCTGCGGCCGGAACCGGGACACCCAGTCGACGGCGTTCTTCAGCACCCCCGGGACCGAGGCGTTGTACTCGGGCGAGGCGATGACCAGGGCCTGCGCCGCCAGCAGCCGCTCGCGCAGCAGGGCCGCGCCCTCGGGCGGCCCCTGGTCGGCCTCGGCGTCCCCGTCGTAGGTCGGCATCTCGAACTCGCGGATCCGGGCGAGGTCCACCTCGGCCCCCGACCGCTCGACCTGCGCCGCGACGAGCGAGGCCAGCCGGGCGTTGACGGAGCCCTCGCGGGAGGAGCCCGCGAGGACGAGCACGCGCAGGGCGCCCGGCCCCTCGGCCACGGTCACATCGGGCCTCGCCTCGGGCGAAGCGGTCACTGCGGTCGCCGGGGTCGCCGGGCCGGCGGCGGTGGCTGCGGGGGTGGCGGCGGCTGCGGTCGCGTCGGTCACACCGGGGACCGTACGGCACCCCTCCCGCGCGGCGCCCGCACCGGCCGCCCCTCCCGCCCGGACTTCACCCGGCCGGTCGTCTGGCGCCCGTGCGCGTCCTGCCGTCAGTCGAGCGCCGGGTGGGCCTCCGGGTGGGCGTCCCACCACACCTTGTGGAACGGGTTGTTGCCCACGTTGGCCATGTACGCGCCCGCCGCGGCGCGGTAGAGCAGCTCGGCCTGCCGGGCGGAGACCGCCGAGCGGTTCCATGCGATCCGGATGCGCCCCGTGATCGGCGTCCCGAGCAGCGGGCGCATCACCGTGCCCGTCACCGCCGGGGCGGTGGGCTGGGTGAGGGAGATCGCCCGGCCCGCGGCGACCAGGTCGTGGCGCATCTGGCGGTCGGTGATCCGGTAGCGCAGCGAGGGGACGAACCCGGCCTGGGCGCAGGCGGCGATCAGGGCCTCGGGGCCGCCGTCGTCGTCCTCGACGAGGGTCATCCACTGCTCCTCGGCCAGGTCCGCGAGGTCGAGGACCTCCTGCCCCGCCAGCGGGTGCCGGGTGGACATGCGGATGCAGAACGGCTCCTTGGGGACCAGGGTCTTGGCCAGGACCCCGCGGGGCAGGGCCACCTCGTGGTCGTTCACCTCGCCGTACACGATGACGTCGTAGCGGCCCGCGCCGAGCATCCGCACCAGCGCCGTCACCGAGTGCTCGACGTCCACGGTGAGCTCGCGGCCCGACAGGGTCAGGTCCGTCCGTGCGAGCAGCCCGTCGATCAGCACGAGCAGGATGCAGCCCAGCCGCAGCGGGGTGTCGGTGGCCATGGCGCGCGTCTCGGCGCCGAGCGTCTCCATCTCGCTGAGCACGCGGCGCGCCTTGGCGAGCACGAACTGGCCCAGCGGCGTGGGCTCGACGCCGGAGCGGCCGCGGACGAACAGCTCGCCGCCGGTGACCCGCTCGATCCTGCGCAACTGGGCCGACAGTGCGGGCTGGGAGACCCCGAGCCGCCGCGCCGCGCCCCCCAGGCTGCCGGCCTCCGCGATCTGGCAGACCGCTTGCAGATGCCTCAACTCCAGCTGCATCCGGGCAGCTTACGCAGCGTCACGCGACGGCACCATAACGCGGACCTTATGGGCGCAGGGATGTCCCAATCTCGCCATGTACACGCTCATACTCGGCGCGAAAGCCGGCCCCACCCCCCACACACGATCGGAGTGGACTCTTGCAGCCCACCAGATGGATGGCTTCCGTGGCAGCCATGGCGCTGGCCACGAGCCTCGCCGGCACCCTTGCCGGCACCGCGCACGCCGCGCAGCGCAGCGGACCCCCGCCCGCTCCCCCGGCCACGTCCGCCGACCGGGCGGTCGCCGCCGCCGACGCGGCCGTCCGCAGCGGCCTCGACACCCTGGTCAACTCGGCTCAGCAGCAGTACGAACGACGCCTGGTCACCCCCTGGGTGCAGGACCTGTACTCCGTCGCCTACGAGCGCAGCTACCGCGGCCTGCCGGTCGTCGGCGGCGACGCCGTCGTCCTGGCGGACGGCGAGGGCCGGGTGCGCGCCGTGCAGTCGGCGTCCTCGACCGCGATCGACGTGGCGACCACCCCGGCCGTCGCGAAGAAGGCGGCGGAGACCACCTCGCGCGCCGAGCTGGCCAAGGTCGACAAGGTCCTCGACAGCCGCCTGGTCGTCCGGCTCAAGGACGACAAGCCGTACCTGGCCTGGGAGACCGTGCTCTCCGGCGCCACGAAGACGGCGCCCAGCAAGCTGCACGTCTTCGTCGACGCCCGCACCGGCAAGGTGATCGACCGCCACGACGAGGTCGTCGCCGGCACGGGCAGCAGCAAGTGGAACGGCCCCAGCCCGATCACCATCGACACCACCGCCTCCGGCGGCTCGTACTCGCTGCGCGACCCGAACCGCCCGGGTCTGAGCTGCGCCGACTACAGCTCCGGCACCGTCTTCACGAAGTCCTCGGACTCCTGGGGCACCGGCAACCCCACGTCCAAGGAGACCGGCTGCACGGACCTGATGTTCGCGGCCCAGAAGCAGTGGGACATGCTCGCCCAGTGGCTCGGCCGCAACGGCGTCAGCGGCAACGGCCGCAGCTTCCCCGGCAAGGTCGGCCTGGGCGACCTCAACGCGTACTGGGACGGCAGCTCGGTCACCATCGGGCACAACAGCGCCAACGAGTGGATCGCCGGGATCGACGTGGTGGGCCACGAGTACGGGCACGCCATCGACTCCAACACCCCCGGCGGCACCAGCGGCCAGGAGGCCGGGCTCGGCGAGGGCACCGGCGACATCTTCGGCGCGCTGACCGAGGCGTACGCCAACGAGCCGGCCCCGTACGACACGCCGGACTACACCGTCGGCGAGATGATCAACCTCACCGGCAGCGGCCCGATCCGGAACATGTACAACCCGCCGGCCGTGGACAACGACCCGGCCTGCTACAGCTCCGCGATACCCGGCACCGAGGTGCACGCGGCCGCCGGGCCCCTGAACCACTGGTTCTACCTGCTGGCCGAGGGCAGCAACCCGGGCGGCGGCAAGCCGAACAGCCCCACCTGCAACCAGTCCACGGTGACCGGCGTGGGCGTCCAGAACGCCGGCAAGATCTTCTACGGCGGCATGCTGCTCAAGACCAGCAGCATGTCCTACAAGAAGTACCGCACGGCGACGCTCAGCTCCGCCAAGTCCCTCGACCCCACCACCTGCAACCTGTTCATCCGGACCAAGGCCGCCTGGGACGCGATCAGCGTGCCCGCCCAGTCCGGTGACCCGACCTGCACCCCGAGCGGCCAGAACGACGACTTCTCGCTCGCGCTGAACCCGTCCTCGGGCACCGTGCAGCAGGGCGGCTCGGTCACGACCACCGTGACCACGAGCACCACCACCGGCCAGGCCCAGCAGGTGACCCTCACCGCCACCGGCCTCCCGTCCGGGGTGAGCGCCTCCTTCAGCCCGGCCACCGTGCAGTCCGGCCAGTCCTCGACGCTGACGCTCTCCGCGAGCTCGGCCGCGGCGCCCGGCGCCTCCACCGTCACGGTCAAGGGCCAGGGCCCGAGCCTGGCGCACACCGTGGACTACGCCCTCAACGTCGGCGGGACCCAGCCCGGCACGGACCCGCCGAACATCAACGTGGCCAACGTCCAGGCGCACCTGACCCAGCTGAACACCATCGCCTCGCAGAACGGCGGCAACCGCCGGGCCGGCAGCGCCGGGTACACCCAGTCCGTGGCGTACATCAAGGGCAAGCTCCAGGCGGCCGGCTACACCGTCACCGAGCAGAGCTGCACCTCCTGCACCTACCCGTCCAACAACCTGATCGCCGACTGGCCGGGCGGCCCGGCCGACCAGGTCGTCATGTTCGGCTCCCACCTCGACAGCGTCTCCGCCGGCCCCGGCATCAACGACAACGGCTCGGGCTCGGCGACCCTGCTGGAGAACGCGCTCGTCCTCGCGCAGAAGAACCCCACCCTGACCAAGCACGTCCGCTTCGCCTGGTGGACCGACGAGGAGCAGGGCCTGAACGGCTCGGAGTTCTACGTGGGCCGGCTCAGCAGCACCGAGAAGACCGCGATCAAGGGCTACTACAACTTCGACATGGTCGGCTCGCCCAACGGCGGCTACTTCATCAACAACGTCAACTCCACCACCGCGGCGCCGCTCAAGGCGTACTGGACCTCGCTGAACCTCGCCCCCGAGGAGAACACCGAGGGCCAGGGCCGCAGTGACGACTACTCCTTCCAGCAGGGCGGCATCCCCACCTCCGGCTACGCGGCCGGCGCCAGCGCCCGCAAGACCTCCGCGCAGGCGGCGAAGTGGGGCGGCACCGCGAACGCCGCGTACGACTCCTGCTACCACAGCGCCTGCGACACCACGAACAACATCAACGCCACCGTCCTGGACCGCAGCGCCGACGGCGTGGCCTACGCGATCTGGAAGCAGGCGGTGGGCGGCGACACCCCGGCGCAGGACTTCTCGGTCAGCACCTCGCCGGCCGCCGGCTCAGCCAACCCGGGCGGCAGCGTCACCGCCACGGTGAATACCGCCACCGTCAGCGGGAGCCCGCAGCCCCTCGCCCTGTCCGTCTCCGGCGCGCCGGCCGGCGTGACCGCGACGCTCAACCCCGCCTCCGTGCAGTCCGGCAGCTCCTCGACCCTCACGGTCCAGGTCGGCGCGGGCACCGCGGCGGGCACCTACACCCTGACCGTCACCGGCTCCGGCTCGACGAGCCACAGCACGACGTACACGCTGACCGTCGGCGGCTCAGGCGGCTGCACCCCGCGCGACGCCGTGGTCAACGGCGGCTTCGAGAACGGCAGCAGCCCCTGGACCGCGACCGCCGGGGTCGTCACCAACCAGTCCGGGCAGGTCCCGCACGGCGGCTCGTACATGGCCTGGCTGGACGGTTACGGCAGCACGCACACCGACAGCGCCTCGCAGTCCCTGACCCTCCCGTCCGGCTGCACCACCGGCCGGCTCTCCTTCTACCTCCACATCGACACCGACGAGTACGAGAACGTGGTCTACGACCGGTTCACCGTCTCCGTGGGCGGCCAGACGCTGGAGACCCTGTCCAACGTGAACGCGAACCAGGGCTACGTCCTCAAGAGCTACGACGTGTCCAAGTTCGCGGGCCAGACCGTCACCCTGACGTTCAAGGGCGTGGAGGACGCGTCCCTCCAGACGTCCTTCGTCGTGGACGACGTCACCCTCCAGGTGAGCTGACGCCCGCCTGAACGGACCGGCGAGCGGCATGCGCCCCCGCGCCAGCCGCACCGCGACGGACTCGCCGACGGTGACTAAGGGCGCGGGGGCAAAAAGTGGGGGGGCGGCAGCGGGGGGGGCACGGAGGCAC
>NZ_JBEXRC010000016.1:0-140598 GCF_040612915.1 Streptomyces sp. NPDC006326 | reverse complement strand
AACCCTCCAGATCACCGCCACCGCCACCGACACCACCCCCACCACCGCCACCACCACCTTCCCCCTCACCCTCACCTGGTTCTGAGACGAGACCGCCGCCGGGCAGGGGCGCAAGGGCGTGACACGCGCCCGCGGCCCGCGCCCGGCGGCGGCGTGCGTCGTAGGGTCGGGGCATGGCGGAAGCACAGCGCAGGCTCGACGGCAGGGTCGCCCTGGTGGCCGGGGCGACGCGGGGGGCGGGGCGCGGCATCGCGGTCCAACTCGGCGCGCAGGGCGCGACGGTGTACGTGACCGGGCGCAGCACCCGGGGCAGCCGTTCGGAGTACGACCGGCCCGAGACGGTCGAGGAGACCGCCGGGCTGGTCACGGCGGCGGGCGGTCGCGGGATCGCCGTGGTCACGGACCATCTGGTGCCCGCGCAGGTCGAGGCGCTGGTGCGGCGGATCGAGGAGGAGCAGGGCCGCCTGCACCTCCTGGTGAACGACGTGTGGGGAGGTGAACGGCTCTTCGAATGGGACAGCCCTGTCTGGGAGCACGACCTGGACAAAGGGCTGCGGCTGCTGCGGCTCGCGGTGGAGACGCACGCCATCACCAGCCACTACGCGGCCCCGCTGCTGCTGCGGGAGCCGGGCGGGCTGGTGGTGGAGATGACGGACGGTACGGCCCAGTACAACGCGACCCACTACCGGGTGTCGTTCTTCTACGACCTCGCCAAGTCGGCGGTGCTGCGGATGGCGTTCGCGCTCGGGCACGAGCTCGGTCCCCGCGGGGCGACGGCGGTGGCGCTGACACCGGGCTGGCTGCGCTCGGAGATGATGCTCGACGCCTTCGGGGTCACGGAGGCCACCTGGCGCGACGCCCTGGACCGGGTCCCGCACTTCGGCATCTCCGAGACCCCCGCGTACGTGGGGCGGGCGGTCGCGGCGCTGGCCGCGGACCCGGAGGTGGCGCGCTGGAACGGGCAGTCGCTCTCCAGCGGGCAGCTCGCCCGGGTCTACGGGTTCACCGACCTCGACGGCAGCCGCCCGGACGCCTGGCGGTACCTGGTCGAGGTCCAGGACCCGGGCCTGCCCGCCGCCCCCGAGGGCTACCGCTGAGGGCGGGCCACCCCGGCCCCGCACCCGTCCGGGCTCAGTCCAGGCCGAGTTCCCGTCCGGGGCCGAGGGGGGCGAAAAAGCGGGCCACCTGCTCGTCGCCAACCCCGTCCAGCCCGGGCGGCGACCAGCGCGGGGCGCGGTCCTTGTCGATGACCTGGGCGCGGATGCCCTCGACCAGGTCGGGCGAGCGCAGCGCATGGCAGGAGACCCGGTACTCCTGGGCCAGCACCTGCTCCAGCGGCCCCAGTGCGCGGGCCCGGCGCACGGCGGCGAGGGTGACCTTGAGCGCGGTCGGGGACTTGGCCAGGATTGTCTCGGCGGTCTCCTTCGCGGCCGGGTCGTCCTCGCCGAGCAGCCGCTCCACGATCTCCTCGACGGTGTCCGCCGCGTAGCACCGGTCGATCCAGGACCGCCGGCCGGCCAGCTCGCCGGGGGCGGGCGCGGTGGCGTGGCGCGGCAGCAGCTCGGCCGCGGGCGCCGAGGCGAGTGCGGCGGTCAGCTCCGGGAGCCGCTCGGCGGGCACGAAGTGGTCGGCGAGCCCGCACAGCAGTGCGTCGGCGGCGCCCACCGCGGTGCCGGTGAGCGCGAGGTGGGTGCCGAGCCGGCCGGGGGCGCGGCCCAGCAGGTAGGTGCCGCCGACATCCGGGACGAAGCCGATGCCCGTCTCGGGCATGGCGACCCGGGAGCGTTCGGTGACGACGCGGACGCTGCCGTGGGCGGAGAGGCCGACGCCGCCGCCCATGACGATGCCGTCCATGAGGGCGACGTACGGCTTGGCGTAGCGGGCGATGCGGGCGTTGAGCCGGTACTCGTCGCGCCAGAAACCGGCGGAGGCGGCCGTGCCGGCTTTGGCGTCGTCGTGGATGGCCCGGATGTCGCCGCCCGCGCACAGGCCCCGTTCCCCGGCGCCGCGGATGAGCACCTGGGCGACGGCGGGGTCGTGCTCCCAGGCGGCCAGGGCCTCCTCGATGCGCAGCACCATGGGGTGGGTGAGGGCGTTGAGAGCCCTGGGACGGTTGAGGGTGATCACCCCGGTGCAGCCCTCGACGGTGAACAGGACCGTGTCGTCTGCGGCATCTTCGCTCTTCACACCGGCCAGTATGTAGCGTGGCCGGTCATGCGGAAGATCGTCCTGATGATGTCCACGTCCCTCGACGGGTTCATCGAGGGGCCGGGCCGGGACATCGGCTGGCATCTCGTCGACGAGGAATTGCACCGGCACTTCAACGAGGAGCTGCGGGCGATGGGCGGCATGCTGAACGGCCGCGTCATCTACGAGCTGATGGCGGCCTTCTGGCCGACCGCCGACCAGGACCCCGAGGTCCCGGAGTGGATGGCCGAGTTCGCGGGCATCTGGCGCGACCTGCCGAAGTACGTCTACTCGCGGACCCTGGACCAGGCGGACCTCGGCTGGAACTCGGTGCTCGTCCGGGACGTCGTACCGTCGGAGGTCGCCGCGCTGAAGGCGGCCCCGGGCGGCGACCTGACCCTGGGCGGGGCGGATCTGGCCGCCTCGTTCCTGCGCCACGACCTGGTGGACGCGTACCGGATCTATGTGCACCCGGTGCGGATCGGGCGCGGAACCCCGCTGTTCCCGCCGTTCGCCGGGCCGGCTCCGCTCCGGCTCGCCGGCACCCGCTCGTTCGGGAACGGCGTGGTCCGGCTCTCGTACGAGCGCCCCTGAGGCCCTCAGGGCAGGTGCCGGGGGTGCGCCCCGGGGGTGTGTCCGAAGGCCCGCCGGAAGACGTCGATGAAGGCGCTCGCCGAAGACCAGCCGCAGCGGTGCGCGACGGCGGTGACGGGAGTGCCGACGGCCAGCAGCCGCAGCGCCTGGTGCAGTCGCAGCTGGGTGCGCCACTGGGGGAAGGTCATGCCCAGCTCGGCGCGGAACAGCCGGCTCAGCGTCCGCTCCCCGGCCCCGGCTCCCGAGGCGGCGGCGAGGGCGGCGAGCCCGCGCGGGTCCGCCGGATCGGCGTGCAGCAGCCCGCACACCGCCACGAGCCGGGGGTCGCGGGGCTCGGGCAGGTGCAGGGGCTGGAGCGGCGAGACCCGGACCTGGTCGAGCAGCACCCCGAGCAGCCGGCGCCGCTCCGGGCTGCCGTCCTCGGGCATGCGGGTGTAGGCCAGGATCAGCTCCCGCAGGAGCGGTCCGACGGCGATCACGGCGGGCGAGTCGAGGGAGAGCGGGTTGTGATGGGTGGGCAGGCCCACGGAGTGCAGGTCGGTGCGCCCGTACCCGCGGTGCTCGTGCACCGTCCCGGCCGGGATCCACAGTGCGCGGGAGGTCGGGGCCACCCAGGTCCCGGCGTCGGTGGTGACGGAGAGCACTCCGGAACCGGCGTATGCGATCTGGTGGTCGTCGTGCCGGTGGGGGTCGATCCCGATGTGGGTGTCGAGCTCGCGGATGCTGGTGGCGGCCCGGGGGGTGTGGCGGATTTTCTGCATCACCCGGCAATTTATCGGAAGCGGGCCCGCCGTGGGGCGGGGGATTCTCGGTCGGTGAACTCATCGAAGACCGCGATGCCCAAGCCGTCGCCGACCGCGCGCGCCGACCGTCTCCGGCGGGGCCGTACGGCGGCCTACGCGGCGGGCCACGCCTGCGTGGACGTCTACCAGGGCGCCGTCGCCGCGCTCGTTCCCTACCTGGTCGCCGAACGCGGCTACGACTACGCCGCCGCCTCCGGCATCGTGCTCGCCGCCTCGCTGCTGTCCTCCGTGGTCCAGCCGCTGTTCGGGGCGCTGACGGACCGCCGGCCGATGCCGTGGCTGATCCCGCTGAGCACGGCCGCGGCGGGGCTGGGCGTCGCTCTGGTCGGCGCCGACGCCGGCTACCCGGCCACCGTGGCGGCCGTGGCCCTGTCGGGGCTGGGCGCCGCCGCCTACCATCCGGCGGCGGCGCGGCTGGTCCGCACCGCCCTGGGCGGCGTCGGCCACACGGCGATGAGCTGGTTCGCGCTGGGCGGGACCGTGGGCTTCGCGTGCTCCCCGCTGCTGGTCGCCGGGGCGCTGTCGGTGTCCGGGCCGGCGGCCTGGTGGCTGCTGGCGCTCCCCTGCGTGGTGGGCGCGGTCCTGAACCGGCCGCGGAAGGCGCCGCGCGGGCAGACGGCTGCGGCGCGGGAAGCGGCGACGGAGGCGGCGCCGGAAGCGCGCTCGCAGGGGCGCCCGGAGGCGACCCCGGACGCGGCGGGTGCCGCACGGCGGTCCCCTCCGGACGTGCCCGAGGACCGGCGGGCCTTCCTCCGGCTCTCCCTGGTCGTGGTGGTCCGCTCGGTGGCCTTCATCGGGCTGAGCACCTTCATCGCCCTGTACGTCCGTGAGTGCGGCGGGAGCGGAACCGCCGCGGCGGCGGCGCTGTTCGCCCTCTTCGCGGGCAGCGCGGGCGGCACCGTGCTCGGCGGCCGGCTGGCCGCGCGCTGGGGCCGGACCACCACCGTCCGCCGGGCCTACGCCGCTGCGGCGCCCGCCGTCGCGGGCATCCTCTTCCTGCCCCTGCCGCTGGTGCACGTCTGCGCTGCGCTGGCCGCCGCCGCGCTGTACGTGCCGCTGTCCCTCCAGGTCACGCTGGGCCAGGACTACCTGCCGGCCCGCATGGGCACCGCGAGCGGGGTCACGCTCGGCCTCACGGTCAGCGTCGGCGGCGTGGCGAGCCCGCTGATCGGCGCGGCCGCGGACGCCACCTCCCTGCACACGGCCCTGCTCCCGCTGATCGGGCTGCCGCTCGCCGCCTGGGCCCTGTCCCGCGGCCTCCCGGAGCCGGAGCCCGCCGCCTGAGCGGACCACCGGGGGCCCGGCGGATCGGTGGCCCGGGATCAGCTCCTCGGCCGCGCCCGGTGGGCCTGCCAGGCCGCCAGGGCCTCGCGCCGGGTGCCGTCCGGGTGGCGGGCGTGCCAGTCGCGCAGGAACCGGTTGAGCTCGAACTGGGCGCCGATCTCCTGGGGTTCGGCGGCCTGCGCGCGGGTGGCGTGCCAGTGGGCCACGGCCTCGGCGAGGGTGTGGCCCGCGTGCCCGGCGACGTAGTCCCGCATGAAGGCGTCGAAGTGGAAGCCGGACCCGATCTCCCGTACGAAGAACTCCCTCAGCACCTGACTGCACCGCTGGCCCTGCGGGATCACGGTGTCGCCGTCGACGGGGGCCGTGAGCTGGCGCCCGCCGCGCCGGGCGGCCCGTACCGGCTCCGGCGCGGGGCGACCGTCGAGCGCGGCGGCCAGCCGGGTCGTCAGCGCGGGCTTGCCACCGCCGACGGGCAGCCCCATTTGCCGGGCGAGCCCGGTCAGTTCGACCAGGGTCCAATACCAGCGGAGCAGCTCCGCCCCCGTCAGGGCGGGAGTCGGGGCCGGCCGCAATTCCTCGATATTCGCACTCACGTTCCCATTCTAGAAGAGATTCCGCCGAGAAGGGCGAGACGGGTGCCGCACAGGGGGGTGACAACGTCTGACGTGACGTCAATCGAGCTGAATTGTCGGCATTTCATGTGTGGTTATGCTCAAGACCCAAGTGCACCAGGACTTTTATCGATCGCTTATGGGCAGAGTGGGGCGGCCGATAAACACCCCCACACGACCGCAGGACCGGAGAATCCGATGGACAGCAACCTCGTCATCCAGCCCCCCACGGGTGGCCAGGCCTTCGACGCGAGCCAAGTGCCGCTCTACTACAGCCGGAAGACGGCGGACATCCTCCACAAGTACGGCCCCGGACCCAGAGTCCACTTCCACATGGGCCTTTTCGACCCGGGGGCCGCTCCGAACACCACCGTCTCGCAGCAGGTGCTCAAGCGCCGCATCGTCGCGTCCCAGGAAGCGATCGTCGAGCACGCCGCGCGTACCTGGGGCGCGTACGCCAACCCGCCGGGCCGGCTGCTCGACATCGGCTGCGGGGTCGGCGGAGGGTCCCTCTACTGGGCGCAGGAACACGGCGCGCACGTCACCGGGATCACGATAGCGGCCGACCACGTCCCCGTGATCCAGGACTTCGCCCGCCAGGCCGGGGTCGCCGACCGGGTGACCCCCCTGCTCGCCGACGCGCACACCTTCACCACGAACCACCGGTTCGACGCCGTGTACGCCAACGAGAGCTCCGGCTACATGGACCGCGAGCGCCTCTTCCGGATGGCGGCCAGGGCCCTGAAGCCCGGCGGCTGGTTCGGCATACAGGAGCACTTCATCTGCCGCCCCGAGTGGACCGGGTTCATCGACGGCTACTACAAGACGCGCCTGGGCACCCTCACCGAGTACATCTACGCCGCCAAGGCCGCCGGCTTCCACCTGGAGCAGGACGAGGACGTCACCGACCGGGTCGCCGAGTTCTGGGTGCAGTCCATGGCGTGGAACACGGCGGAGCTGGACCGCGTCGAGAACACCGGCGCCCCGTCCGCCTGGTCGCTCGAACGGCTCCGGGAGTCGACCATCACCCACGGCAAGCTGTTCCGCATCTGGCGGGACCACGCGCTGGAGACCCGGCTGCTGCTCTTCCGCCTGGACGGGGGCAGCTGACCGATGCCGCCCGCGTACGACGAGAACACGCACCCCTCCCGCATCGGCTGGGAACTGCCTCCGTTCTACTGGCCCTTCGAGAGGGGACTCATCCACCCGAAGGCGGCGGAGCTGGAGGAGCGGTCCATCGCCTGGATCGACTCCTTCGGCCTCTACCCGGACGCCACCGAACGCGCCTGGGGACTGGCCACCCGCAGCGCCGACTTCACCAGCCGGATCATCCCCCACGGCGAGGTGGAGCCGATGCTGCTCTTCGCCGAGTGGAACTACTGGGCCTTCGCCACCGACGACTGGCAGGACTCCGACTCCAGCGCCACGCGGACGGCCTCCGTCATCGACCAGGGCACCCGGCTCTTCCGCACCCTTGAGGCGCCCGGATCCGGCCTGCTGCCGCCGGGGCCGCACACGGCCGCGCTGGAGGACCTGGTGACACGCACCCGGGCCATGCTCACCCCGGTCCAGCTGCGCCGCTTCACCGAGGGCGTCCGGGACTGGGTGTACGGCGCCGCCGCGCAGGCCGCCCACGCCGACCAGGGCGTCATGCCGAGCCTCAACGACTTCGCGGCGATGCGGATCTCGGTCGGCGGGACCCGGTTCCTGCTGACCTGGTGCGATGCGGCGAACGGGATCGAGGTACCGGGCGACGTGCTGTACTCCGCGCCCGTCCAGGCCCTGACCGACGCCGCCGGGTTCATCGTCGCCTGTGACAACGACCTGTTCTCGTACAACAAGGACGACCACCACGAGCCGCGGGAGCAGAACCTGCTCAACGTGCTGGCGCAGCACCACGGCTGTACGGCCGCCGAGGCGCTGCCGGCCGCGTACGCGCTGAGGGACCGGACGGTGACGCTGTTCGTCCGGCTGCGCGAGCAGCTGGCGCACGGCGCCGGCGAGCAGCTGGGGCGCTACCTCGTCTCCCTGGAACACTGGATCGCGGGCGACACCGAATACCACAACCTCGCGCCGCGCTACACCAGCCCGCGCAACCGCAACGCCCTGCCCGTCGAAGGGGCTTCGTACGACATCACCTGGAGCGACACCCCCAGCGACCCGAGCGTCGAGCCACTGCCCGTCCCGGCTCTCGCCTGGTGGTGGCAGCAGCTCGACGACTCGGCCGGCTGAGTCAGCGCCCGCGCAGGCGCGACCACCAGGAGGCCCGGCCCGCCGGCCGCTCCGCCCCGACCGGGGCGGCCGGGGTCGCGGCCGCAGCGGGCTCGGGCGGCAAGGCGGCCGCCGGGCGAGCACGGGGTACCCGGGTGGCCCCCGTGACCGAGCTGCCCCCAGGGGTGAACGCGACCGGGAGCGCCACGAGGTGACGTGACATCAGGGAGGACGTCCACTGCAGCTCGTCCTCGGGGACCGCCAGTTCCAGATCGGGCAGCCGGGTCAGCAGGGTGTCGATACCGGTGTCCGCGATGGCTCTGCCGATGTCCTGGCCGGGGCACTCGTGGGGGCCGCTGCTGAAGGCCAGGTGGGAACGGTTGCCGTGGACGGGCAGGGCGGGGTCGGGCCGGATGTCGGGGTCGCGGTTGCCGGCCCCGAGGCCCAGCAGCAGCATGTCGCCGGCCTTGATCGGCGTACCGCCCAGCTCCGTGTCGCCGGTCGCCCAGCGCCCGAGCACCGTCATGAAGGGCGGCTCGTCCCACAGGACCTGCTCCAGCGCGTCCGGCAGCGTCATGTGCCCGCCGGAGAGGTTCGCGCGGAAGCGGCGGTCGGTGAGCACCACGCGCAGGGTGTTCGCGATCAGGTTGGCGGTCGTCTCGAACGCCGCGATCAGCACCAGCCGCAGGTGCTCCAGGATCTCGTCGTCGTCGAGTGCGGTGGGGTGCTCCAGCAGCCACGTGGTGAAGTCCCGGCCGGGCGTCTCCCGCTTGCGCGCCACGAGCTCGCGCAGGGTGTCCGAGACGTACTCGAAGCTGACGAGGGCCGTCTCGGTGCCGCGGAGCATGTCGCGGGCCGCCTCGACGAGACGCGGTCCGTAGGACTCCGGCGCCCCGACGAGCTGGGTCATCACCAGCATCGGCAGCGGCTCGGCGAAGTCGGCGACCAGGTCGGCCTTCCCGGACTGGGCGAAGGCGTCGATCAGCTGGTCGGCGAAGCGCCTGACGTAACGCCGTACGCCGCGCCGGTCGAAGCGCTCCAGGGACTCGGTGATCGCCCCGCGCAGCCGCTCGTGCTCGACCCCGTCGACCAGGTGGCACACCGGCTGCCACGCGGTCATGGGGGTCAGGGGGTGGTCCGCGGGGACCTTCCCCTCCCGCATGTCCCGCCAGTGGCGCGGGTCGCGGGCGAACCGGGAGGGGGTGCGCGCCACGTCCAGGTTCTCGCGGTGGCCGAGCACCAGCCAGGCCGGCAGGTCGCCCTGGACCAGGACGGGGGCCACCGTGCCGTACTCGGCGCGCAGCTTCTCGTACAGGCCCATGGGGTCGGCCTCGGCCTCGGGGCCGTAGAGCCGGTGGGCCGGGCAGCCCGGGGGCGGGGCGGCCGGACCCGGCCGGGGGGTCGGGGGGGTGCTCACAAGGCCTCCGGGGTCGCGGCGAGGGAATGCAGGTAGCGCATCAGCGTCATCAGGACGTCACGGCTGGAGTCGCGGCGCCGGGCGTCGCACAGGACCAGTGGTACGGAGAGCGGCAGGTCCAGCGCGGCCCGCAGCTCCTCCAGCGGGTACCCGGGTGCGTCGGGGAAGGAGTTGACGGCGACGACGAACGGCACGCCGCGCTCCTCCAGCCGGCCGATCACGTCGAAGCTGACCTCCAGCCGGCGGGTGTCCACCAGGACCACCGCGCCGAGCGCGCCCTCGAACAGGCCGCGCCACAGGAACCAGAAGCGTTCCTGGCCGGGGGTGCCGAAGAGGTACAGCACCAGCTCGTCGTTGATGCTGATGCGGCCGAAGTCCATGGCCACGGTGGTGGAGGTCTTGCGTTCCACGCCCGCCGTGTCGTCGACGCCGACCCCGGCCTGGGTCATCGTCTCCTCGGTGGTCAGGGGGCGGATCTCGCTGACCGAGCCGACCAGGGTCGTCTTGCCGACGCCGAAGCCGCCCACGATCACCACCTTGACCGCGGCGGCGGCCGTGGCCGGCAGGGCGTCCTCGCGCCGAGGCCCCGCGCGCAGTTCAGAGCTTTCGAAGTCCATCGATGACTGCCTCAATCAGTGCCAGGTCCGGGAGTTGTGCGGGGGCGACGGGTGGGCGGGAGAGCACGTGGCCCGCGGTGAGGAGGTCACCGAGGAGTACGGTGACCACGCTGACCGGCAGGCCGAGGTACGCGGAGATCTCGGCCACCGACAGCGGTGACTGGCACAGCGTCATGATCGCCGCGTGCTCCGGCTGCATCCCGGGCCTGGGCCCCGACTTGGCGATGATCAGCGTGACCAGGTCGAGGGTGGCGGGCAGTAACGGTCCGCTGCGCCCGCCGGTGATCACGTAGAGCCGCTCGGGAGTGCCGTCTTCCCAGTCCCGGCCCGGGTCGCTCACGCGGTCTGCCCCTCGCGCCGGGGCGGGCTGCTGAGGTGCTCTCCGATCCGGGCGACCAGGTCGCGCATCCGCTGACCCATCAGGCCTGCGTCGACGCCTTCGTCGGCCAGCACGGCGAGGTAGGCGCCGGCCCCGGCGGCCATCAGGTAGAAGAAGCCGCCGTCCATCTCGATCACGACGAGCCGCATCCGGCCGCTGCTCCCGGGCAGTTCGGAGGCGACGGCGCCCGCGAGGCTCTGCAGTCCGGCGCAGGCCGCGGCGAGCCGGTCGGCGGTGTCGGTCTCCGCCCCGTACTGCGCCATGCGCAGGCCGTCGGCGGACAGGACGATGACGTGGCGGGTCTGCGGGACGCTCTCGGCCAGGTCCTTGAGCATCCAGTCCATGTTGGTCTGCTGCTGGCTCATGGCTGTTCCCCCTTGCTCGCCGAGACCGGCGAGGCGTCTGTGTTCTTGCTTGCTGCGCCGCTTCTGCTCGCGACGGTCTTGCTGCTGTCCGAGGACAGGCCGTCCTGGAAGGCGGCCAGCCACATCCCGGGCTGTACCTCCGGCCGGGGTTCGGGTGCAGCGGCCCGGTCCGCGGCCGCGGCGGTCGCCGCGGCGGCGGCCGTGATCCGGTCGGGTGCGCCGGGGTTCCCGGGCACCTGCGGGGCGACGGCGCGGGTCTTGCGGCGTCGCTGGGGCAGCCCGTTGGGGGTCCGCTCGGTCACGGCGGGTACCTCGTCGGATGCTGCGTCGAGTGCTGCGTCGGATGCTGCCTGGGCGTAGGAGGGGCCGGTGACGGGCCGCTGCTGCGGGGGCCGGGCGGCCGGTTCCCGGCCGGCTGCTCCGGCGCCCGGCGGCAGGGCGGCCCGGGGGCCCGAGGAGGTGCCGATGCCGTGGGCGACGCCGGTGGCGGAGGAGGCGGTGGTGATCAGCCCCTGCGGGATGACCAGGACCGCGCGAACGCCGCCGTACGCCGAGGAGCGCAGCGAGACCTGGAAGTCGTACGCCTGGGAGAGCCGGCCGACCACGGCCAGACCGAGGCGCGGCGTCTCGCCGAGGTCGGCGAGGTCGATGCCCTGCTGGGCCTGCCGGAGCATGCGCTCGGCCCGCTTGCGGGCCTCCTCGCTCATGCTGACGCCGCCGTCCTCGATCTCGACGGCGATGCCCGAGTTCACGTCGACGGCGGTCAGGTGGACCTTGGTCTGCGGAGGGGAGTAGCGGGTGGCGTTGTCGAGCAGCTCGGCCAGCGCGTGGATCAGCGGTTCGACGGCCGGTCCGACGACGGCGACCTGCGAGACCGAGTGGAGCTCGACGCGCTGGTAGTCGATGATCCGCGACATGGCGCCGCGCAGCACGCTGTAGAGCGGTACGGCCTTGCTCCACTGGCGGCCGGGGCGGGCGCCACCGAGCACGGCGATGGAGTCCGCGAGGCGGCCGATCAGGGCCGTGCCGTGGTCGAGCCGCAGCAGATCGCCGAAGACCTCGGGGGTGTGACCGTGCCGGTCCTCCATGTCCCGCAGTTCCTGGGCCTGTTGGTGGACGATGGCCTGGACGCGGCGGGCGATGTTCACGAAGGCGCGCTGCGCGGAGTCGCGCAGGTCCTCCTCGGCGACGACGGCGTCGAGCACCGAGCGCAGCACCGCCTGGTGGGCGTCCCTGAACTCGGGGGTGAGGCCTGCCCCGTGGGTGCCGGGCTCTTCCAGGGAGGCGAGCACCTCCTCGGGGAACTCGCCCTTGCGCAGGCGCTCGACGACATCGGGCAGCAGTTCCTGGGCGAGGCGTACGGTCTCGGCCTGCTGCCGCGCCAGCGCCGCCTCGTGCGCGGCGACCGTGACCCGCAGCCCGGCCACCGCCTTGCCGCGCCGGGCGGCCTCACCACAGGCGAGCGCAACGGCGACGAAGGCCACGGCACCGACCCAGGCCACGGGCGTACGCGCTGGTGCGGACACCAGCACCACGGCAACGGCCGCGGCTAGGGCGGTCACGAGCGCGGGAAGCGCCCAAACGACGGGTGAGGTGGGCCCTGGACTTCCGGGCGACGATCCCACGCGAACCATCAGAACCCTCAAACGATCGAAAGCGAATGATCATATGACAACGGCCCGGAATCTTAGCGTCTCCGTGCACGACTCTTGACAGCAGGTCATGAACTGGACGTATCAAGCCGGTTGCCGCGCAACGACGTGGCCGAAACCCATCTGCTCCCCCACGGCCGCCGACCTCGCACACGCCCCCGCATACCCAGACGACAGGCCCCGCCCCCACAGGTCCACCCCGGGAACGGCTCCGCTCCACGGAGCCATCGATTCGGCCGGATCCCGCCCCTGCGCCCTAGGTGCGGGCAGACACGTAGCGGCCGATGGAGTCATCCACGGGCGGGAGGCGAGATCGACTCCGTCGTCGGCGAGCACAGGGCGCGTCGGCGGCTCTGCTTCCGGAATCCTGGCGCCGGTCCCGTTCTCTAGTACACCTCCCCGGCGCGCCGCCGCAGGCGTTCGGCGGCCCCGCACACCGGCAGGCGGGCCAGCGGTGACACAGGGGCCGAGATCCCGGAGGCAGTCAGCCAGACGACCGCACTGGGAAGGAGCAGGCCGGTGACGGGCAACGCGTCAGAGGCCTTCTCGGATGACTCCGAGAAGGCCTCTGACGAACGACTCATTGGAGTCGAGACGACAGGATTTGAACCTGCGACCCCTTGAGCGGGTCGGGGACGGCCAGGCCAGGGGGGACGGCGCCCCGTGCGGCCCGGCGGGCACGTCAGCGGCGGCGCCATTCCTCGGCCAGGAGGCGGTAGGAGCGGACCCTGTCGGCGTGGTCGTGCGTGATCGTGGTGATCAGCAGCTCGTCGGCGCGAGTGGCCTCCTGGAGCCGTTCGAGGTGATCGGCGACGGTCCGCGGCGAGCCGACGAACTGTGTCTCCACCCGGTCGGCCACCACCTTCCGGTCTGCGTCCGTCCAGGGGCCTGTCAGCGCCCGCGCCTCTGCCGGGGAGGGGAAAGGGATGGCGCCTTCGGCCGTGCGGATGCTGTGCACCCAGGGCGCGTATCCGGCGGCCAGTTCGCGGGCCGTGGCGTCGTCCTCGGCCACGACCACGTCGGCGGACACGGTGACGTACGGGCGGTCCAGTTCGGCGGAGGGTTTGAACGCTGCCCGGTAGCCCTCGGCCGCCTCCAGCACGCTCGCCGGGCTGACGTGGTAGTTCGCTGCGAACCGCAGGCCGTTGCGGCCCGCCGTCTCGGCGCTCTGGCCGCCGCTGCTGCCCAGGATCCACACCTGTACGTCGGCCCCCTCGCCGGGGACGGCGTGCGCCTCGATGCCCTCATCGGACCGGTACTCGCCGCGCAGCAGCGCGAGGACGTCGTCGACCTGCTCGCCGTAGTCCTGCGGCTGGGCACCGGGCAGGTTCAGCAGCTTTTGCTGGAGCGCGACCCGGGGATGGCCCAGCAGGTGTGCGAAGGAGAAGCGCTCCGGGATGCGCAGCCCGTTCGGGGTGTGTCCGACGAAGGGCTCCGCCTCCCCGGCCCGCTGTTGCGGAGGCCGGCCCGCCGAGCGGCCCAGGCCCAGGTCGAGGCGGCCCGGGTGCAGGGCGTCGATCAGGCCGAACTCCTCGACCGTGGACAGCGCCGTGCGGTGGCCGAGCTGTACGGCCCCGGAGCCGATCCGGATCGTGGAGGTGGCGGAGGCGGTCAGGGCCAGCACCACCGCCGGGGAGGTCCCGGCGACACCGGGATTGAGGTGGTGCTCGGCGAACCAGTAGCGGGCGTAGCCGAGTCGTTCCGTCTGGCGGGCCAGATCGATGCTGTTGTGCAGGGCGTCGGCGGCGGTGGAGCCGGAGGGGATCGGGATGAGGTCGAGGACCCCGAGCGGGATGCCGGACATGGCCAGGTCTCCTTACAGATCGGCGAAGGGGGGATCGGGGATCTCGCGGCGCAGCACCGGCGCGATCTCGGACTGGAACAGCTCCAGCGAGGCGCGGTGGGCGGCCGGCGGGAGACCGCCCGGCTCGGCCTGCAGGTGCAGGACGGTGTGGCCGAACTGCTCGTGGTAGCGGTGCACCTTCTCGACGATCTGCTGGGGGCTGCCGATCAGCGCGGAGCTGCGCTCCACGAAGTCGTCCAGGTGCGAGAACACCGGTTCTACGCCGGCCTGTTCGTGGAAGGCGAGGTACTGCTCGAAGGCCGGCCGGTACGCCGCCACCGCCTGCTGCGAGGTGCGGGCCGCGTGGAAGCCGGCCGTACCCGCGCCCACCACGGCGAGCGCCGGGTCGTGCCCGTAGTGCTCCCAGCGCTCCCGGTAGTGGCGGATCAGCTCGGCGTACGGGCCGATCGGATGGGTGACGTTCGCGGAGAACAGCGGATCTCCGTAGCGGGCGGCGAGGTCCACGGACTCCCGGCTGGTCGCGCTGCCGTGCCACACCCGCGGGGGCGGCCCACCGGGGCGGGGCAGCACCTCGGCGTCCTTCAGCGCCGGCCGGAACCGGGGCTCCGCCGTCACCCGGTCCTCGCGCCAGAGCCGCCGCAGTAGCTCGTAGCCCTCGCTGTTGCGCTCCCACTGGTCCTCGGGCGTGACGTGGAACAGCTCCCGCTGGGCCGTGCCGTTGCCCTTGCCGATCATCAGCTCCAGCCGACCGCCGGACAGGTGGTCCAGCGTCGCGTAGTCCTCGTACGCCCGGACGGGGTCGAGCAGGCTCAGCGTGGTGACGGCGGTGAAGAGCCGGATCCGGCGGGTCAGCGCGGCGATGTGGGAGAGCACCACGGGCGGTGAGGACGACAGGAACGGCCGCTCGTGCCGCTCGCCGACCCCGAAACCGTCGAAGCCGAGCTCCTCCGCCGCCAGCGCGCTGTCGACGACCTCGCGGAACCGCTCGCGGACGGGGGTCAGCCGGCCCGTGACCGGGTCCGGGGCGTGCACGATCAGCGTGATGGCCAGGAACTTCACGAGGCCGTGGCCTGCCGCTCGACGGCCGGCCGGACCGCCGGCACGTCGAGTCCGAGGTGGTCGCGCAGGGTGGTGCCGGTGTACTCGCTGCGGAAGACGCCGCGTTCCTGAAGGAGGGGGACGACGGTGTCGGCGAAGCCCTCCAGTCCGTCCGGGGTGATGTGCGGCACCAGGATGAAGCCGTCCGCGGCGTCCGCCTGCACCAGGCTGTTGATGGACTCGGCGACGGTCGCGGGAGAGCCGACGAAGGTCTGCTTGGCGGTGGTGGCGATCACCAGCTCGCGGATGGAGAGGTTCTTGGCCTCGGCGAGCTCGCGCCACTGACGCGCGGTGGCCAGCGGGTCGCGGAACTGCCGTATGCTCGCGCGGCCGAGGGCGATGGTGTTCTCGCCGGGGTCGGGGTCGACGTCCGGGAGCGGTCCGTCCGGGTCGTAGCCGGACAGGTCGCGGTTCCAGACGTGTTCCAGGTACTTGATCGCGGTGGCCCCGCTGACCTGGGAGCGCCGTACCTCGTGGGCGAGTTCGCGGGCCTGGGCGTCGGTGTCGGCCAGGGCGAAGGTGGCGGCCGGCAGGATCAGCAGCTCCTCCGGGCGGCGGCCGTACCGGGGCAGGCGTCCCTTGACGTCGGCGTAGAACTCCCGGCCTGCCTCCAGGGTTGCGTACCGGCCGAAGATGGCGTCGGCGGATGCGGCGGCGAACTCGCGTCCTTCGTCGGAGTCGCCGGCCTGGAAGACCACCGGACGGCCCTGGGGGCTGCGCGGCACGTTGAAGCGGCCCTCGATGTCGAAGTGGCGGCCCTGGTGGGCGAAGGCCCCGGCGCGCGCGTCGCGCAGGAAGGTGCCGGAGACGGGGTCCGCGGTGACCTCGGTGCCGTCCCAGGAATCGAACAGCTCGGTCGCGGTGGCCAGGAACTCCTGGGCCCGGGTGTAGCGGTCCTCGCGGGGCAGGAATCCGCCGCGGCGGAAGTTCTCCCCGGTGAAGGCGTCCCAGGAGGTGACCACGTTCCAGGCGGCCCGGCCCTCGGAGAGGTGGTCCAGGGAGGCGAACTGGCGGGCCACTTCGTAGGGCTCGTTGAAGGTGGAGTTGATGGTGCCGGTGAGGCCGAGGTGCTCGGTGACGGCGGCCAGCGCGGCAAGCACGGTGAAGGTGTCCGGCCTGCCGACCACATCCAAGTCGTATATTTTCCCGCCTTGTTCGCGCAGGCGGAGCCCTTCGGCAAGGAAGAGGAAGTCGAACTTGGCGCGTTCGGCGGTCTGCGCGAAGCGGACGAAGGAGTCGAACTCGATGTGGCTGCCGGCCGCGGGGTCGCTCCACACCGTGGTGTTGTTGACCCCGGGGAAGTGAGCGGCGAGATGGATCTGCTTGAGCGGCTTGGTGCTCATGGTGTCCTTCCGGTTCCGGATCCGAGGTCAGGCCGTGAGCGCTGCGGCGGCGTAGCGGTTGGCGGGGCGTTCCAGACCCAGCAGCCCGCGCAGCGAGGACGCCTCGTACGTACTGCGGAACACGCCGCGCCGCTGGAGCTCGGGCACCAGCCGGCGGGTGATGGCGGGCAGGTCGTGGGCGATGACAGCGGGACGCAGCCGGAAACCGGTCAGGCCCGTCTCCCGCCACTCCTGAATCAGGTCCGCGAGCTCGGCCGGGGTCCCGCTGAACGTGGCGGCGTCGGTGGGGGCCGGGGCGCCTGCGACCCCGTCGAGCCGGTCGCGGCGGGCGGCGGCCGCCGGGCCGTCCTCGTCCAGGAACACGGTGAGGTCGGCGAAGACGTGCCGGGGGCCGGGCGGCGGGGGCAGCACGGCGGCCGCAGCCCGTGCCTCGTCCAGGTCGCGCGGGGTGACGTACACGAGGTCGACCAGACCGGTCCGGGGGGCTGTCGTACCGGCCAGGGCCGTGACCAGGGGCTGGCCCTGCGGGGGACGCGGGGTGATCGACGGCCCCCGGACGCTGAAGTGCGGTCCCTCGAAGTTGATGTAGTGCAGCTTGTCGCGGTCGACGAACCGGCCGGTGGCCACGTCCCGGATCTCCGCGTCGTCCTCCCAGCTGTCCCACAGCCGGCGCACCACCTCCACGTGGTCGGCGGCCTCCTCGGCCAGCTCGCCCACCGGCGCGGGGAACTCGCGGCGCCCGAAGTGCCGTGCCTCGTACGGCAGTCCGGAGGTCTGTACGTGCAGACCCGCCCGGCCCCGGCTGACGTAGTCGAGCGTGGCGATCGCCTTCGAGATGTGGAAGGGCTCGGTGTGCGTGGCCGTCACGCTCGGGACCAGACCGATGTGCCGGGTCAGCGGCGCGACCCTGGCGGCGGTCAGCACCGCGTCCAGCCGTCCGCGCACCCGGTCCGTGCGCGCGTCGGGTTCCGCCGCCGCGGACGACTGGAGGGCCAGACCGTCCTCGAAGGTGACGAAGTCCAGCAGCCCGGCCTCCGCCTCGGCGACGACGTCGGCCCAGTACCGGGCCGTGAACAGTTCAGCGGGCCGGGCGCCCGGCTCCCGCCAGGCAGCCGGGTGCCAGCCGGCGCCGTCGAGCGCGACGGCGAGGTGCAGTTCGGACACGTCGAACAACGCCTTTCTGATCGACCGTGGTGGAGGAAGGAAAAGAAGGGGTAGCCGGGAAAACGGGTCCGGGAAATCTTCCGGACCGCCCCGAAAAAACGCTACGTCGTACGGAACGGCGGCACAATGACCGCAGTATTAAGGGAATTTGGCAGCCTTGTTGCCCGGTGTCCGGACCGCGAGGAACAGCGGCCGCCTGCGCAGCGTGAAGCCGATCGACTCGTACAGCCGGATCGCCGCGGTGTTGGACGCCCCCGTGTGCAGGAACGGCACCTCCCCGCGTTCCCGTATGCCCGCGGCCACCGCGCGCACCAGCCGGGTCGCCAACCCCCGGCCCCGGTGGCCGGGGTGGGTGCACACCGCGCTGATCTCCGTCCAGCCGGGTGGCCGGAGCCGCTCCCCTGCCATCGCGATCAGCCGGCCCTCGTGGCGGATTCCGAGGTACCTGCCCAGTTCCACGGTCCGGGGCAGGAACGGGCCCGGCTGGGTGAGGGCGACGAGGTCGAGCATCTCCGGTACGTCGGCCGGACCGAGCCGCACCGCCTCGGGCGCCGGTTCGGCGCGCAGTGCGGTGTCGACGAGTTGGACGCCCGGGACCGAGCCCACGGTCTCCCAGCCGTCGGGCGGGTCCAGCAGGCCGGTGAGCCCGACGACCTGCCCGGGCCCGGTCAGGGCTTGCAGATCGTGCCAGGAGCGGCGGTCGCCGGGGTCGGCGAGGGCGGCGAAGGGGGAGACGTCGTCGCGGTAGCGGGCGGCGCGGCCGCCACCGTCCGGAGCCGGCACGGCGAACGGGGCGTGCGGACCGCAGAGCGAGGCCCAGGCGGGATTGTCCAGGACGTGGGGTGGCATCGGTGGCTCAGGAGTTGGTCAGGGGCAGGCCGGGCGGATTGACCTGGGAGGTCTTCACGGCCTCCTCGGACAGGTTCCAGGCCGCCAGCAGCTTCGCGTACTGCCCGTTCTGGATCAGGTGGTTGATCGTGGCCGCGACGGGCTCGGCCAGCCCGCTGTCCTTCTTGGCGGTCGCCGCGATCAGCCCCTGGAGGGTCTCCCCCGCGCCGGAGAACTGGCCCGCGTTCCGGGTCGGCGCGGCGCTGTTGGCGGTCTGGGTGATGTGGTAGGCGCTGGACGGGTTCGGCACGAAGGTGATGTCGATCTTCTTGCCGCTGAGCGCCAGGTAGGTGCTGTTGCTGTCCGGGAAGTACTTGACGTCGATGTCCTTGCCCTCGGACCGCAGTCTCGCCTGCCACTCAAGGAGGATCTTCTCCTGGTTGGTGCCCCGGGCGACCGCGACGGTCTTGCCCGCGAGGTTGCGGTAGTCACCCCCGAAGTTCCAGGGGTTGTCCTTCAGCACCTCGAAGGCCAGGTTGTCCTGCCGGTACGAGGCGAACTCGTACTTCTTCTTCCGCTCCTCGGTGACGGTGACGTTGGTGAAGGCCACGTCGACCTTGCCGCTGTCGATGCCGACGAACAGGTTCTCCCAGGTGGAGTTCTTCACCACCGGCTTCAGTCCGAGCGTTGCGGCCACCAGCCGTCCGAGGTCCGGCTCCGCGCCGGTCAGGGTCTTCTGGTCGGTGCCGACGTACGCCAGCGGCGGGAACCCGGCGGGCAGCGCGCCCACCCCGATGACCAGTTCCCCCCGTTCACGGACGGCCTCGGGCAGTTTCGCCCGGAGGGACTCCTCCACCGGGACGGTGAGGTCGGTCTGCTGCGCGGCGCCGTTGGACAGGGCGCCGACGGCGACCGTGGCGGTGCCCGCCGGGGCACCGGTCCCGCCGGCTCCGGCGGCTGCGCTCTTGCCGCCGCAGGCGGTGAGCCCGGCGACGAGAGTCGCGGCGGCGGCCGCGGTGGCGAGGGCTCTGCGCAATGGCTTCAGGTGCTGCATGGGGTGACGTTCCTTCGACTCGCGGGTAGCTCGCGGGGTAGGGGGTACGGGGCGGGGTACGCGGTCAGAGCACTTTGCTCAGGTACTCCCGGGTCCGGGGGTGGACCGGGTGGTCCAGGACCTGCTCGGGCGGGCCCTGCTCGACGATCCGGCCGTCGTCCAGGAAGACGATCTCGTCGGCGACTTCGCGGGCGAAGCCGATCTCGTGCGTGACGATCAGGAGGGTGGTCCCGCCGCCGGCCAGGTCCTTGATGACGGCCAGCACCTCGCCGACCAGTTCCGGGTCGAGCGCGGAGGTCGGCTCGTCGAAGAGGATGACGCCGGGCCGCAATGCGAGCGCGCGGGCGATGGCCACCCGCTGCTGCTGCCCGCCCGAGAGCTGCCGCGGGTAGGCGTCGGCCCGGCTGCCGAGACCGACCCGTTCCAGCAGCTCACGGGCGAGGGCCCGGGCCTGCGGCCTGGGCAGCCGTCCGGTCGCCACCGGAGCCGCGGCCACGTTGTCGAGCACGGTGAGGTGGGGGAAGAGGTTGAAGTTCTGGAAGACGAAGCCGATCCGCGCGCGCTGGGCGAGGATCGCGCGTTCGCTCAGCTCCTTGAGCCGGGTCCCGTGCCTCCGTACGCCGACCAGCTCGCCGCCCACGCTGACCTGACCGGCCTCGGGCTTCTCCAGGTGGTTGACGACCCGCAGCAGGGTCGACTTGCCGGAGCCGGAGCGGCCGATCACCGCGGTGACCGTGCCCGGCGGGACGTTCAGGCTCACCCCGTCGAGGACCCGCCGGTCGCCGTACCACTTGTGCACGTCGTGCACCTCGATGGCGGCGGGCGGGCCCGTCGTGGCGGTGGTGGTCATCGCGCGGTCTCCTTCCGGAAGCGTGCCCGCAGCTCGCGCAGGCCCGCCCGGGCCCGCTGCAGGGGGGTGGGCGGCACGGTCCGCAGTGCCCCGCGCGCGTAGTACCGCTCGACGTAGAACTGCACGACGGACACGACGCTGGTCAAGGCCACGTACCAGGCGGTGGCGACCAGCAGCAGCGGCACCACGTCCCCGGGGTAGGTGGCGCCCAGGCTCTGCACCGAGCCGAACAGGTCCAGCAGTGACACGTAGAACACCAGCGAGGTGGCCTTGACGAGCCCGATCAGCTGGTTGACGTAGCTGGGCACGATGGAGCGCAGGGCCTGCGGGAACACGATCCGGGCGAACTGGTAGCGCTTGGGCAGTCCGAGTGCGGCGGCGGCCTCGTGCTGGCCCTGGTCCACGGAGAGCAGCCCGGCCCGGACCACCTCCGCGGCGTACGCCGCTTCGACCAGGCTCAGTCCCACGACCGCCACGGCCATGTCGGCGGCCAGCCTCGACTCGTCGAAGGTGACGAGGGCCGGACCGAACGGCACCCCGAGGCTCAGCGTGGGGTACAGGGCGCCGAGGTTGTAGAGGAAGAGCAGGACGACGATCAGCGGCACGGAGCGCAGCAGCCAGATGTACGTCCAGCTCACCGTCCGCAGTACCGGGCTTGCCGACAGCCTGCCGAGGGCCAGCAGGATGCCGCCCAGCAGCCCCAGGGCCGCGCTGTACACGGCCACCTGGAGCGTGACGAGCAGACCGTCCAGGATCACCGGCCGGGTGGCCCAGTACGCGAACCGGTCCCACTGGTAGAAGGGGTTGGTCAGCAGCCCGTGCGCGGCCTGGGCGGCCAGCACCAGCACGACGACGGTGGCGGCCCACCGCCCGGGCCGCCGCAACGGCAGCACCCGCTCTGCCGGAGCGGGCGGACCGGACCGTCCGGAAGGGCCGGACGGCGCGGTCAGGAGAATCGATTCAGTCAAGGACACTCCTGCAGGCTCGGTCATATTCGGAATTCCGGGAACGGGTATCCGGGCGGCTGTAGCGGCGAATTCACGGGCGGGACACACAACGCCTCCGCCGGAAACAATGCACAGCGGTTCATTCGAATGCGGCGGCCGCCTCGCGCAGCGCGCGGGCCACCAGCTCCGGGGCGTACGGCGCCTGCGCGCCGGGCGTGTACGTCACGGAGCGCAGGCCGCCGGTGTAGCGGAAGCCCCGGTGGCGCTCGTACACCGGCCAGGAGACCGGCGACTTGCGGTCGACTCCCACGCTGATGCCCTGGAGCGGGGCCATCCCGATGAGCTGGTGCACGCTGCCGGCCAGTCGCCCCGTCTGCACTCCGTCGACCAGCAGCCGGAACTCCCAGCGCAGGCCCGCCAACGCGGTGGCCGACAGGGTGACGGTCCGTCGTCCGACGGGCAGCGGACCGGCGTCGGCCTCGTGCAGTCTGCCGTACTCGTTGTAGGCGAAGCGCAGCCGCCCGTCTTCCACGTACAGGCTGTAGCCGCCGCCCTGGTCACCGTGCGACACCAGCACGCCCTGGTCGCCGGCGCCGTGCTCGTCGAGCTCGACCGAGATGTCGAAGGAGCGGAAGGCGATCAGCCGGGAGGACCGGTAGCGCTCCAGCTCCGGGGTCCCCGGCAGGAGCGTGAGGGGGCGGTGGAACCGCTCCTCGGCGGGATGGCGCCGGGCGAGCGCCCCGCTGCCGTCGGAGAGGGGGAAGACGCCGTTGCGCCAGGCCGCCGCTTCCCAGGCCGCGGCCAGCTCCTTCACCACCTCCGGGTGGTCGGCGGCGACGTCGGTGGTCTCGGTCGGGTCGGTCGTCAGGTCGTACAAGGCCCATTCGCCGTCGTCGTACGGGGCGCCCGGCCGGTGCAGGGTGACCAGCTTCCAGCCGTCCCGGTAGTAGCTGCGGTTCCCGGCCATCTCGCAGTACTGCTCGGTGTGCGCGCCCGGTGCCCCGGCGTCCCGCAGGACCGGGGTGAAGCTGACCCCGTCCAGCTCCTGCGCGGGGCGCGAACGCCACTGGTCGGGCCGCCGTACGCCCGCCAGGTCCAGGAGGGTGGGGGTGACGTCGGTGACGTACTGGTACTGGTGGCGGATGCCGGGGTCGTCACCGCCGCGCCGCAGCCCGTCCGGCCAGGAGATGACGAACGGGACGCGCACCCCGCCCGCGTAGGTCTGGCCCTTGTACAGCCGGAACGGGGTGTTGGAGGCCATGCCCCAGCCGCGCGGGTAGTGCACCAGGCTCCGCGGGCCGCCGATGAGCTCGGTGTCCCGTGCGACGTCCGGGTCCCAGTCGTCGGGGACGGGCTGGTGGACGAAGCGGCTGAAGTAGCTGCGGGTGCCGTCGGCCCCGCCCTCGCCGGTGCCGCCGTTGTCGGAGGTGAAGACGATCACGGTGTTGTCGAGTTCGCCGAGGGCACGCAGGGTGTCGGTGAGCCGCCCGAGGTTCTGGTCGATGTTGTCGACCATCGCCGCGTACACCTCCATGTAGCGCGCGTAGCGTTGCTGCTGTCCGGGCGTGAGCTCCTCCCAGGGGCCGACGTCGAAGCCGGCCTCGGAGTTGCGGTCCGGGAGGGCGGTGCCCGCGGGGAACAGGCCGTCGGCGATCTGGCGGGCGAAGCGGGTGCCGCGCAGCGCGTCCCAGCCGCCGTCGTAGCGGCCGCGCTGCCGCTCGATGTCCTCGGGCTTGGCCTGGAGCGGACCGTGGACGGCGTTGTGCGCGAGGTAGAGGAAGAACGGCTTGTCGGGGTCGTGCGCGCGCAGCGACTTCACCATGGCGATGGCCTCGTCGGTGATGTCGTCGGTGTAGTAGTAGCCGTCGGGCAGTTCGTCGATGTCGAGTGGGCTGTTGTCGCGGACCAGTTGGTGGGGGTGGAACAGGCTGGTCAGGCCGTCCAGCACGCCGTAGTACCGGTCGAAGCCCTTCTGCAGCGGCCAGTTGCGCCGGTCGTCGGCGGCGTTGGAGGCGGAGTCGCGGGTCAGGTGCCATTTGCCGACCGCGTAGGTGGCGTATCCCGCGTCATGCAGCACCTCGGCGAGGGTGGGGACGTCCTGGCCGATCTCCATGCCGTAACCGGGGAATCCGGGGTTGGAGTTGGCGACCGTCGCGTACCCGACGCGGTGCGGGTTGAGGCCCGTGAGCAGGGCCGCCCGGGCGGGGGAGCACAGCGGCATGGTGTGGTAGTTGGCCAGCCGCAGGCCGTTCGCGGCCAGCCCGTCGAGCACGGGGGTGGCGATCTCGGCGCCGAAGGGGCCGATGTCGCTGTAGCCCATGTCGTCGACGAGGACCACGACGATGTTCGGGGCGCCGCCGCCGGGCGTGCGCCGCGCCGGCCAGGCGGGTTCGGACTCGGCGAAGGTGCGGCCCACCTGGCCCGCGAACCCCTCGTAGGGGTCGCGGCGGTTCGGGCTACCGGTCGGCTCGGTCACGTGCGGGCCCCACTGCCGCGGCGGTTGAACGGCAGTCGGCCGAGGACCACCGCCATACCGCAGGTGTCGGTGAGCGCGGAGAACACCAAGCCCGCGGCGATCGCCGCGGACAGCAGCCGGAAGACCGGGTGCACGAACAGCCCGAGGAGCAGGCCGAGCAGCACGACGGCGCCCGCGGTGAAGCGGACCTGGCGTTCCATCCCCCACACGGCCCGGGCCGGGCCGTCCGGGTAATGGAGGCCGTGGCCGGCGGCCGTCCAGGCGCTGGTGCCGCCGGTGAGGCCGGCAGCGGTGACCCCGTGCGCGGCGAGGGCCGCCGCGGCCTTCCCGGAGCGGGCTCCGGAGGCGCACACCAGCAACAGGGCACCCCGTTCGGCGGCCTGCCGGAGCTCGGGCAGGCTCCGCTCGATCCGGTCGAGGGGGACGTTGACGGAGTCCGGCAGATGCCCGGAGGCGAATTCGCCGGGGGTCCGGACGTCAACGACGGTCAGCTGGGGCAGGCGGGCCTTCGCTTCGCCGACGCTGAGGGTGGGGGAAACGCTCATGGCGGAACGGGTCCTTGGCTGAGTGGGAACGGGCACGGCCCACGGGGTCCATGGGGCCCAGGCCGTGCCGGGGATGTTAGGCACTTCCGGGCCGCCCGGACGGGAGGCCGCACGACTGCCATGAGGTCGCCATGCAGCGGCAACAACCGGGGCTCGCCCGGCGTCTCAAGCGGGCGCTCACCGTCGATGCCCTGGGACACCAGCAGGGCACGGGGACGGTGGCGGGCGTCCGGCTCGTCGACGGGTGCGCCGGCGGCGGGCGAAGGAAACGGCTCCGCGGCGCAGGGCGCCGACACATGTTCTTCATGCCCTGTGCATGGAACAGGTTCGGTTCGCCGACCCATGATCGGCTGACCACCCGCAGCCGCCATCGAGGAGCAGTCACCCATGTCCAGCCGCCGTACCTTCCTGGCGGGTTCGTCCGCCGTGCTCGGTCTGACCACCGTCACTGCCACCGTCAGCGGGTCAGAGCAGGCGGCGGCCTCGGTGGCGGTCCCGGAGACGGGGGACGGCCCGGTCAGCAGGCCTCCGAACTTCGTCGTCGTCCTTGCCGACGACCTCGGCTACGGCGAACTCGGTGCGTACGGCCAGAAGCTGATCACCACCCCCCGCCTGGACCGGCTCGCGGCCGAGGGACTGCGCTTCACCGACGCGTACTCCACCGCCGCCGTGTGCGCACCCTCCCGTTGCTCCCTGCTGACCGGACTGCACACCGGCCACGCCACGGTGCGCGCCAATCCCTCGTCCGGTGGCCAGGGGTCGCTCACCGCCGCCGACACCACCTTCGCCCAGGTGCTGCACGCCCGCGGCTACCGGACGGCCGTCATCGGCAAGTGGGGCTTCGGACCGGAGGCCGCCGGCCAGGAGAGCCATCCGGCCGCCCGCGGGTTCGAGGAGTTCTACGGCTACATCACCCACGGCCACGCCCACGAGTACTACCCCGAGTACCTGTGGCACAACGACGCCAAGGAGCCCATCCCGGCCAACGGCGGTGGCGCGCGGGCCGTTTACGCCCCGGACCTGCTGGAGCAGCGTGCCCTGGAGTTCATCGACGCCCACGCCGACGAGCCCTTCCTGCTGCTGCTCACCCCGAACGTGCCGCACGCGCCCAGCGACGTGCCCGACACCAGTGCGTACGACGACCGCGGCTGGACGGCCGCGAACAAGGGGCACGCGGCCCAGGTCAGCTACTTCGACGCGCTGGTCGGCAAGGTGGTCGACCGGCTCCGCGCCCGCGGGCTGGAGCAGGACACCGTCGTCCTCGTCACCAGCGACAACGGCCCCCACGAGGAGGGCGGAGTGAACCCCGACCTGTTCGACGCCAACGGCCCGCTGCGCGGCTACAAGCGCAACCTCTACGAGGGCGGCGTACGGATCCCGCTCATCGCCTGGGGCCCCGGCCGCGTCAGGCAGGGCACCAGCGACCGTCCGACCCCGCTGACCGACGTGCTGCCCACCCTCGCCGAGCTCGGCGGCGCCCCCTCCCCCACCGATGTGGACGGCCTGTCCGCCGCTCCCCTGCTCGGCGGCAGCGCCGACTCGGCCCGCCACGGACACCTGTACTGGTTCCGCGACGAGTGGGGCGTCACCAGCCGGGCCAACGCGCAGGACAACAAGCGCGCCACGTGGCTGGCCGAGGCGGTCCGCCGGGAGAATTGGAAGGCCGTCCGCTTCGCCCCCGAGCGGGACCACAGCCTCCCCGACGACAAGTGGCAGGTGGAGCTGTACGACCTGGCCACCGATCCCGGCGAGACCCGTAACGTCATCGACAAGCACTCGGCCAAGGCCGGCGAACTCGTGGCGCTGATGCGCTCCTCCTGGAAGGACACCTATCCCCGCACACCGTTCGGCACGCGGCTGACCCTGCCCGGGCTGGCCGTCCCCGGTGAGGCGTTCACCGTGACCGCCACACTGGACAACGGCTCCGCACGGCCCTGGACCAACGCCGCGCTCGCCCTGCGCGCCCCCACCGGCTGGACCGTGACCCCCGCCTCCCCGGCCACGGCGGACCAGCTCGCCGCCGGCGGTCGCCTCACCGCCTCCTGGCAGGTGACCCCGCCCGCGAACGCCACCCCCGCGACCGCGTGGGCGCTCACCGCGGAAGGCACCGCCGACACGCCGTCCGGGCCGGTCCGCTACCTGGCTACGGGCACCGTCCCGACCCCGCCGGCCGCTCCTGTCCGCGACTCGTACCTCTCCGACCTCACCTGGATCAGCGCCACCAACGGCTGGGGGCCGGTGGAGCGCGACACTTCCAACGGCAAGAACGCCGCCGGCGACGGCCCGCTGATCTCCTTCGGCGGTACGACGTACCCCAAGGGTTTGGGCGTCCACGCGCCCAGTGACATCGCCTACCACCTCGGCGGTGCTGCCGTCCGGTTCACCACTCTGGTCGGCATCGACGACTTCTCCGCCAAGCAGAGCAGCGCCGGCGCCACCCGGGCCAAGGTCTACGGCGACGACCGCCTGCTGCTGACCACCCCCACGCTCACCGCGGCCACCGGCCCGGTCCGCGTCGACCTCGACGTCCGCGGAGTGCGCGTCCTGCGCCTCGTGGTCGAGGACGCCAACAACCGCACGTCCTTCGACCACACCTCCTGGGCTCTGGCCCACGTCACGGTGGGGTGAGCTTTTCAACGCACGGGCTTCCGGGGAGGCCGTTTCGGAGCGTCGCTCCCGGAACGGCCTCTCCGGCATTCGTCGACCGGATTGCGCAAGCCGCCCGAGCTCACCATTCAAGACAGCTCTGTCCACCATGCGACCCGCCCCTTGCTGAGGCAGTCGACCTTGGGCAATATCCCTACTAATCCGATGGGAAAAGGGGGATTCCGCTGGCGCTGCATGTCCGTACGCGGCCATCGGCGCGCGTCAGGCTCGGTGCTCGACTCCCGATCACGTCAACGGACCGCTTGCGTCACCCATGCGCAGCGCATCGCAAGGTGCCAAGCCGGGCCAAGGTCCGTGTGAGCGGCAGGTGGATGCCGTGCTGGTCGAACACCCGGCCGTTCGGCCCGGTTCGGCCACAGCCGCCCCGCTCCCGGCCCACCCCCTCTCTTCCCGGCCACTGGCCGTGGCCGTCAACAACGTTCCGGAGCAGCCCAGATGATTCCCGTCACCCCGCATGGCCCCGCCGTCCGCGCAGCCCAGGCCCCAGGCCACGACGCCCCGGCCTGCGGGTGACACCCGTGCCGACAGCATCGAGCACAGGCGCCGTCCGGTCCGCCGAAGAGCGCCGCCACACGCTTCTGCGTGCCACTCGTGACGTGGCGGACGACCTCGCCGCGGACGCCATCGCCCGCGACCAGGCGGGCCTGCCTCCGATCGACGAGAAGGCACGGCTGTATGAGGCCGGCCTGCTGGCGGCTCTCACCCCGCCCGGGCCTGGCCGCGGAGTGGACTGGCGTACCGGATGTGCCGTCATACGGGCAATCGCCGCAGCCGACAGCTCAGTCGGCGCCGTACTCGCCCGTCATTACGTCCACACCTGGAGCGGACGCTTCTACGCGAGCAACCACGAGGCGACCGCCCTCGAAGAGGAGTCGCTGCGCGAGCAGTGGCTGTGGACGGGCACAGTCCGCGCTCCCTCCTCCGACGAAGACACCTACGCACCGGACCTCACCATGAGGCCGCGCGACACCGGCTACGTCCTGAGCGGCTGCCGGTCCGTGGAAGCGGCGGCGACGGTCGCCGACCAGATCGTGGTGGACGCCGTCTGCTCCGTGACCGGCGACATCCTCGTCGTACGGATCCCTCGCGGCGCGCGCGGCGTAACCGTCGAACCCTTCCACCACCGCCTCGGCCAGCGCGTCGCCGGGGCGGGCGAGATCACCCTGGACCGCGTCACCATCACGCCCGGACAGCTGATGGGACACCGGCCTCATGACGAGGAGTCGGCCGCGCCCTTCACCGCCCTCGCCGAGCCGGCGCTCCGGCTCGCCCTGTGCCACGTCGGCCTCGGCATCGTCGAGGGCGCCCTCACCGAAGCGCGCGACCTCAACAGGGGCGGCCACGCACGCCGCCTGCCCGGTGAGGACCCGGACCTCCTGCTGACGTACGGGGAGCTCGCCTCCGCCGCCCAGACGGCCACCGCCGTCGTCCACCGGGCTACGGCAGTGATGGCGCGGGCCCTCGACACAGGCCCCCACCTCGACGCCGAAGAACCTGCGAACGTCGCCGCGCTGGTCGCCACGGCCGAGACCGTGACGTCGAAGGCAGCCCTGGACGTCACCACGCGGGTGCTGGAACTGGCCGACGCCCCCGGCCTGGACCGCTTCTGGCGCAACGCACGCGTACTGACCGCCCACCACCCGGTCACGCGCCGTCTGCGCTCCATCGGCGAGCACTACCTCAACGGCTCCCACCGCGCCGTGGCGGCGGCCTTCCACTGACGCAGGCGCCACGGGAAGGCTCGGGCCCCATCACCTGACCTGGGCCTTCGGCTGCCGGGCCCAAGCACCTGCCCGGCATCCGGCAGCCACCCGCAACGACCACGGGCCGAAGCCGTACGGGATAATGGGCCCATGCGGATCTCAGCCAGGGCAGACTACGCGGTACGCGCCGCGCTGCAGCTCGCAGCGGCACAGGAGGGCGGGCCGCTGAAGGCCGAAGCCATCGCCGACGCCCAGGACATTCCGCACAAGTTCCTCGAAGGCATCCTGAACGACATGCGCCGGGGCGGCCTCGTACTCAGCCAGCGCGGCGGCAAGGGCGGCTACCGGTTGGCCAAGCCCGCCCACTCCATCAGCATCGCGGATGTCATCCGCGTCGTGGACGGACCGCTCGTCTCGGTACGCGGGGTCCGGCCCCCGGACCTGTCCTACACGGGGCCTGCCCAGTCGCTGCTCCCCTTGTGGATCGCGCTCCGGTCCAACGTGCGGCAGATCCTCGAAGGTGTGACGCTCGCCGACGTCGCATCGTCCCGCCTGCCCGCGGAGGTATCCGCGCTGACCCATGCTCCCGACGCCTGGACCAATCCCTGATCCGACACCCCGCCCACCTGCATTTTCTCACTGCTCAAGACGCTTCCGTCCACCATATGAGCAGCCTCTTGGGGCCGATGGCGCTGTCTGCCAAGATGCCTACCAGCCCGGTGGGAAAACTAGGAATCAGGGAGGTGGCCGCCGTGAGCACAATGCCCCGCGCAGGCCGTCTGCTGACCCTTCTCACCACCCGCCGACACATCGACCTGGGGCGTACGTCCAGCTCCATCTGTCACGCTTCCTGACACCATTCCCCCCGGCCCGGCGCCGCGCGAAGCGCACGGCTGTGCACCTGCCACGGCGCTCCCCCTCTGCCGCCCGGCCCCTTGGCTGACCTCGCCGCCCCGCATCACCTTCGTGGGCGGCGTGCCATGTGCACGGCGGTTCTACCTCCGTCCCCCGGCTTCCGCGGCACCTTTCCCACTTCAGCCTGCACCAGCAAGCCTGCCCATCACCGATGGCTGGGAGCGGGTGCCGTGTACGCCTACTGCCTCGCGTCGCGTGTCTCCGTACCTCTTCGAACGCCCAACCCGTGAAAGGACACCTCCGTGTCTGCCGCAAGACCGCTCACCATCCTGCGCACCATCGCCGTCACAGCGACGCTCCCCCTTCTGCTCACGGCCTGCGGCTACGGTTCCGAGGCGAAGAAGGAAGACGACAAGACCAACAACGTCGCGGCCACCGGCGGCAAGAAGCTGTCGGCTGCCGAGGTCCGGATCGGCTACTTCCCGAACCTCACGCACGCCACTGCCCTGGTCGGCCTCCAGGAAGGCCTGATCGCCAAGGAGCTCGGCGGTACCGCGATCAAGCCGCAGTCCTTCAACGCCGGCCCGTCCGAGATCGAGGCCCTCAACGGCGGCTCTCTCGACATCGGGTTCATCGGCCCCTCGCCGTCGATCAACGGCTACGTGAAGTCCAAGGGCTCCAACCTGCGGATCATCTCCGGCTCCGCCTCCGGCGGCGTCAAGCTGGTCGTGAACCCGGACAAGATCAAGACCCTCGACGACCTCAAGGGCAAGAAGATCGCCACCCCGCAGAAGGGGAACACCCAGGACGTCGCGTTCCTCAACTGGATCTCCCAGAAGGGCTGGTCGGTCGACCCCGAGTCCGGCAAGGGCGACGTCTCCGTCGTCCGTACGGACAACAAGGTCACCCCGGACGCCTTCAAGCAGGGCTCGATCGACGGCGCCTGGGTGCCGGAGCCCACGGCCTCCAAGCTCGTCGCCGACGGCGGCAGCGTCCTCCTCGACGAGACCTCCCTGTGGCCCGACAAGAAGTTCGTGATCACGAACGTCATCGTGTCGCAGAAGTTCCTCAAGGAGCACCCCGACGTGGTCGAGGCCGTGCTCCGGGGCACGGTGAAGACCAACGAGTGGATCAACGCCAACCCGGAGAAGGCGAAGGCCTCCGCGAACGCCAAGCTGGCGGCGGAGGGCGGCAAGCCGCTCGACGCGAAGGTCATCGACCCGGCGTGGTCGAGCATCCTCGTCACCGACGACCCGCTGGCCACAACGCTCAAGGCGCAGGCCGACTACGCGGTCAAGGCCAAGCTCATCGAGCAGCCCGACCTGGCCGGCATCTACGACCTGAGGCTCCTGAACAAGGTGCTGAGGGCCGCCGGCAAGCCCGAGGTCTCCGACGCCGGTCTCGGCGCCAAGTAAGTCCTCACGTCGGTAAGTCCCCAGGAGGTGACGACCATGGCCACCACGCTTGCCAAGGCTGCCGAGGGCACCGCCGCAGCGACTGCGGAGCACGCTGCCCGTATCGAGCACGTCTCGAAGTCCTTCACGGGTCCGGCCGGTACGCAGCTCGTCCTGGACGACATCAGCCTCGATGTCACCCCGAGAGAGTTCGTCACCATCCTGGGGGCCTCGGGGTGTGGCAAGTCCACGCTCCTCAACCTGGTCGCGGGCCTGGACAAGCCGTCCGCGGGGTCCATCCAGACCCCCGGCGGCCGTCCGGCGCTCATGTTCCAGGAACACGCCCTCTTCCCGTGGCTGACCGCGGGCAAGAACATCGAACTCGCCCTGCGCCTGCGCGGGGTGGCCAAGTCCGAGCGCAGGCCGGAGGCCGAGCGGCTGCTGGAGCTCGTCCGCCTCGGCGGCGCCTACGGCAAGCGCGTCCACGAGCTGTCGGGCGGCATGCGCCAGCGCGTGGCCCTGGCCCGGGCGCTCGCCCAGGACAGCCGGCTGCTGCTGATGGACGAGCCGTTCGCGGCCCTCGACGCCATCACCCGTGACGTACTGCACGGCGAACTCACCCGCATCTGGGCCGAGACGGGGCTCTCCGTCCTCTTCGTCACGCACAACGTGCGCGAGGCCGTGCGGCTCGCGCAGCGCGTGGTCCTGCTCTCCTCCCGGCCCGGCCGGGTCGCGAAGGAATGGACCGTGGACATCCCGCAGCCGCGCCGCATCGAGGACGCGGACGTCGCCGAACTGTCCTTGGAGATCACTGAACACCTGCGTGGGGAGATCCGCCGCCATGGCCAGCACTGAAACGAAGCCGAAGGCGGACGACCTCGCCGGCCTGGAGGCCGGCCTGGACGCCCTCGACGCCGTCGAGGTCCGCCGTACGCCGGTCCGCGAGATCATCGTCAGGAAGGTGGTGCCGCCGGTCCTGGCCATCGCCGTGGTCCTGGCCGTATGGCAAGCCCTCGTCTCACTGAAGGTCACCGCGGAGACCAAGCTGCCGCCTCTGTCCGCGGTCTGGGACAGCCTGTCCCAGATGTGGATACAGGGCACGCTGCTGGAGGTCATCTGGACCAGTGTGTCGCGCGGTCTGCTCGGCTTCCTGCTGGCCCTGGCCATCGGCACCCCCCTGGGTCTTCTGGTCGCCCGGATCACGTTCGTCCGGGCGGCGATCGGCCCGATCCTCTCCGGTCTGCAATCCCTTCCGTCCGTGGCCTGGGTTCCGCCGGCCGTGCTCTGGTTCGGCCTCAACGACGCCATGATGTACACGGTCATCCTGCTGGGCGCCGTCCCGTCCATCGCCAACGGCCTCGTCTCCGGCATCGACCAGATCCCGCCGCTGTTCCTGCGCGCGGGCCGTACCCTCGGCGCGACCGGACTGCGCGGTGCCCGGCACGTGGTCATGCCGGCCGCGCTGCCCGGCTACCTGGCAGGCCTGAAGCAGGGCTGGGCCTTCTCCTGGCGCTCGCTGATGGCCGCCGAGATCATCGCCTCCTCGCCCGACCTGGGCCTCGGTCTCGGCCAGCTGCTGGAGAACGGCCGCAACAACATCGACCTGCCCGGGGTGTTCCTCGCCATCATCCTGATCCTGGTCGTCGGTATCGCCATCGACCTGCTGATCTTCAGCCCGGTCGAGCGGTGGGTGCTGCGCAGCCGCGGCCTCCTGCTCACGAACTGAACGAAGAATCGCGCTCGGGACGGGATACCGCGCCGCCCCAGCGCACGCGCACCTGCCGGCACCCTCCGTCCCGGAGAACGACCGCAGCGACAGGCAGGCGGGTGGGCGTCGTACGTCGCCAAGAACAAGCAGTACACGGAGTACTACGACCTCACCACCGACGGCAACGGCAACGTGTCGGGCACGGGTCAGGTGAAGTTCCGCGAGTACTACGACCTGGCCGGCGACCCGTACCAGCTGACGAACAGGCTCTACCAGGCCACCCCGCAGGACGAGCAGAACCTGGGCATCCCCGCCCTGGCGGCGGGGCTCGCAGCGGACCGCACCGCGTAGCGGCATCCGGCGGGTGCTTCCCTGCGCCGCCCGCGGAGGACCCGCCCCACTCACCATCCGACGGAGCCTCCATGCCTTCCTGCTGCACCCCCGAACACGGTGACGCGCACGCCACCGCTGTCACGCTCGCGCTCTCCCCGGCACCGCGGCAGCGCGTTGCCGATCCCCAGCGCGCCGCCCGGCGGCTGATCGACCTGCCGGGCGGGCGCTTCCTCATGGGCACCGACGACCCGGACGCCTTTCCGGCCGACGGCGAAGGGCCGGTACGCGAGGCGGAGGTCGGCCCGTTCCGGATCGCCCCCACGACCGTGACCAACGCCCAGTTCGCCGCCTTCGTCAAAGCCACCGGCCACGTCACCGAAGCCGAACACTTCGGCTTCTCCTTCGTCTTCGGCGGCTTCCTGTCCGACGAGGTCGCCGCCGAGTCCCCGACCGTGGCAGCCGTCCCGTGGTGGCGGGCCGTCGCCGGCGCGAGCTGGCGCCACCCCGAAGGCGCCGGCTCGTCCCTCGCCACCCGTCAGAACCACCCCGTCATCCACGTCTCGTGGAACGACGCCCAGGCCTACTGCGCCTGGTCCGGCACCCGTCTGCCCACGGAGGCGGAGTGGGAGTACGCAGCCCGCGGCGGGCTCGAACAGCGACGCTACCCGTGGGGTGACGAGCTCTCCCCGGGCGGGCGGCACATGTGCAACATCTGGCGGGGCGACTTCCCTGAGTTGAACACCGCGGAGGACGGCTGGGAGGGTACGGCACCGGCGAGGTCCTTCCGCCCCAACGGCTTCGGTCTCTACAACACCGTCGGCAACGTATGGGAATGGTGCGCCGACTGGTTCACACCGGCCACCAGCCGCGTCATGCGCGGCGGCTCCTACCTCTGCCACGACTCGTACTGCAACCGCTACCGCGTCGCGGCCCGCAGCTCGAACACTCCCGACAGCTCCTCCGGCAACATCGGATTCCGCGTGGCGGCGGACAGCACCAAGCCCGGCCCGTAGGCCGACGGAGGGCAGATCGAGGCCGTCGACCGGTTCTGCGAGCAGGACATCAACGCGGCGGCGCAGCGTGCCGGACAGTCCGGCACCGACGTGGGGCACATCCCGCCTTCGCGTCCCACCTGGACCTGGACGGCATCGCTCGCAGGCACCACGCGCACTGTCGGGGCACGGAGGCCGCCGGTGCGGCGGTACGGATCGTGGACTGGGCACGTCACGTACCGCGAACCGTCGCCGTCATGAACACGACCCGGAGCTGATCACTAGTCCGGCGGGGGCCTCCCGAAGACCGAACCTCCCACCTCAGCGGTGCGGGTCGGCGGTGGCTTCGATGTGCTCGGCGACGGCGACGAGCAACACCCGGGTGCCGGGAGTGGTGGCCCGCCAGCAGTGGCGAACACCGCCGGACAGGTAGAGCGTGTCGCCGCGGCCCAGCCGGTGGACCTGCCCCTCCGCCTCGACCTCCGCGGCACCGTCGGCGACGTACATCAGCTCGTCGTTCCGGTGCCGGAATTCGCGCCGGCCGTCGTGGTCACCGGTGAACTCCAAGGCGTGCAGCTGGTGATGGCCGCGTACGGGGGACGTACGCGGCTCGCCTCGCCGCCCACCCCCTCGCGGGCGGACGCGAGGCCGGGGTCGTCCTCGGCTCGTACCACATCCACCCGGCGCGGGTTCTCGGAGGCGGCGAGCAGCTGCACGGCGGTCGTGTCGAGTGCGTCCGCGACGAGCTGCAATGAGCGCATGCTGGGGCGGGCGCGGTCGTTCTCGATCTGACTCAGGAACGGTACGGACAAGCCCGTTCTGGCGGCGATGTCGGCGAGGGTCAGGTCCAGTGCGCGCCTGCGCCTTCGGACACTGGGGCCCACTCGCGGCCCGCCTGCCTCGCCCATGATCCCTCCCGACCCCCACGCTTCGTTCTTCCCGCACCCTAACGCGGGCCGGCGGCTGCCGACTCCGCCGCCGGCACCCGGGCACGCGGCAGCGAGCGATTTCGTACTGCCGTCACACCGCTGACACACCGACCCCCTAGCGTCTAAGTCACTTGAACTGGTCAAAGAAAGTTTGACCGCACAGACGTTAGGGACACCCATGCCTCCCGTGGACCAGAACGCCCGCCGCCGGCGCGGCACCGGCCTGATCGCGATCGACGCCGAAGCCGCCTTCCCCGGATACACCCTCTTCGCCCCGCTCACCGGCACCGGCGAGGTCTACCTCATCGACCTGCACGGCCGCGTCGTCCACGAATGGCGGTTCCCGTACCGCCCCGGCCGCCACGCCCGCCTGCTCGACAACGGCAACCTCGCCTACAACGGCGTGCTCCCGGACGAGCCCGCCCTCTTCACCATGTGGCACAAGTACCGCGGCGGCATCATGCTCGAAGCCGCGCCCGACGGCGCGGTGCTGCGGGAGTACCGCGACCCGCTGCAGCACCACGACGCCCACCACCTCGGCGACGGCCGCATCCTCTACACCGCACTGGAGCCCCTGCGCGGCGGCGAGGCGGCGAGCGTGCGCGGCGGAGTCGAGGGGTCGGAGGCCGAAGGCGGCACCGTCTGGGCCGACACCATCAGGGAAGTCGATGCGGACGGCAACGTGCTTTGGTCCTGGCGGGCCGCCGAGCACCTGGACCGCGACGCGTACGCCCTTCACCCCGACTACGCCCGCGAGCACTGGCCGCTGATCAACAGCGTGACGCCGCTCGCCGACGGCAACATCCTGGCCAGCCTGCGCAGCGTCTCTGCGGTCGTCGTCATCAGCCGGGAGACGGGCGAGATCCTGTGGCGCACCGCGCCGGGCGTGGTCTCCCAGCAGCACGCGCCCACCGAGCTGCCGAGCGGCAACTTCCTGGTTTTCGACAACGGCGTCTTCCGGCCCGGTTGGGACGTGCCGTTCTCCAGGGTCATCGAGGTCGAGCGGGCGAGCGGTGCGATCGCGTGGGAGTACCACGACCCGGCGCGCGAGTCGTTCTTCGCGCCGTTCATGGGCAGCGCGCAGCGGCTCCCGAACGGCAACACCCTGGTCACGGACTCGCCGTCGGGCCGGCTCTTCGAAGTGACGGCGGAGGGCTATCTGTGCTGGGAGTACGTGGTCCCGTACTTCGGCGCCTACCGCGAGTCGGAGGTACGGGAGCTCTTCCCGGCCGAGCCGAACGCCGTCTTCCGTTCGTATCGTTACGGCCCCGAGCAGCTGCCGTGGCTGGATGCCGGGGTACGGCCATGAGAACGTCCGCCGGGACGCCCGCGGCTCCGGGAACACGTGCCGCCGTCCACCCCGTCGACGAGCGGCTGCCCCTGCGGCGGCTCGCGCCGCTCTCCGCCCAGCACGTCCTCGCCATGATCGCGGCTCCGGTCTCCACCGCGTTCCTGACCGCCGACGCACTGGGGCTGTCCGGCGAGCGCACCGCGTCGCTGCTCAGCGCCACCCTGGTCCTGTGCGGCATCGGCGCACTGCTGCAGTCCTTCGGGACGTTCCGGGTGGGTGCCCGGCTGCCGTTCGTCATGCTGCCCGGCGGAGCAGCGACCGCGATCTTCCTGCAGGTTGCGGCCGAGCACGGAGCGGCGACCGCGAGCGGCGCGGTACTGCTCGCGGCGGCCCTGCTGCTGGCCGTCCTGCCGCTCTACGCGCGGATCGTACGGCTCTTCCCGCCGCTGGTCATGGGCGTCACCGTGCTGCTGATCGGGGTCGCCATGGTGCGCGTCGCCGCGCAGCTGATCACCGGGCCGGGTGGCGGCCGGCCCGCCGCACCCTCCGCGGTCGCCCTCGCCGGGCTGACCGTCGGCTGCACGCTCGCCGCGTACCTGCTGTTGCGCGGCGTGTGGCGGCAGATGGCCGTGCTCATCGGCATGGCGGCAGGGACGGCGATCGCCGCCGCCACCGGGCTCGGCGCCTTCACGCCGGCGCACGGATCGGGGCTCGCACTCCCGCACCCCTTTCCGTACGGGATGCCGCACCTCGATTTCCTCGCCGCACTGCCTCTGCTGATCTTCAGTCTGGCCTCGCTCGCCGAGGCGACCGGCCAGACGGTCCTCAACAGCGAGGCCGTGGGCCGTACTCCGGCACCCGGACGTGACGTGCCCCGCGTCGTCCGCGCGGACGCCGTGGTCTCCCTGCTGGGCGGTGTGTTCGGCACCTCCCTGCTGGTGACCAGCTCGGAGAACATCGGCATCGGCAAGCTGACCGGTGTGCGCAGCCGGTTCGTCACGGCGGGCGCGGGCGCGCTGCTCATCGCCGCCGGGCTGCTGGCGCCGGTCTCCCGGCTGCTGGCGGGCATCCCGGCGCCCGTCGTCGCGGGCTCCGCGCTGGTGGTGTACGCGGTGATCGCGGTGATGGGCGTGGAGATGCTGCGCCGGGTCGACCTCGCAGACCGTAAGAACTCCATGGTCGTGGCCGTCGCGCTGGCCGCGGGGCTGCTGCCGGTCGTCTCCCCGGGGCTGTACGACGGCTTCCCCGGCTGGGTGCGTACGGTCCTGGGCAGCGGGGTGGTCGCGGGCACCCTCACCGCGGTAGTGCTGAACACGGTGTTCCGGTGGGCACGAGGCTCACGCACTCCCTGAGCGTGCCGACGCTGACGTACCGGGGACGCACCGGTCGGAGGGGCCCACGCGCTGGGCCCCCGCTTCGTCCCGTCCGGGAACGGCACCGAGGAGGAGCCCGCCCAGCAGTGCGCCTGCGATCGAGCCGGCCGCGAGGACCAAGGTGAAACGGGGGTTGGCCCGCAGCACGGTGAAGCTGCCGTCCCGGCTGTACCGGGCGAAGGCGACCAGCATGGTCGGCAGCGACACCAGCAGTGACAGGCTGCCGGCGATCTTGATGTCGACGCCGTACAGCAGCACGATCGTCGGGTGAAGCCGTCGGCCTGCACTGGGACGATGTCCACCTCGACCAGGCCGTCTTCTACGTGCGCTGCACCCTCTCCGCCATCGACGACAACCACCTCGTCATCACCACACCGAAGACCCGATCGAGCCGCGGCTGGGTCGCCATCTCACCCCGCGTCGCCACCGCCCTCCGACACCGAACACAAACAATGCCCCGAACACGCGGCGATCCTGACGATCCGTTCGCCGGACTCGTGTTCTGCCGACCCGACGGCCGACCGCTCGGACCTCAGGTGCTGGACCGACTTCGCCGTCTTTCCGCCGAAGCCGGTGTCCCCAGGGTCACGGTCCACGACCTGCGACACCTGGCCGCCACGATCACCTTCACCGCCGGCGTCCCCCTCACCGTCGTCTCCAAGACCCTGCGGCACTCCAACCTGTCGACGACCGCCAACCTCTACAGCCACCTCACCCAGCAGGCAGCCCGCGAAGCCGTACGTAGCGTGGCTGCGACCACCACGCGACCACATCCACCGAATCCGCGAAGCCCTCCGCCGACTCCGCTCCCCCGCAGTACCCGACTTCAGCGCCGTGGCCGACCGGCCCCAGACCGGACGTGCGACCACACTGCGACCACCCACGGCCCCTGGACGCACGAAAGGCCGCCCTCTCACGGATGAGAGAACGGCCTCCGACCTGCGATAAGCAGAGTCGGGACGACAGGATTTGAACCTGCGACCCCTTGACCCCCAGTCAAGTGCGCTACCAAGCTGCGCCACGTCCCGTTGTGCCGTTGATCTGGGGTTTCCCCCGTCCCGGCGGCACATGCAGAACATTACCCCACGTAGAGGGGTGCGCATGCACGGGTATGCGTCGGCGGGCAGGATGGCGGGGTGGACGGACGGGATCGGGACGCTGAGGGGCGGGCGCGGAGCGCGCGGCCGCGGGACGGGCTGGGGCGGCCGCTGCCCTATGGGGAGCCGGGTGTGGAGCGGCAGCCCGAGGGGGTGGTGCGGACGCCCGCGGAGACGGTGGAGGAGGCGCAGCGCCTGCTGGACGCGGGGATGCCGTTCCATGCGCACGAGGTGTTCGAGGACGCCTGGAAGTCCGGGCCGCCGGCCGCGGCCCCGCTGTGGCGCGGGCTCGCGCAGCTGGCCGTCGGGCTGACGCACGCGGCCCGTGGCAACGCGGTCGGCGGGGCGCGGCTGCTGCGCCGCGGCGCCGACGCGCTGGCCGGGCAGGACGCGGCCCCGGAGGGGGCGTACGGGGTCGACGTGTCGGGGCTGGTGCGGTGGGCCCGGGAGCTGGCCGGGCGGGTGGAGCGCGGCGAGGGCATCGACGCCGCTGCCGAGGCACCCCGGCTCCGGGCCGCCCGGGGCAGCCGCGGTCCGGCCTGAGGCGCCGGGGTCAGGCCGGCTGGAGGAGGTCCCAGCGGTTGCCGTAGAGGTCCTCGAAGACCGCCACCGAACCGTACGGCTCGTGGCGCGGCTCCTCCAGGAAGCGGACGCCCTCGGCGGTCATGCGGGCGTGGTCGCCCTCGAAGTCGGCGGTGTGGAGGAAGAACCCGACGCGGCCGCCGGTCTGGTCGCCGACCCTGGCCCGCTGGGCCTCGTTCTTGGCGCGGGCCAGCAGGAGGGCCGCTTCGCGGGCCCCGCGGGGCCGGACCACCACCCAGCGGGAGCCGTCCGGGCGGGGGGTGTCCTCGACGAGGTCGAAGCCGAGGGCACGGGTGTAGAAGTCGATGGCCTCGTCGTAGTCGTGGACGACGAGGGCGGTCAGAGCGATGTGTGCGGACATGGCCCCTATTGTGCGGATCCGCCCAGCAGCACGACCTCCAGGGTGCGCGGGCCGTGCACGCCCTCCACCCGGTCGAGTTCGATGTCGCTGGTCGCCGAGGGTCCCGAGATCCAGGTCAGCGGGCGGCGCGGGTCGAGCAGCGGCAGCGCCTGCGGGATCGAGTCCACCACCTGCCCGGGTACGCGGACCACGCAGATGTGGTGGTCCGGGATCAGGCTGATGCGGCGCCGGCCCTGCCCCGGGCCGCCGTCGAGGACGAGGGTGCCGGTCTCCGCGACGGCCAGGGCGCAGCCGGTCACGACACTGTCCACGGCGTCCAGTTCGTACGGGGTCGAGGCGGCCCGGTCCGCGACCCGGGTCTGGTCGGCCGCCGCGAGCCAGTACGGGGGAAGGCCGGCCGGCACCAGGACGCTCCGCGCGCCCCGCTCGGCCAGCAGCCGCATCAGGAGCACCGCGAGGCCGTCCTCGTCCGTGCGGTGGACCTTCGCCCGGTACTCCGCCAGGTTCGCGGCGAGCAGGTCCACCCGCTCGGCGGGGGTGCGCTCGGCGTGGACCCGGAGGTAGTCCCGGGGAACGGCGGCGCCGGGGCCGCGGTCGCCCGCCGTGGCCCGCCGGATCCGGCCCAGGACGCGGTCCCTGCTGCTCATGCCCGTCCTCCCCGCTGCCGTTCTGCCCGCTCCCGTTCTCCGCGCTCCCGCGCCCACCAGTCCCGGAAGGGCTCCTGCGGGAGCTCCGGCAGCTCCCGGCTGTCCGTCCAGGCCTGCCCCGGGCCCGGCAGCCGCCCGGGGCGCAGCCGCCGGGCCCGGGCCAGCAGCCGCTCCCCCGCGCGCAGCGCGCCGGGCCGGTCCAGCAGCAGTCGGGCCGCGCGCATGGCGGCCCGCTCCGCGGTGTGGCCCCGCGCCGGACGGATCCGTACGCGGACGCCCTCGCGGGTGACCCGGCCGCCCTCAGCCACCCGCTCGCGCAGGTGCAGGAGCACCTCGGGGATGTCGATGGCGACCGGGCAGACCTCGTAGCAGGCCCCGCACAGGGTGGACGCGTAGGGCAGCGAGGCGTCGATCGGGCTGCCGGTGCCCCGCAGTTGGGGGCTCAGGATCGCGCCGATGGGGCCGGGGTAGACGGAGCCGTAGGCGTGGCCGCCGGCGCGTTCGTAGACCGGGCACACGTTGAGGCAGGCGGAGCAGCGGATGCAGCGCAGCGCCTGCCGGCCGACCTCGTCGGCGAGGGTGTCGGTGCGCCCGTTGTCGAGGAGGACGAGGTGGAAGGCGGAGGGGCCGTCGCCGTCCGCCCCTCTCGAAGGGCCCAGCCCGGTCCACATCGTCGTGTACGGGTTCATCCGCTCGGCGGTGGAGGAGCGCGGCAGTGTCTGCAGGAAGATCTCAAGGTCGCGGAAGGTCGGCACCACCTTTTCGATGCCCACCACGGAGATCAGGGTCTCGGGCAGCGTCAGGCACATCCTGCCGTTGCCCTCCGACTCGAAGACGACCATCGTGCCGGTCTCCGCGACCATGAAGTTGGCTCCGGAGACGGCGACCTTGGCACGCAGGAACTTCTCGCGCAGGTGCAGGCGGGCCGCCTCGGCGAGTTCGTGCGGCTCCTCCCCCAGCCCCTCCGGGGCGGGCCGGCCCCAGCTGCCCATCTCCGCGGCGAAGACGTCCCGGATCTCGCCGCGGTTGCGGTGGATGGCCGGGACCAGGATGTGGGAGGGCCGGTCGTGGGCGAGCTGCACGATGAGTTCGGCGAGGTCCGTCTCGTACGCGGCGATCCCGGCGGCCTCCAGCGCCTCGTTGAGGCCGATCTCCTGGGTGGCCATGGACTTGACCTTGACGAGCTCCCGCTCACCCGTGGCCAGGACCAGGTCCGTGACGATGCGGTTGGCCTCCGCCGCGTCGGCCGCCCAGTGGACGGTGCCGCCCGCCGCGGTGACCGCCTCCTCCAACTGGACGAGGTAGCGGTCCAGATGGCGCAGGGTGTGGTCCTTGACCGCCCTGCCGGCCTCCCGCAGCCTGTCCCAGTCCGCCAGCTCGGCGACGGCGCGGGCGCGTTTGTCGCGGATGGTGTGGGTGGCGTGCCGCAGGTTGGCGCGCAGGACCCGGTCCTGTACGGCCTCCCGCGCGGCCGCCGGAAAGGCGGGGACGGCGGAGGCGGCGGGGACGGCGGAAGCGGCAGGGTCAGCGGGGTCGGCCGGGAAGGCCGGGAAGGCCGGCATGCCGAGGAACGTGCCCGTCATGTCAGCGGCTCCTCCTGTGTCGAGGCCAGGATCTCGGCCAGGTGCAGGGCCCGCAGCCGGGTGCCCTGGCGGCGCAGGATGCCGTCGAGGTGGGCGAGGCAGGAGTTGTCGGCGCCGCACAGCACCTGCGCCCCCGTCGACGCGGCCCGGCCGGTCTTGTCGGTGCCCATGGCCGCCGAGACGTCGGGGTTCTTCACGGCGAAGGTGCCGCCGAAGCCGCAGCACTCCTCGGCGCCGGGCAGTTCGACGAGTTCGAGCCCCTCGACGGCGGCGAGCAGCCGCCGGGGCCGGTCGCCGAGGCCGAGCGTCCGCAGCCCGTGGCACGAGGGGTGGTAGGTGACGGTGTGCGGGAAGTACGCGCCGACGTCGGTCACCCCGAGCACGTCCACGAGGAACTCGGTCAGCTCGTACACCCGCGGTACGAGGTCCTCCGCCAGAGCCGCCAGCTCCCCGCCGCGCCCCTCCCGCTCCGCCTGCCGGCCGATCCGAGGGTAGTGGGCGCGGATCATCGCGGCGCAGGAACCGGACGGGGTGACCACGTACGGGTGGCCCGCGAAGGCCTCGGCGGTGCGCCGCAGCAGCGGTTCGCTCTCGCGCCGGTAGCCGGTGTTGTACTGGGGCTGGCCGCAGCAGCTCTGGGCCGCGGGGAAGTCCACCTGGACGCCGAGCCGCTCCAGCAGCCGGACGACGGCGATGCCGGTCCGCGGGTACAGCGCGTCGTTGACGCAGGTGACGAACAGGGCGGCGCGCATGACGGGCAGAATAGCCGGGTGAAGAAGTTCTCAGTGATCGGCATAGGCGCGGGCGACCCGGACCACCTGACCCTCCAGGCGGTCAGGGCGATCGGCGCGGCGGACGCATTCCTCATCCTGGAGAAGGGCGAGGAGAAGGCGGACCTGACCGGGCTGCGGCGCGCGATGCTCGACGAGCACGCCCGCCCCGGCCACCGGCTCGTGGAGGGCCGCGACCCGGACCGGGACCGCACCCCGGACCGGTACGCGCCGACGGTGGACGGCTGGCGCAGCGCGCGGGCCGAGATCTTCGAGCGGTTCATCGCCGAGGACCTGGCGGACGGCGAGACCGGGGCCTTCCTGGTGTGGGGCGACCCCTCGCTGTACGACTCCACCCTCGCCATCCTCGACGAGGTGCTGGAGCGCGGGCGGGTGGCGTTCGAGCACGAGGTGGTGCCGGGGATCAGCAGCATCTCCTCGCTGCTGGCCCGGCACCGGACCAATCTGAACCGGGTCGGGCGGCCGGTCCAGATCACCACCGGGCGGCGGCTGGCCGAGGGCTGGCCGCAGGACGTGGACGACGTGGTGGTGATGCTGGACGCGCGGCACGCGTTCACGGCCCACCTGGACCAGGACCTCTACATCTACTGGGGCGCGTACGTCGGCACGCCGGACGAGATCCTGGTCCAGGGCAAGCTGGCGGAGGTGGCCGGCCGGATCGAGGAGCTCCGGACCGCGGCACGCGCCCGCAAGGGCTGGATCATGGACACCTACCTGCTGCGGCGCGGCTGAGCCGTCACCCCTTCACGTAGGCCGGCAGGGCGGCGGCGAGGCGTTCGTACTCCTCGGGGCGGTTGTAGATCTGCCCGCACACGCGGATCCCGCCGCCGCCCGGCCACGACCAGACCAGCACCCGGATGCCCTGCTCGGCCGCGATCCGCTCGCGCAGCGCACGGGCGTCCGCTTGGGTCTCGGCGGTGCCCGGCGGCAGCCGCAGGGCGCGCATGGCGAGGCCCTCGGTGTACGGGAGCGGGGTGAGCCCCGGGATCTCGGCGAGCAGGGCCGCGCCGTGGGCGGCGAGGGCGCTGTTGTGGGCCCGTACGGCGGCCGCGTCGAGCCGCTGGAGGAGGTCGAGGCCCTCGGGGGCGGCGAGCCAGCCGGTGTAGTCGGCGGTGGCCCGGTACTCGACGGACCGGGGAAAGCCGTGCTCGTCCTCCCAGGAGGGAACGAGTGCCCGGACGCGGCCGCGGTGGGCCGGGGCGACGGCGAGGACGGCGCTGCCCGAGGGCGCGTACCCCCACTTGTGCAGGTTCCCGAACCAGAAGTCGGCGCCGCCGCCGAGCGGGTCGGGCAGCATGCCGAGGGCATGCGCGCCGTCGACGACGGTGGTGACACCGCGGGCGGCGAGCTCGGCGAGCAGCCGCGGCGAGGCGATGATCCGGGCGGTGGGCGAGCTGACGTGGTCGAGCAGCGCCACCTTCGTACGGGGTGTCAGGGCGGCCAGCACCTTCTCGCGGACGGCGTCCTCGTCGGGCAGCAGGGGGTCCAGCGCCACGGTGGTGACCGGCGCGCGGCGGGCGGCCGCGGCGACGACGGTGCCGTAGCCGTGGTCGGTGACCAGGATTTCGTCGCCCTCGGCGAGCGGGATGGCGTCCAGGGCGAGGTTGGCGCCCTCGGTGGCGTTGGCGATGAAGGCGATCCCCTCGGGTTCGGCACCCAGGTGGGCGGCGACCCGGCCGCGGGCGGCGGCGATCCGCTCGGAGGCGGCGATGAAGAACGCGTCGGGATCGGCGTGCAGTTCCGCCTGGAGCGCGGCCTGGGCCTCCTGCACGGGCAGCGGCACGGCGCCGAAGGAGCCGTGGTTGAGGTGGGCGATCTCCGGATCCAGCCGGAACAGCCCGGGGCCCCCGGGGAACACGGCGGGGGCGGCCGGGCGCTGCGGTGCGGCGGGGGCGGTCGGGTCGGTCACGGGTCCTCCGAGGGGTGGTGTGCGGTTACCCGGATGGTGCGGGCCGTCCCGGACCGGCCGGAAGGGCCAATCCCGCCGAGGTGGCCGGTTCCGCGGCCGGTGTTTCGCCGTCGGTCAGCTCCGGCCGCTGGTCACGGCGTAGTACTGGAGGTCCTGCACCTTCACCGTCCGGTCCGCGGGGTACGGCAGCTCCGCCTCGGCACCCGCCCTGCCGTCGCGGACCACCACCGCCGAGCTGGTTCCCGGCCGCAGCGGCAGCAGTTCGGAGTGCACGCCGGCCGGGGCCTCGTGGGTGTCCTCGGCCGGACCCGCCTTCGTCCGGATGCTCGCCGGGGCCGTCAGGAAGCTGAGGACCTCCACCGCGTCGCGGGGCGCGGCGCTGCCCTTGCGCAGGGACATCACCAGCGACTGGGTTCCGGTGGGGTCGGCGGCGGCGAACTGGGTGCGGGCGGTGACGTACAGCGTGTCGCGGACGATCTCCGGCCAGCTGCCGGTCTTGAACCGGGTGAGGTAGTAGGAGGCCAGGTCCAGGTAGGTGGAGCCGTTGTGCAGGGAGGGCGCGAACTGGCTGCCCTCGGAGTAGTCGTTCCAGGTGGTGAGCTGGACCCAGTCGGCGCCGTCCTCGATGGCGTGCGTCCAGGTCGAGCGCAGGGTTGCGGTGTTGCCGGCCTCGTCGTAGATGCCCTGGTTGGGGCGGGCGTCCTGGACGGAGACGGGCTGCATCCAGATCTTGCCCATGCCGTGGGCGCGCCGCACGTCCGCGGCGGCGCCCTCCTGGCCGACGTAGCTGCGGGAGCCCCATTCGGAGAACCCGTGGCTGATCGGCGCGAACGCCGCGTGGTGGGCGGCGAAGTCGAGGAACAGCGGGACGAAGGCGGTCCGGATGCCGTGCCGTGTCCTGAGGGCGTCGAGGACCTGCGACCACCACGCGGCGCTCTGGGCCTCCGCCTTGAAGGGGGAGACGACGAGCCGGCCGTCGGCGAGCCGGTGCGCGGCGGGGGCCTTTGCGAGGGCTGCGAGGGCGTCGGCGAGGACGCCCGGGTCGTCGGTCTTCAGGGAGGTCATGTCCGGCATCAGCATGATCTTGAACTCGGGGTCGACCGTGTGGGCGGCCTCCATCAGGAGCTTGGCCCGGTCCCAGTTCTGCCCGGAGAAGGACAGCAGGTCGAGGGTGAATCCGTCGAGGCCGGCAGCGCGGGCCGTGCGCACTTCCTGCCGGAGGTTGGCGAGTTCCCAGTCGCCGTCCCGGGGAGGGACGGGCAGGGGCCGGTCGCGCAGCAGGCCGCCGTAGCGTTCGTGCTTGCCGTTCTCGCCGGCCGGGTCCAGGTAGTTGCGCGTGTAGTAGTCGCCGTCGGCGCTCGCGTTGTCCAGTGAGAGCGGGTACGGGGTGAAGTAGTGGGCGAAGACCAGCTTCCGGCCCGCGGCGCCGGTGCGCAGTGCGGCCGGCGCCGGCATGTCGAAGGGCAGCGCTCCGGGCCGCTCGCCGGCGTCGGCCGCCGGGCCGGTGGCTTCGCCCTTGTCCTGCCCGCTGCCGTCGGTGGCGTTGCCGGTGGGCGGGGTGGCCGGGGCGGATGCGCTCGCGGTCGTGGCGGGCCACGGTGCGCCGATGGCGGGCGCGGAGGCGTCCTGCCGGGCGCCCGGCGTGAAGGGGTCCCAGGCGACGCCGGTGGCGGCGCAGACACCGACGAGCAGGAAGGCGGAGACCAGCAGGGTCAGCAGCGGCCTGCCCCGGAACCCGCGGCGCCGCCGGTGGGAGGAGGGCCGCCGCGGGCCCCCGGCCCGCTGTGCGGCCCGTCGGTGCGCTCGCCGGTCCCCTGTCATCCTGTCCCTCCCCGGAATATGCCCCGCGTACGGGGCTGCACAGCAGTAGAGCCGATGAGCGGCCTGCGGACAACCGTTCTCTCCCGGACGGGCCCGGGCGCGTACCGCGGGCGGCCCAGTGGAACTACGCAGGCTCGTCGTTCCGGAATCCGCCAATCCCCTGGCCGTGCGGCGCAATTGGCGCATAATCACTGCTACGCGGCGCGAAGGAGCCCTTGGCCGCGCATGGGACACGTATGCAATGGGGGGCATCGTGCCGATGAGGGATCCAGGCCGGGCCGGCACGCTGCCGACGACCTCCGCCGAGCTGTCCAGACTGCTCACGGCCGTCCGGCGGGGACGGGTGCTGACGGTCACCGGCCGGTTCCGTGAGCCCCGGAGCCTGCTGGTACGGGACATCGCCCGGCGCCTGTCGTCCAACTTCTGCGACGGTGCGGCCGTGGTCACTCTGGACCGGCCGGTCGGCGTGTGCGAGCTGACGGCCGCACTGGGCTCGGTGGCCGGGATGCCGGTGCAGCCGTGCCGCAGCCGGAACCCGGTGTCCTGGCTCGCCGAGCGGGACATGCTGCTGGTCCTGGACGGCAGCGACCACCTCAGCCCCGACACGCTGTCCTGGGTGCGCGGGCTGCTGGCCGTGGCCCCGGGGCTGCGCATCCTGGCCGCAGGCCGGTGCCCGCTCGCGGTCGAGGGCGAGCACGTCCACCGGCTCTGACGGGGCGTCCCGGCGGCATACGGGTCCGCCCCGGCCGGCAGCAGCCGGCCGGGGCGGACCCTCGTGACGCAGCGACCTCAGGCGAGGGAGGCGATCGCCTGGTTGAAGGTCGCGGACGGGCGCATGACCGCCGCGGCCTTGGCCGGGTCGGGCTGGTAGTAGCCGCCGATGTCGGCCGGGGAGCCCTGCACCGCGTTCAGCTCGCCGACGATGGTCTCCTCCTGCTCGCTCAGCGTCTTGGCGAGCGGCTCGAAGGCGGACGCCAGCGCGGCGTCGTCGTTCTGCTGGGCCAGCTCCTGCGCCCAGTACAGGGCGAGGTAGAAGTGGCTGCCACGGTTGTCGATACCGCCGAGGCGACGGGTCGGCGACTTGTCCTCGTTGAGGAAGGTGCCGGTCGCGCGGTCGAGGGTGTCGGCCAGGACCTGGGCGCGGGCGTTGCCCGTGGTGGTCGCCAGGTGCTCGAAGCTGGCGGCCAGCGCGAAGAACTCGCCCAGGCTGTCCCAGCGCAGGTAGTTCTCCTTGACGAGCTGCTGGACGTGCTTCGGGGCGGAGCCGCCGGCGCCGGTCTCGAAGAGGCCGCCGCCCGCCATCAGCGGGACGACCGACAGCATCTTGGCGCTGGTGCCCAGCTCCAGGATGGGGAAGAGGTCGGTCAGGTAGTCGCGGAGGACGTTGCCGGTCACCGAGATGGTGTCCTCCCCGCGGCGGATGCGCTCCAGGGAGTAGGCGGTGGCCTCGACCGGGGAGAGGATCTTGATGGTCAGGCCCTCGGTGTCGTGCTCCGCGAGGTAGGTGTTGACCTTGGCGATCAGCTGCGCGTCGTGGGCGCGGGTCTCGTCGAGCCAGAAGACGGCCGGGGCGCCGGTGGCGCGGGCGCGGGTGACGGCGAGCTTGACCCAGTCCTGGATCGGGGCGTCCTTGGTCTGGCAGGCGCGGAAGATGTCGCCGGCGGCGACCTCCTGCTCCAGGACCACGTTGCCCGCGGCGTCGACGACGCGGACGGTGCCCGCGGCGGCGATCTCGAAGGTCTTGTCGTGGCTGCCGTACTCCTCGGCCTTCTGCGCCATCAGACCGACGTTCGGCACCGAGCCCATCGTGGACGGGTCGAAGGCGCCGTGGGCGCGGCAGTCCTCGATGACGGCCTGGTAGACGCCCGCGTAGCTGCTGTCGGGCAGCACGGCGAGGGTGTCGGCCTCCTGGCCGTCCGGGCCCCACATGTGGCCGGAGGTGCGGATCATCGCCGGCATGGAGGCGTCGACGATGACGTCGCTCGGGACGTGCAGGTTGGTGATGCCCTTGTCCGAGTCGACCATGGCGAGGGCCGGGCCCTCGGCGATCTCGGCGTCGATGGAGGCCTTGATCGCGTCACCGTCGGGGAGGGCGCCCAGGCCGTTGAGGATGGTGCCGAGGCCGTCGTTCGGGGACAGGCCGGCGGCGGCCAGGGTCTCGCCGTAGCGGGCGAAGGTCTTCGGGAGGAAGGCGCGGACCACGTGGCCGAAGACGATGGGGTCGGAGACCTTCATCATCGTGGCCTTGAGGTGCACGGAGAACAGGACGCCCTCGGCCTTGGCACGCTCGATCTGGTCGTTCAGGAAGGTGCGCAGGGCGTCGACGTGCATGACGGACGCGTCCACGACCTCACCGGCCAGCACCGGTACGGACTCGCGCAGGACCGTGGTGGCGCCGTCGGCGGCGACGTGCTCGATGCGCAGCGTGCCGGCCTCGGTGATCACGGTGGACTTCTCGGTGGAGCGGAAGTCGTCGGCGCCCATGGTGGCGACGTTCGTCTTCGACTCGGGGGTCCAGGCGCCCATGCGGTGCGGGTGGGCCTTGGCGTAGTTCTTGACCGAGCCGGGGGCGCGGCGGTCGGAGTTGCCCTCGCGCAGGACCGGGTTGACGGCGCTGCCCTTGACCTTGTCGTAGCGGGCGCGGATCTCGCGCTCCTCGTCGGTCTTCGGGTCGTCCGGGTAGTCCGGGAGCGCGTAGCCCTGGCCCTGGAGCTCGGCGACCGCGGCCTTCAGCTGCGGGATCGAGGCCGAGATGTTGGGCAGCTTGATGATGTTGGCTTCCGGGGTCTTCGCCAGTTCGCCGAGCTCGGCCAGGGCGTCGGCGATCCGCTGGCCCTCCTGGAGGTGCTCGGGGAAGCTCGCGATGATCCGACCGGCCAGGGAGATGTCACGGGTCTCGACATTCACACCGGCCGTCGACGCGTAGGCCTGGACCACAGGCAGGAAGGAATACGTCGCGAGGGCGGGGGCCTCGTCAGTGTGCGTGTAGATGATGGTCGAGTCAGTCACCGGTTGCTCCGCTCCACAGTCTGCGTCTCTCGTCTGCAACATTGCTCGACATCAAGATATCTCGTGATCGGGCCGGTCCGGACAGTCCCTGCCGTCGGCCGGACGAGACGCATGTCACCCGGCCCGCGGGAGGGCGTGCGCGTACCGGAACGGCGAGAGCGCCGCCCCCGGCTGTTTCCAGCCGGGGACGGCGCTCGGGCGCTCAGGCGAACAGGCCGGTTCAGGCCTGGACGGCCTTGGGGTTCGGGCCGTACTGGTTCGGCTGCGGCTGGCCCTCGGAGGCCATCAGGACGAGCAGCCAGATGCCACCGATCAGCGGCACGAGGCTGATGAGCAGCCACCAGCCGGACTTGCCGGTGTCGTGGAGGCGGCGCACGGCGACACCCAGGCCCGGGAGCAGGACGGCGAGCGCGTAGATCAGGTACAGCAGCGGGTAGGTGCCGATCGCGTTGTCGATGACGGCGACGATGATCAGCGCGATCAGGTTGAAGAGGGTGAACATCCAGTACTCCTGCCGGCGGGCGCGGCCGGAGAAGACGGTGTACTTCTTCAGGACGTCGGTGTAGTAGTGCATTGTCCCCCCTGAGGACGGTTCGTCGGCCCGTCCTGCTGGAGCAAGCCGGGGCAGAACTTATGCCCCGCTTACGTCGCGGTCAAGCCACTTCTCAAGGCACCAAAAGCACCGCTTTGCTCGGACTCTGCGGGCAAAAACACCGTCAACGGGCCCTCATTGGCACCCATGGAGCCTGCGGGATCACACCGGGTGACGATCCGGGGCGAGTTGGCCTGCACATCGTTACGGCACCGCGATCTCGCAGCGGCCCGGACGGGGAGGGGAGTCCGCCCGGGCCGCCCCCGCAAGAGCGGTCAGCCGATGTGGAAGGAGTCGCCGTAGACCTTCCAGTCGAGCGGGGTGTCGAGGCCCAGGTTGCCCTTCTTCAGGAAGACCCGCTGGGCGGTGTCGACCCGGCTGGTGTCGCTGTGCGCCTCCTCCTGCTTCATCGCCCAGACGCGGGCGTCCAGGAAGGCGTTCAGCCAGGCGGTCTCGTTGCCGCCCTGGGAGGGCGGCTTGGCCTTGGACAGCGCCCGCTTGCGGATGTTGCGGAAGCTGGTGGGGTCGGTGCCGTCGCCGTGCATGACGATGGCGTCGTAGTAGACGAACTGGCCCAGCACGCCCACCCCGTCCGACTTGCCCTGCTTCACGGCGGGGTTGAAGTAGACCCGGTCCCGCTCGTGGTCCTGGGCCTTCTTGAAGTCCGCGTCCCGGGCCGCCTTCGCCCAGTCCCCGGTGAAGTCCGGGTCGAGGCCGGCGTGGGAGTCGGTGCCGTCGACCTTGCGCAGGGCGGGGAGGTACTTGGCCAGTACGTTCCCCGGCTTGATCTGGGTGTAGTACTCGACGAGGTCGAGCATGTCGCCGGTGCCGGAACAGAAGCCGATGATCCCGGCGGTGTAGCCGCGGCCGTCGTCTATGTCCTCGATGTACTTGTACTGGGCCTTCCAGTCCAGCGAGGAGTTCTCCGCGCTGGAGACGATCTGCATGGCGATGTCCTTCTTCGCCGGATCGTCGAGCCCGACGGCCGCCGCCGCTTCGGCCGTCGAAGCCGAGGCCGAAGCGGAAGCGGTGGTGGGGGTGGGCGCCGCCGTGGCGTGCGCCGCGACCGGCGCGGCGAGAAGTGCCGCGCCGAGCAGCGCGGCACCGACCGCCTTCTTCTTGCGGTGGGAGGTGGACGGGGTGAACACAGGGCCTCCATGGGGGGGGTTGAGGCGCGGAGTTGAGGTGTTCCCGACTTCGTTAGGAAACTTTACTACCAGAACTCCGGACGGCTCAAGACCCGTGGGCGCCCCGCCCCTTGCTACCGGCGGCCGGCCAGACGGGCCGTCAGGGCGGCCTTCGCCTGCGGCCATTCGGGCCGGGTCAGGCTGAACACCACGGTGTCGCGGATCCAGCCGTCCCGCATGACCATGTGGTGGCGCAGCACCCCCTCCTGGGTCGCGCCGAGCCGGGCGATCGCCGCCCGCGAGGCGCTGTTGCGCACGTCCGTCAGCAGTTCGACCCGGTTCATCCCCAGCACCTCGAACGCATGCGTCAGCATGAGCAGTTTGGCCTCCGCGTTCACACCCGTCCGCTGCCAGGTCCGCCCGAGGAAGGTCCAGCCGATCTCCAGACGGCGGTTCACCGGGTCGATCGCCATGAGCCGGGTGGAGCCGGCGATCCGGCCGGTGGCCGAGTCCACGGTGGCGTACGCCAGTTGGGTGCCGACGGCGCGCGCGGCGACCGCGTCGTCGATGAAGCCGCGCACCTCGTCCGGATGCGGGACCAGGGTCACCGCCAGCTCCCAGAGGCTGCCGTCGCGTATCGCCTCGCACAGCCCGTCGTGGTGCCGCTGCTCCAGCGGCTCCAGCCGTACGCGCTCGCCCGCCAACTCCCCTGCTGCCTGCCCCGTCGTTGTCGGCTCCATACCCTGACCTGCCCGTTCTGCTTGATGATCGCCAAAGGGCGGACCCTAGGGCAGGCGCAGGGGTCAGAGCCAGCCGTTTCTCCTGAAGCCCCGGTGGATGACGAAGCAGGCGACGGCCATCACGCCGACGACCAGGGGGTACCCGTACGTCCAGTGCAGTTCGGGCATGTGGTCGAAGTTCATGCCGTAGATACCGCAGACCATGGTGGGTACGGCGACGATCGCGGCCCAGGCCGTGATCTTGCGCATGTCCTCGTTCTGCGCGACGGTCACCTGCGCGAGATGCGCCTGCAGGATGGAGTCGAGGAGGGCGTCGTAGGCGTTGATCTGGTCGGTGGCCCGGTTCAGGTGGTCGGCCACGTCGCGGAAGTAGGCGCGGATCTCCTGCGGGATGACCGCTATCGGCGTCGTGGCCAGCTGCTGGAGCGGCCGGCCGAGCGGTGCCACCGCCCGGCGCAGCTCCAGGAGTTCCCGCTTGAGCTGGTAGATGCGGCCCGCGTCGCCCCGGCTCCCGTGCTCGCTGAACACGGCCGTCTCGACGGCGTCTATGTCGTTCTGCACGGCGTCGGTCACGGCCATGTAGTCGTCGACGACGTGGTCGGCGATGGCGTGCAGCACCGACGCCGGCCCCTTGGCGAGCTGCTCCGGAGCGGACTCCAGGCTCTCGCGGACCGGACCGAGGGTGCCCCGACCGCCGTGCCGGATGGTGATGACGAAGTCCTCGCCGGTGAAGGCCATCAGCTCGCCGGTCTCCACCACCTCGCTGGTGGCGGTGAGTTCCTCGTGCTCGACGTAGCGGACGGTCTTGAAGACGGAGAAGAGTATGTCGTCGTACCGCTCCACCTTGGGCCGCTGGTGCGCGTTCACGGCGTCCTCGACGGCGAGCGGGTGCAGACCGAACAGCTCGGCGAGACCGGCGAGCTCCTCCTGCGAGGGTTCGTGCAGGCCGATCCAGACGAAGCCGCAGCCCGTCTTGCGGACCCGCCGCAGCGCCTCCCCGGCCTCGGCGCAGCCGTCCTGGCGCACGCCGTCCTGGTAGACGACGCAGTTGACGACGGCGCTGCCGAGCGGGGAGCGGGCCGGGTGGCTGAGGTCGACGGCCCGCCGGTAGCCGCGGCGCACGGCCCGGCGCAAGGTGCTGAACATGGACAACGGCGTACTCCCCTTCGGCGGATCAGTGGCCAGTCTGCCACCGCCGCCCCGCGGCTCCGGGACGGGCCCGCGCCCCGGACCTGCGCCTCGCCCCGGGACCGGGTCAGACGCGGTCGACGAACACGCTGGTCGACTTCACCCGGGCGACGGCCCGCGCCCCCACCTCCAGGCCGAGCTCCTCCACCGCCTCCCGTGTGAGCAGCGAGACGATGCGGTGCGGTCCGGCCTGGATCTCGACCTGCGCGTCGACGGTACCGAGCTTGACGGCGGTGACGATCCCCGGGAAGGCGTTGCGCGCCGAGGTGTACGGGGGCTCCTCGCCGCCGGCTGCGCCCTCCTTCGCGGCTTCCACGCAGAAGGCGGCCAGGTCGGGCCCGTCCACCATGCGCCGCGAACCCTCGCGCCGGGTGGGGAACCGCTCGGCGTCGGCCCAGCGCCGAGCCGTGTCCACGCTCACCCCGAGCAGCCGCGCCGCCTGACCGATCGTGTAGGACTCCATGGGGGGAAGCGTAGTGGCGCCGTGTCAGCCGGCCTCGTCCTGGCGGAGCGCCTCGGCCGCGGCGCGTGCGATCACCTGGGCCGTCTTCGACAGTGCGGGCGAGTCCAGCTTCCACTGCTGCCAGTACAGCGGTACGTCCAGCGGCCGGCCCGGCACCAGCAGCACCAGGGCGCCCGCCCGCAGCAGCGGTTCCGCCTGCGGTTCCGGTACGAGGCCCCAGCCGAGGCCCGAGGCCACGGCATCGCGGAAGCCCTCCGACGTCGGCACGTGGTGGCGCAGCGGCGAGGCCGCCGCCTCGGGGTCCCCCGTCAGCGACCGTACGAAGGAGTCCTGCAGCACGTCCCGCCGGTCGAAGACGATGACCGGCGCCCTCCGCAGCGCCTGCGCCGGCTCCGGCCCGGCTCCCGGCCCCGCCGGCAGGTGGCGGGCCACGAAGTCCGGGCTCGCCACCGGCAGGTACCGCGCGAGCCCCAGCCGCCGGACGCTGCAGCCCGCCACCGGGTCCGGCGAGGAGGTGACGGCCGCCATCACCCGGCCCTCGCGCAGCAGCGCCGTCGTGTGCGACTCGTCCTCCCGGCGCAGTTCGAAGGCGACCGGCGGATCCTGCGGCACCCGTACCAGCGCCGGCAGGAACCACGTCGCCAGGGAGTCCGCGTTGACGGCGATCGGCAGTCGCACCGGGCCGCCCCCGTCCTGCGCCATGCCCAGCTCGGCCCGGGCGTCCCGCTCCAGCCGGGCCAGCTGCCGGGCGAACCGCACCACCACCTGCCCGGACTCCGTCGCGCGGACCGGCTTCGTCCGCATCAGCAGGACCCGCCCCGTCCGCTGCTCCAGCGCCTTGACGCGCTGGCTGACGGCCGACGGCGTCACGTGCAGGGCCGCGGCCGCCGCGTCGAAGGTCCCCTCGTCCACCACGGCCAGCAGGGTCCGCACCTGGTCCAGCGGAAGCTCGTCCATCACCCCTCCTTCACGAGGGCTAAGGGTACGTAAAAATCTTTAGCTGTACTGAAACTGCCTGCGTGCCTACGGTCGGAGCCATGACACACGGCATCTTCACGGCGGGCCTCGCCGGTTTCGGCACCGGCCTCTCCCTCATCGTCGCCATCGGCGCGCAGAACGCCTTCGTCCTCCGCCAGGGCGCCCGCCGCCACGCCGTCCTCGCCGTGGTCGCCATCTGCGCCCTGTCCGACGCGGTCCTGATCGCCCTCGGCGTCGCCGGCGTCGGCGCCTTCGTCACCGCCTGGCCCGCGGCCCTCACGGTGGTCGGGATGGCCGGCGGCGGGTTCCTGGTCTGCTACGGAGTGCTCGCCGCCCGGCGGGTGCTGCGGCCCGTGCCCGGCGCGGCCCTCGACACCGGGGGAAGCGCCACGGGCGGCGCGGGAGGACTCACCGCCTCCCGCCGCCGCGCCGTCCTGACGTGTCTGGCGATGACCTGGCTCAACCCGCACGTCTACCTGGACACCGTCCTGCTGCTCGGCTCCCTCGCCGCCGACCGCGGCGACCTGCGCTGGGCGTTCGGGATCGGCGCCGGGCTGGCCAGCCTGACCTGGTTCGGCTCGCTCGGCTACGGGGCCCGCCTGCTCAGCGGCCTGCTGGCGCGGCCTTCGGCCTGGCGCGTGCTGGACGGGCTCGTCGCGGCGACCATGGTCACCATGGGCGGGATGCTCCTGGCCCGGGCATGACACCGCGCCGTCCCGAGCGGGGCCGGTCGCGGCAGGTCCGGGAGACGGCACACCGCACCTGCGCACATCGTCCCCGCACGACCCCGGGAGCCGCCGTGTCCGACCGTCCCTTCGCCGACGCCGACGCCGTGCTCGCCTTCCGCTCCGCCCGGCGGGGACCGCTCGTGGCCGCCACCGCGGTCGTCCTCGACCCCCACGGCCGGGTTCTCGTCCTGACGCCCGCGGGACGGCCTGACCGGAGGCTTCCGGGCGGCCCCGTCGGCGGCACCGAGACCCCGGAGGAGGGGCTGGCCCGCGAGCTGGCGGAGGAGCTGGCCCTGCGCGCCCCGGTCGGCAGGCTGCTCGCGGTGGACTCGCACCGGCCCGGACCGCTCGGGCGGGCCCTGGTCGAGCACGTGCACCTCGTGGGGCCGCTCTCCCCCGCGCAGACCGCCGCGCTGACCTCCGCGGCGGGTGGGGACGCCTGCGCCGAATGGCTCGCGCCGCAGGAGGCGTACGCGGTCCTGCCCGCCCGGCTCGCGACGCGGCTGCGCGCAGCCCTGGCCGCCCTGTACGCCGGCTCGCTCGCACACCTCGTGGAAGGCGTCCCCCAGCCCGGCTCCCCGGCCGGCCTGGATCCCGGGCGCCGCGCGGCCCTCGAACACGCCGGTGCCTTCGACTCCGCGAGCCACCGGGCCGCCCGCCCCAAGGCCGTCACCGCCGCGAGCGTGCTGTGCACCGACGCGGCGGGCGCGGTCGTGCTGGTGGAGCCCGCGTACGGCAAGCCGGGCCGCTGGAACCTGCCGGGCGGGGGCATCGACAGCGACCTCGGCGAGACCCCGCGCGCCGCGGCCCGCCGCGAGGTGCGCGAGGAACTCGGCCTGGACCTCGAACCGGGCCGGCTGCTCGGCGTCAACTGGGCCCACAAGCCCGGCTACCCGGCGCGGATCCGCTTCCTGTACGACGGCGGGGTCCTGGACGCGCCGGCCCTGGCCCGGATCCGCCTGAACCCCACCGAGCTGCTCCGGTGGCGGGCGGTGGACCCCGCGCACCTGCGGGGCCTGGTCAAGCCCTCCCTGCGCCGGCAGATCACGGCCTGCCTGCGCGCCCGCGCCCGCGGCACGGGCCCGCTGGAGCTCCGCGCGGGGCGCCCCGTGGAGCCGTAAGGACCCGATTTCCCGCGGACCGGGGAAGGAAAAGGTCACTGCACTGGTCCATCCGGACGCCACCGTGGCGTGGTGCGCAGGCGCGGGGCCCGTCTCACGCATCGTCGAGTCAGACACCCCCCTGCCACATCCACCCCCTGCCACATCGAGCGGAACCCCTGGAGTCCCACCGTGTCCGCAGAACCGACCGGACCGGCCCCCGGCGCCGGCACCACGTCCGCAGTCCCCGCGCCCGCCGCCGCGCCGCCTGATCCGCGCCGCTGGTGGATCCTGGCCGTCATCGGCCTGGCCCAGCTCATGGTCGTCCTCGACGCCACCATCGTGAACATCGCGCTGCCCTCCATCCAGGCCGGTCTCGGCTTCTCCGACCAGCAGCGCCAGTGGGTGGTGACCGCGTACGCCATCGCCTTCGGCAGCCTCCTGCTGCTCGGCGGGCGGCTCGCCGACCTGATCGGACGCCGTCGGGCCTTCCTCGTGGGCCAGCTCGGGTTCGCCGTGTCCTCGGCCGTCGGCGGCGCCGCGGCCACCTTCGGGGTCCTCGTCACGGCCCGGGCGCTGCAGGGCGTGTTCGCGGCCCTGCTGGCCCCGGCCGCGCTCTCGCTGCTCACCACGACGTTCTCCGCACCGGCCGAACGCGGCAAGGCCTTCGGGGTGTTCGGGTCGCTGGCCGCCTCCGGGGGTGCCGTCGGGCTGTTGCTGGGCGGCGTGCTGACCGAGCACCTGGGCTGGCGCTCGACCTTGTACGTCAACGTGCTCTTCGCCGCCGTCGCCGTCGCCGGCGGCTTGCTGCTCCTGCGCCGGCCGGCTGCCGCCGCCCCGCCGCGGCTGGACCTGCCCGGCACGGTGCTCGCCTCGTCGGGGCTCTTCTGCCTGGTCTACGGTCTGGCCACGGCCGGCCCGCACGGCTGGGGCTCGGTGCACACGCTGGGCCTGCTGAGCACCGGCGCCGGCCTGCTCGTGGCGTTCACCTGGTGGCAGCACCAGAGCCCGCACCCGCTGCTGCCGCTGCGGATCGTGCTCGACCGGGTCCGGGCGACGGCGCTGGCGTCCGTGTTCGTCACCGGGGTCGGCATGTTCGGGGTGTTCCTCTTCCTGACGTACTACCTCCAGCACACCCGCGGCTACAGCCCCGCCACGACCGGCCTGGCCTTCATGCCGATGTCCGGGTGCACGATGATCAGCGCGATCGGCAGCAACATGGGGCTGCTGGGCAAGATGGGCGGGCGGCCGCGCATCGTCGGCGGCATGCTGCTCGCGGCCTGCGGGATGGCGTGGATGAGCCGGTTGTCGGCCACGGGCCCGTACGTGGTCGACGTCCTGCCCGGACAGGTCGCGACGGGCCTGGGCATGGGCCTGATCACGGCGGCCGCCATGAACCTGGGCACGGCGGGCGTCGACCCGCGCGACGCGGGCGTCGGTTCCGCGACGGTCAACGCCATGCGGCAGATCGGCGGCTCGGTCGGCACCGCCCTCATGAGCACGCTGGCCGCGGGCACCGTGGGCCGCGCCCTCGCAGGCAGACGGCCCGCGCCGGAACTCGTGGCGCGGGCCGTCCTGGAGAGCTACCACACGGTCTTCGCGGCCTCGGCGGCCATCTTCACCGCCGGGGCCGTGCTGACCTGGTTCCTGCTTCCCGCCGGCCTGTCCATGGAGCGCTCCCGCGGTGCAGCGGGGGGCCGGGGCGGCAGGCCGTCAGGATCCTGACGGGCTACGGGTGGGAGGGCTGACCCGGACGCGAGTGCGCGGCCGGCTGCGCCGGCTTCGCGGGCTTCGCGGGCTTCGCGGGCTTGGCGGGCTTGGCGGGCGCGGCCGGCTGCGCGGGCTGAGCGGGCTTCGCCGGCTGAGCGGCGTTCGAGGGGTTGGCCGGCTTGGCACCGGACGGCGCCGCCGGGGTGGCGGCGTCGGTCGCCGGGGCCGGCAGAGCGCAGTTCGCGACCGAGCTGCGGACCCGGTCGCCGGTGGAGAAGTGCTTCAGCTTGCAGGAGTTGGTCCCCAGTCCGCCGTCGACCTGGCCGTAGCCGGGTCCGATCGTCAGGACGCTGTCGTTCTGGCCGCGGACCGTGTCGTTGCCCGGACCGCCCTGGACGACGCCCGCGGACTCCGCGCCCACCGACTTGGGCTCGATGACGTCGTTCTCGCTGCCGCCGAGGACCCGGCCGCCGAGGTCGACGTTGCCCGTGCGGATCAGGTCGTTTCCGTCGTTGCCGAAGACCTGGCCGCCGCCGCGCTGGTACTCGCCGGGCTCGCCGAGCACGCTGCCCGTGGTGATCTTGTCGTTGCCGTGGTCGCCGTAGACGCTGGCTCCGTGCGCCGCCGTGCCCACCACGAGGGCGGTGATGATGGTGTCGTCGCCCGCACCGCCGCGCACCGACGAGGTGCTGTTGCGCGGGTAGAGGTTGTTGACCTGGAGTGTGTCGTCGCCCTCGCCGCCGAGCACCTGGGAGTCGATGAGCAGGCCCTTGACGCGGATGTTGTCGTTGCCGGCCCCGCCGTAGATGATCACGTTCTCGACGTCGTTCTCGCACAGGATCGTGTCGTCGCCGTCGGTGCCCCTCACCTCCTGGCCGGGCTGGGCCTCGACGCCGTTGACGTAGCACCAGTGGGACGGCAGGGGTTCGGCGGCCCGGGCCGGGACGGCCGCTAGGGAGGCGGCGGCGAGCGTGCCGGCCAGCGTGTAGGTGGCGGTGCGAAGTGTGCGGCGAGTGCGCAGCATCGATTTTCTCCCGAGCAATGGGTGGGGGGTGGGGATGTGGTGCATGGAGTGGTGCGTGGTGCGTGGTGCGTGATGGTGGTCAGGACAGCCCGTGGCGCAGCGGCGTGAGCTGTTCGATGTCGTAGCGGGCCCGCAGTTGCGAGATCGCCAGGGGGTCGGGGGTGGTGCCCGCGTCGAGCAGGTCCAGCAGTTCTTCGAAGTACCGCTCGTGGTCGGGGGGCGGGGAGGCCTGGAAGAACATCCGCGCGGGTTCGCCGGTGCGGTTGGCGAACGCGTGCGGGCAGCCGGGCGGGACCACGATGACGGTGCCGGGAGTGGCGCGGACGACCCGGCGCCCGTCGAGTGCCTCCCAGTGCCGCCAGTCGTCCCCGCTGCGGACGCGCGGTTCGAAGGCCATGACGTCGAGTTCGCCTTCCAGGACGTAGAACAGCTCCTCACTGCGGGTGTGCAGGTGTGCTCCTACGTCGAACCCGGGCGGTACGACGACCTCGAAGCTGGAGGCCACCGTCGAGTGCTCCCCGGTGACCTTGAAGGTGACCTGCTGGGCTTCGGTGTGCAGGGTGCGGCCGTGACCCGGTGGGACGAGCAGCCCGTCCCGGGCGATGTGCGCGGTCATGACCAGGTCACGGGCAGACCTTCCGGCCCGCGGATGAGTGCTCCCGGCCGCCACCGCAGTTCGTTCACCGGGACGGCGAACCGCAGGTCGGTGAAGCGGTCGAGCAGCGCGTCCACCATGAGTTCGGATTCGAGGCGGGCCAGCATGTTGCCGGGGCAGAAGTGGGGCCCGTATCCGAAGGAGACGTGCGGGTTGGGGCTGCGGTCGAGGTGCAGCTCGTGGGGGTCGGGGAAGACGTCCGGGTCCCGGTTGGCGGCGAGGTACGAGATGTACACCGCTTCGCCCGCCCGGATGAGGTGTCCGGCGACCGTGACGTCCTCAAGGGCGATCCGGGAGAGCCCGACCGCGTTGCGGTGGGGAATGTAGCGGAGCAGTTCGTTGAGCGCCGAGGGGCGCACCCCGGGGTTGCTCCGCATGTGTTCCAGCAGGTCCGGCCGGGTGAGCAGGATGTAGACCATGTTGCCCACGTTGTTGGTGACGGCCTCTCCGCCGATCTGGATGAGCAGCGCCAGCCCGGTGGCCTCCTCCTCGGTGACCTCGCCGGCCTCGACGGCCTTGACCAGGAGGCCGATGACGCTCTCGCCGCCCGCGGTGTCCCCGGCGCGCAGCCGTCCGCCGAGATAGGCACACATGTCGTTCTTGGCCTGCTCGCTGCGCTGTGCTCCCTGGGCCGAGGAGAGGATCAGCGTGGTCCATTCGTGGACCATGGGCCGGTCGTCCTCGGGTACGCCCATCAGCTCGCAGACCACGGCGAGCGGGAAGGGCGCGAGCAGACGCTCGGTCAGGTCGACCGGGGGTCCGTCGCGCAGGATCCCGTCGACGAGGGCGTCGAGCATCTCCTGGGCCCGGGTGCGCAGGCGTTCTACGCCGCTGGTGGTGAAGGCGGCGGCGACGGTGCGGCGCAGCCGGGTGTGGTCGGGAGGGTCCTCGAACCCCACCGCACCCGGCGCCGGAATGAAGTGGGGGGCCAGCCGGGTGACGTCGTGCTCGACGACCAGCTTTCGGCTGAACCGGGGATCGTTGGCCACCATCCGTACGTCTTCGAAGCGGCAGATGAGCCAGGCCCAGCCGCTTCCGTTCGGAAGTGTGATGCGCGTTACCGGCCCCGCCCGCATCAGCTCGGCCAGGACGGGGTCGAAATCGACCCCGTCCAGGGCCGGGGTGGGCCAGTGCGTGACGGGTGGCCTTGCGGTTGCGGGGCCGTCCTTCAGCATTCTTCGGATTCCTCCCTCACCCGGTCCCTCATTCCGAGGTCCAGCTGCCCAGTGAGATTTCTGCGGTGATGCCCGGGCCGAAGCCGGCCAGCAGGCCCCGCGCGGCATCGGCGGTGCCGTTCTCGTCGAAGAGTCGGCGCAGTGCGTCCAGGACCACGGCGCTGGCGATGTTGCCGTACTCGGTCAGTGTGGCCCGACTGAAGCGGAATGCCTCGGGTGCCACACCGAGGTACTTGCTCAGGTCGTCCAGGATGCGTGGTCCACCCGCGTGGATGATGTAGAAATCCAGGGCAGCCGCGTCCCACCCGTGGGCCTTGGCCAGGTCCTTGAGGGACGGGGCGAGGGGCTCCATGGTGCCGGGGACCCGCCGGTCGAGCTTGAAGTGGAATCCGGTGGACTTGACGTCGTACATGATCCAGTCCTCCGTCTGGGGGATGATGTACGAGCTGTTGCGGTGCAGTTCCATGCCGGTTCCGCCCTTGCCGCGTACGACGGCCGCGCCCACGCCGTCGCCGAACAGGCCGTTGGACAGCAGGTTGCCGACCTCCAGGTCGCTCGGCTGGTAGCACAGGGAGCAGAACTCGCAGGAGACGATCAGCGCGTTCGCCTCCGGGTAGGCGGTGCAGAAGTCGTGGGCCCGGTTGACCGCCGCTCCGCCCGCAGCACAGCCCAGCTGGGCGATGGGCAGCTGCTTGGTGTCCGTGCGGAAGCCCATCGTGTTGATCATCCAGGCGGTCAGCGACGGCATCATGAAGCCCGTGCACGACACGTAGATGATCATGTCGATGTCCTGCGCCCGCAGCTGCGCGTCCTCCAGCGCCTGCCGCACCACCGCGGGCACCCTCGCCTTGGCCTCGGTCTCGTACACGGCGTTGCGCGATTCGAAACCGGGGTGCTTCAGGGTTTCCTCGATGGGGCGCACGATGTGCCGCTTCGCGACGCCGGTGTTCCGGATCAGCCGCAGCGCCAGGTCGAGCTGTGGATGATCCGCGTGCACGGACCGTGCCAGATCGAGGGTCTGCTCCATCGTGATCACGTGCTCGGGCACGCACACCGTTGGCCTGCACAGAGTCGCCATGGGTGGCTCTCCTTTCGTGTCTGACACAGCCTCATCGACCTGCGCCGGTTGCGCGCGCGGGACTACGGCGTTGGGGGACATGCGCCAATCCGGTGACGATGCCCGGCGGAGGCTGCGGAGCGAGTGGCGGGAGGGAAGGGATGAATCTGCCGATTTCCCCGCGAAATCGCGCTCCGGGGGGTGACATCCACGCAGGGAGATGAACCATGACGTCAGACCCGCATACGGCCCTCAAGCCGGAGATGGATCCGGCCTCGGACGAAACGGTGCACTTCTGGAGCCTGGAGGACCTTGAGGCCCTGGAGTTCGACCCCTTCCTCCAGGACCGGCTGCGCGAGAAACGGGCCGCCCGCATCCGGCTGCCGTACGGCGAGGGCAGCGCCTGGCTGATGGCGCGCTATGCCGATGTCAAGGCGGCCACCACCGACCCCCGGTTCAGCAGGCAGGAGCTGGTCGGCAAGACGATCACCGCCTCCTCCCCGCACGCGATCGCCTCGCAGAAGGCGTCCTTGAACTACGCCGACCCTCCGCGGCTGAACGACATGCGCCGGGTGGTCGCGCGGGCGTTCACGGGCAAGAGCATGCAGAAGCTGCGGCCGTCGGTGCAGCAGACCGTGGACACCCTGCTGGACGGAATGGAGCGGCAGGGGGCCCCGGCCGACCTCGTCGAGCACCTGCACGGGCCCCTGCCGCTGGCGGCCGTCGCGGACCTGCTGGGGATGCCGCACGACATGCGCAGGGACATGACCTCCTGGGCGAACGTGATCATGACCCCGGGTCCGGCCCCCGCGAAGAGCACCGACGCCCTCAAGACCGTCCGCGAGTGCGTGGTCGAGCTGCTCGCCCACCGCCGCGAGCACCGCAGCGAGGACCTCGCCGGGGTGCTCGTCGACGCCGCCGACGCCGGCGAGATCACCGAGGCGGAAGCCGTCTCGCTGGCCACCGCCATCCTGGTGAGCGGCGCGCACGCGGTCCGCAACAACAGCGCCAACATGGTGTTCCTGCTGCTCACCCATCCGCAGCACCTCGAACGGCTGCGCGCCGAGCCCGACATGATCCCGCAGGCCGTCGACGAACTGCTGCGCTACATCCCGCACCGCAGCGGGGTGGGTCTGCCGAGGGTCGCCACCCGGGACGTCGAGATCGGGGGCGTGACCGTGCGCGCCGGGGAGACGGTCTACTCCTCGTACCTCGCGGCCAACCGCGATCCCGAGGTGTTCCCGAACCCGCACGAGCTGGACTTCGACCGCGGGCCCATCGCCCACATGGCCTTCGGCAACGGCCCGCACCACTGCGTCGGCTCGATGCTGGCCCGGATGGAGTCCGAGCTGATGGTCGCCACGCTGCTCGACCGCTACCCGCGGCTGGCGCTGGCCGTGCCGCCCGAGCAGATCGAATGGCAGCCGGGCGCGCTGATCCGCGGGCCCAAGACCCTGCCGGTGACCTGGTGATAGGCCGGCACCGGATCAAGGTCGTCAAGGGCAGCCCGGACCACATAGAACTGGCGGCCCTCACGGCCGCCCTGTTCATGATGGCGCGCACCACCCAAGGCTCCGGCGCGCGCTCCTTGCGGCACCACCGCGCGCACTGGGACCGCAACCTGCCCTCCCTGATCCGCCATCCCGCCCACTCCTGGCGCGCCCGGCCCGGCTCTCCCTTCACCCACTAGCGGAAGGCCGCGCCGGCGATACGGCGGCGCCCTGCGCTCGCGCAGCAGCGCGCGAGCGCAGGGCGCCGTGGGGTGGTGCCCCGGGCCCGTCGGCCGGCGGGGCCGGGGACCGGGTCAGGCTCCGGCCGGTGCCGGGGCCTTGGGAGCGGGAGAGGCCTTCGGGGACGGCGAGGCCTGCGCGTCGCAGGTGACCTCGTCGCGCGGGGTGTAGTGCGTCGGGTAGGTCTCCCGCTTCACCTCCCGGCCGCCCTGGACGAAGATCCGGTCGACGGTGACGTCGAACCCTTCGAGGGGGGTCTGCACCTCGCAGTCCGGGCCGGAGCCCGTGCGCTTGGCCGGCGGGGTGACCTTCGTGCGCGGCCCCTTGGTGGCCCGTATCTCGTCGTACTTCTTCGTGCCGAGCAGGGTGATGGTCACCGAGGTGTCGGTGGACTCGGCCCGGACGTAGATCGCGTGGCCGGAGTCGTTCTGCCAGCGCAGGTCGAGCGTGCCCCAGGCGACGGTGGCCTCGCGGCCCTCGGGGTAGCGCTCGATGTAGAACGAGTGGGCCCCGTGCTCCAGCGGCTTGACGCCCGCGAAGAACACGGCGTTGTACATGGTCGTGGCGACCGCCGAGACACCGCCGCCGGGTGATTTCACGTACTGGCCGTCGTTGATCATGATCCCGTCGACGAAACCGTTCTCCTTGGTCCGCTCGCCAACGGTCTTGTTGAAGCTCCACGTCTCGCCCGGGAGGACGACGGACCCGTTGATCAGCTGCACGGCGCGCGCGATGTTGGTGGTGCGGTACGGCGCGGACGGGAAGTGGACGGTGAAGGAGGACACCTTCTCCTTGATGCCGAGGCGGCGCGCGTTCTCCGCCGTCAGCTTCGGCTGGACCGTCGTCACGGGGAGCACGGCGCTGCGGGCGGCGCCCGACCGCGTCAGCAGCGGCATCACGGCCTTGCCGAGTGCCTTGTCGCTGACCTGCACTCCGGTGCGCCCGTCCTCGGCGAGCACCGCCTGATCGGCGGAGCCGACGCGGAAGGTGGCGCCGCGGGAGGGCCGGGTGACCTCGTCGACCTGCCGGGCGACCGCGGGGTCGGCCAGCAGACCCTTGGAGTCGAGCCGCGGCACGAGGCGGCCGTGGTCGTCGGGCTCGACCTCCAGGTGCCGGCCCAGGACCGCCGGGGACAGGGTGATCCGCCGCCCGCCGAGGGTCAGGCCGACGGGCCCGGACATCGCCGGCTCGCCGAACTCCTTCAGGGCCCGGGAGGTCTCCTGCGGGCCCACCGCCGGGGCCTGCTGCTCCACCGGCACCGTGACCGGGCCGTTCTGCGGGCGCAGGTAGGCGGCGCGGACGGCGTCCGCCACCCGGTCGGAGCGTACGGAGACACCGGTGACCGGCGCGTTCGCCCTGGCGGTGCCGTCCTCGAAGGTGAGGGAGCCGTCGCGGGCCGGGCGTCCCGCGGCGAGCCGGTCCGCGGCGGCGGCGCTCGTGGGGCCGTCCGTCCGGATCACGGGCTCGATCTCCCGCTTCTCGGCCGGGCCGAGGAGGCGCCGGATCACCGTGAAGGGGTCGGATCCGCTCTGCGCGGCACGGTCGGCGGTGGCCGCGGTGTCGAGGGAGAGCCCGAAGGCGGCGGGCGAGGCCTGCTCGGTCCGGTCGCCGATGCGCAGGGCGATCGGCGACGCCGCGGCCGGGCCGAGCTCGCGCGCCAGGGCCGTCTCGGCCTCCGTACGGCTCAGGCCGCCGAGGTCCACGCCGTGGACGCGGGTGCCGTCGGCGATGACGTCGCCGTTGACCACGAGGCCGGTGACGTAGAGGCCGCCGAAGCCGAGCACGGCGGCACCGCCCGCGAGGGGCAGGGCGGTCCGCCAGGTGCGGGTCAGGCGGTAAGGGCGTCGCATGTCTCTCCCGGTGGCGCTGGTACGTCCGTATGGCGCCTGGCGACCCCACCCGAGGACACAAAATGCGCCAGACCGGACACAAGCATTCACCAATTCGGACGAAATAGGCCAAAAATGTGCCCGGCCTCACGGCGGGGGCCGAAAATCCACCCGCGGCGACACGGCCGCCTCGAAGTAGGGCCACTTACCTTGAATTGGCCCTGTCCCGCGGGCTTGGGCATGCCACACCGTGGGGCCCGTCGGTCTTTGGCCCCCATGAAAGGCTCCGCCGGTGTCCTCGGCCCCTCGCCGCCCCGCGCGGCTCCTCACCCGTCGGCTGCTCCAGCTCTACGTCGGACTCGCCCTCTACGGGGCGAGCTCCGCGTTCCTGGTCCGCGCCGGACTCGGACTCGACCCGTGGGACGTCTTCCACCAGGGCCTCGCCGAGCGGACCGGCTGGAGCATCGGCACCGTCTCGGTGGCCGTCGGCGCCCTCGTCCTGCTGCTGTGGCTGCCGCTGCGGCAACGACCGGGGCTCGGCACCCTCTCCAACGTGTTCGCCGTGGGCCTCTCGATGGACGCGACCCTCGCCGTACTGCCGGACGCGCACGGCGCCCTGGCGCAGGGGGCGCTGCTGACGGCGGGCATCGTCCTCAACGGGGCCGCCACCGGCCTCTACATCAGCGCCCGCTTCGGGCCGGGACCGCGCGACGGCCTGATGACCGGCCTGCACCGGCGCACCGGCCGGTCCGTCCGGCTGGTCCGCACCGGGATCGAGCTCACGGTGCTCGCGGCCGGCTTCCTGCTCGGCGGCACGGCCGGCATCGGCACGCTCGCGTACGCCGTGGCGATCGGCCCCCTCGCTCAGCTGTTCCTCCGCGTCTTCGCGCTGCCCGAGCCGCCCCGCCTCCCGGGCGCCGGCCCGGTCGCGGGCGGCACCCCCCTCCCGAAGCCCGAGCCGGCCCCGGCCCCGGCCCCGGCGGGGAACTGAAGCGGCCGGGCCGGCGGCCGGGCCGCGAGCGCTCCTCACTCCGGCGCGATACCGCCTCCGGGGTCGCCCGCGCGGCCGGTCCGGACTCCTGGTGCGGCGGGCGACGCGGGGGGTTCGTCGATCGTCACGGAGTTGTAGAAGCGTGCACTCGCGGTGGTGAGACGGACCAATGCGCGACCGGGACCCGCCGGCAGGGCGGAGACCAGGCGGGCGCCCTGGGCCAGTCCCCACACGCCGAGGCGGGACGAGGGGATCAGCGTCTTCGCCGCGCTCAGCGCGACCGCGCGGCTGCCGCGCACGTGCTCCGCCATGACGCGCTCGTAGGAGGGAAAGGCACGCTGGTGGTCGCCGTCGGCCCGCGCCAGCTCGCCGGCGAGGACGTACGCGCCCACGACGGCCAGGGTCGTGCTGCCGCCGACGGCCGGACCGGGGCAGTAGCCCGCGTCGCCGACGAGCGTCACCCTCCCCCGCGACCAGGTGTCCATGCGGAGCTGGGTGATCGAGTCGAAGTAGAACGCCGGGGTGCGGTCGAGCTCGTCGAGCCAGCGGTCCACCTCGGCGTGCAGGCCGGCGAACGCACCGCGCAGCAGTTCCTTCTGCCGGGGCACGTCGCGGTGGTGGGGGTCGGGCTCGCGCTCGCCGCGGAACAGGAACAGCGCCCGGGCGTCGCCGAGGTGCCGCGCGCCGTACATGCCGGCGGTGCGGCCGACGCCGACGTGCATGCGGAGCTCGCCGTCGAGGCCCGCGGCGTTCGGCAGGCTCAGGACCCCGAAGTACGCCCCGGTGAAGTAGCTGAAGCGGGACTCCTCACCGAAGACGAGGCGGCGCACGGTGGAGTGGAGCCCGTCCGCGCCCACGACGAGATCGAAGCGGCGCGGCGCGGCGTTCTCGAACCGCACCTCGCCGTCGGGCGAGATCGCGGTGATCGAGTCGCCGAACACGTACTCGACGCCGTCGCGTGCGGCGTCGTGGTAGATGTCGCTCAGGTCGTCGCGCATGATCTCGACGTGCCGGTCGGAGGCGGCGCTGAAGATCTTGGAGAGGTCCGCCCGGACGGGACGCCGTGCGCCCTCCGGGTGGACGGTCAGCCGGGTCGTGCCGGTGGCCCGCTCCTCGACGCGCGGGAGCACGCCCATCCTCTCCGAGATGGTCATCGCGGGCCGGAACAGGTCGACCGCGTGGCCGCCGGTCCTGCGCAGGGCGGGTGCGCGCTCGACGACGGTGACGGAAAAGCCGTGCCGGGTGAGCCAGTAGGCCAGGACCGGACCGGCGATGCCGGCGCCGGAGACGAGGATCCGCATGGCACCACTCCTTTCCATTCAGAACGCCCGCACGGTGTGGAGCGCGGTGAAGGCCAGCAGGGAAGTGGCGGTCCGCGGGGGATCCTCCAGCAGGGGCGAGTGCCCGAGGCCGGGCAGCAGCTCGACCTTCGCGCCCGGAACGGCGCGGTAGTCGGAGGCGGAAGAGGAGCGCCACCGGCGGTCGTCCGCACCGAAGATCACCAGGAGCGGCTTGCCCAGGACCGCCAGCCGATCCGGCAGCCCGCGCTGCTCCAGGTAGGAGCGGGTGGCCCGCATCGTCTCGATGAGCGTGTGCCGGGTCATACCCCGTACGTCGTCCAGCAGCTCTTCCGGGATCCGGTAGCCCGCACGGCTGAAACCGGTACGCGCGAACCCGCGGAGCTGCTCGTCGGTCGGCGGCCACTGCGACAGGTCGATCGCGGCGGACTCTGCGATGAAGGCGCCCAGGCCGGGACCGGTGTTGACGAGCACGAGCGCGGTCACCAGGCCGGGCAGCCGTTCGGCGAGGGCGGTGGCGACCACGCCGCCGCTGGAATGACCGGCGACCACGGCGTGTGCGACGCCGAGCCGGTCCAGTGCCAGGCCGACCCGGCGCGCCTGGTCCGGGATCGCGTAGCTGCGGTCGGCCGGTTTGGCCGACCGGCCGTGCCCGAGCAGGTCGATCCGGATGACGCGGTGAGACCCGGTCAGCAGCGCAACCATCGGGTCCCACGAGCGGGCCGAGGAGGCGGTCCCGTGGATGAGCAGGAGTGCGGGGGCGTCGCGGGGGCCGTCCTGGCACACGTGGATGTCGCCGTCCTCCAGCGACAGGATGGAAGTCTCGGTGGGCTCGGAGCCGCCGCCCACAGGTGAATCACCGTCAGAAGCTGTCATGTGCCCACTGTGTCCCGCAGTGTGCGGTGGTGGATTGGACGAATGTTCCCCCGGTCGGCCCGCCGTAGCATGGGACGATGCAGACGTTCGCGCACGGTGCGGCGCTGTGGGGCGTCGAACGCCCGTGGCGTCCCAGCCGGGTCACCGGTGTCACCATGGCGGGGTTCCGTGTCCGCGACCTGGACGCGCTCCGGATCGTCCCGCACCCGGCCGTGACGCTCCTCCTGGAGTTCGGCGACGGTTCACCCGTCGTCGACCGCGCCCCGGGGCAGCAGCAGCGGGGAAGCCTCGTGGCCGGACCCGGCCTCGGGTCCGCAGGCGCGGTCCGGGCGCGGGGAGAGAACGTCGCGTGCGTGCAGGTGCGCCTGTCCCCGGTGATCGCACGGGCGGTTCTGGGCGCCTCCCCCGCCGAACTCGATGGCGCCGTCGTACCGCTGGGCGACCTGTGGGGCCGGGAGGCGTCACGGATCCGCGAGCAACTCCGCGAAGTCCCGTCCTGGCAGGACCGCTTCGCGTTGGCGGACGCACTTCTCGTCCGCCGGCACGAGGCGGGACCGCCGGTGGACCCGGAGGTGGCCTGGGCCTGGCACCGGATCGTCGCCGGCCGCGGCCTGGCCCGGGTCGACGCACTCGCGGCCGAGGTCGGATGGAGCCGCAAGCGGCTGTGGTCCCGGTTCCGCTCGCAGCTCGGTCTGCCGCCCAAGCGCGCCGTGAGGCTGGTCCGCTTCGACCATGCCGCCCACCGCCTGGTCGCGGGTGAAGGCGCGGCCCGCGTCGCCGCCGACACCGGCTACGCCGACCAGTCCCACCTGCATCGGGACGTCATGGCCTTCACCGGGGCCACCCCCGCGACCGTGTCCGGCGAGCCGTTCCTCGCCGTCGACGACCTCGCATGGCCCGCCCCGGGGAGCACCGCCACGCCCAACCCCCCAACGGCCTCAGGCAGTTTCGCCGACCGGAGATGAGACGGCCACCGCCGGGCCGCTGCGCCCACCTGGTCACCGCGGCCACCACGTTGCGACCACCAGGCTCCGGACGCACGAAAGGCCGCCCTCTCCTAGTGGAGAGAACGGCCCCCCAACTGGGCCCCAAGAGACACCACATGACCCTCGGGCCCCTCCAGGTAGCACTGGTCGTCGGCGAAAGCCGCCGCACCGTCGACACCGGCGGGGAAGGTGGTATCGCCGTCCTGGAGGAGCGAGCGCCAACAGCGGTCTTGTGGACGACCTCCCTGGTCCGTCCGAAGTTGGGGACGGCGTCGATGCCAAGTGCCCGCAGAGAGCTGACCTCGGTGTACACGTCGCTACCGGAGGCGAGCACGAAGCCGGCCTTGCCGCCGCGTACGGGTGCCGTCGGCGGTGGAGAGGCGGTTGGCGTCCAGCACCTTGCCGCTGCGCACCGAGACCAGCCGGTAGGAGGCACTACCGGCTGGTCTCGGCCTGCTACTCCTCCTACACGAACAGGAAGTACGGCACGAGCACGGCGGGCACACCGAGCGGCAGACCGTTGGCGCTCCAGCGACGGCGGTGACGCCCGCGGCGCCCGCCGGCTGTGGCGTTCTTCACCAGGAGGTGTCCTCCTTGCACATCACCGTGGATCAGGCAGGTCAGCGCTGCAGGGTGAGGACACCCGGCCGGTACGGCAGTCGGTCGTAGGGGCCGCCCGCGTCGGGGGACTTGCCCTGGTAGAGGAACTGCAGGTTGCAGGGGTCGATGGTCATGGTCTGGTCGGGGTTGTTGCGGACCAGGTCGCCGTGGCTGATGTCGTTGGTCCAGCCGGCACCGCTGTTGGCCTTGCCGGCGAAGGGGTTGCTCTCGCTGGCGGCCTGCGGGGTCCACGAACCGCTCAGGCTGGAGGCCGTGAACGAGCGGAAGTAGCGCTGCTCATTCGCACCCCGAGCCTCGACGATCATGAGGTACTGGTTCTGGCCCTGGACCTTGTAGACCTGCGGCGCCTCGAACAGGTTCTTCGCCGTGTCGCTCATGACCGTCGTGTACGACGAGCCGAAGCTGCCCGGGAAGTTCCCGATCGGCATGCTCGCCCGGTAGATCTTGCCGTTGTCACCGGCGAAGAACAGGTACATGTTCTGGTCATCGGCGATCAGGGTCTGGTCGATCGGGCCGGTGCCGGAGTCGGGGAGGCTCCCGGTGAACAGCGGCTGCGGCGCGGACCAGCCGTTGGGGTTGGTGGGGTCGCTCGACAAGCGGTAGCTGAAGGGCGACGCACCCCACTGGTACGCCAGCACCCAGATCTTCTTCGGCGCGAAGTAGAACAGCGTGGGCGCCACCGCGTTCTGGTTCATCTTGGTCTGGCCGGCCGACGCCATGTCCGACCAGTTCGTGAAGGGACTGAACGCCATCGAGCCGTACGAGGTTCCCTCTGCGCTCGACGCGTAGACCAGGTGCTTGCCGTTGTGCACCACGTGGGTGAAGTCCTTCACCGCGGCCCACCCGTTCGACGGTTGTGCGAGGGCACCCGTCGAACTCCACTTGTACGTCGAGGGAAGAGCGCACGTGCCGCCGCCCGTCCCGGACGGGGCGGTCCACTTCTGGTTGTCGACGGACGCGCAGGAGTACAGCTGGATCTTGGTGCCGTTGGCGGTGGCCGCGCCGACGGCGTCGAGGCACAGCCCGGACTGGACGCCGGTGATCGTGCCGTTGGTGTTGATTTTCCACTGCTGGTTGGTGCCGCCGTTGCAGTCCCAGATGACCACCTTTGTGCCGTTGCTGGTGCCCTTGGCCATGGCGTCCAGGCACTTGTTGCCGTAGATCGTCAGCTGCTTGCCGGAAGTGTAGGTCCAGCGCTGGTTCGTCTGTCCGTTGCAGTCCGACAGCTGCGCCTGGGTGCCGTTGACAGGGGCGGAACCGTTGATGTCGATACAACGACCGGAGGGGACGCCCTTGATCTGCCCGGTACCGGTTCCGCCGGGCGTCCCGCCCGGGCCGGTACCGGAGGCGGCCTTGAGGGCGTTCATGACGGTGGTGTAGGCGGCCTTGGGGTTGCCGTTGCTGTCGAACAGCAGGGGGCTCTCGCCGCTGCGCCAGGAGTCGCTGTCACGGATGCCCCACACCGTGATGCCGGTGCACCGGGTCACGGACAGGCAGGCGTTGACCGCGTTGGCGTAGTGGGTGGACGACGCCTGGGCGATGTCCAGCTCGGTGATCTGGACGTCCACGCCCAGGGCGGCGAAGTTGGACAAGGTGGTCTGGAAGCTGGACGGCGGGCCGCCGGTCCCGAAGTGGCTCTGGAAGCCGACGCAGTCGATCGGCACGCCGCGGGACTTGAAGTCCCTGACCATGCTGTAGACGCCCTGGGTCTTGGCGTCCGTCCAGTTCTCGATGTTGTAGTCGTTGTAGCAGAGCTTGGCCGAGGAGTCGGCCGCCCTGGCGGTGCGGAACGCCTCCTCGATGAAGCCGTCGCCCAGCACGTTCTGGAACACCGAGCTGCGGTGCCGGCCGCTGCCTCCGTCGGCGAAGGCCTCGTTGACCACGTCCCAGGCGTAGATCTTGCCCTTGAAGTGGGTCATCTCGGTGGTGATGTGGTTGTTCATCACGCTGCGCAGCGTGCTCGCGTCGCCGATGGAGCTGACCCAGGACGGGAGCTGCGAGTGCCAGACCGTGGTGTGGCCGCGCATGCGCTGGCCGTGTGCCATGGCGCGGTTGACGATCTGGTCGGCGGGGCCGAAGTTGAAGTTGCCGCGGGACGGTTCGATGGCGTCCCACTTCATCTCGTTCTCCGGGGTGATCATGTTGAACTCCCGGTCCGCTATCGCGGCGTACTTCGAGTCCCCGAGCCTGCCGGCGGCCACGGCGGTGCCGAAGTACCTGCCCGAGGGGGCCGCCTGCGTACCCAGGGCGGCGGCTCCGGCGGAGCTGGGCAGGAGCGTCAGGGCACCGGCCACCAGCGCCGCGGCCGACAGTCCTATCACCGCTGTTCGGCGACGCCGGCCGAGCCGGTGCATGCCCTTCATGATTCTCCTCGGGGGCTGCGAGTCGCCCTGGGTGCCGTGATCGTGCGCGCATCGGCCAGTACGGCCTGATCCGTCGCGGGTCGGGTGCGGGGCAGGGCGTGGGCCCGTTCCTGCCTGCCGATCGCCCGGGAGGCGTGGGTGTGTCGCGTCATGGGAGCGGCTTTCTTCAGGGGATACGTCAAGGGGGAAAGCAGGGGGACCTGCCACGCCGACCCGTCACGGTGAGCGGCGGGAAAAGCGCCCCACACAATGGAGGCTTCCGAACTCACGGCCTCGTAACAGAAAAGTGGCGCCGCCCGGATGATTGCCCGGTGATGCATCGCGCGGGCGAAAAGCGTTATGCCAAGCCCTGCGTTCCGGTCGTCCGGTGGAAAGGCGCCGCCCTGATCACCAGCGAGGTGTCATCGGTGGCGGTCGCGGTCAAGGAGCGGTTCTCAGGCCCAGGGCCTTCGCATGACGAAGGAAGCCTGGTCGGCGAAGGCCCGAGTGCCGTCGGGCCCATCGAGCCAGATGCCGCCGTCGCGGTGGCGGAGGACGGAACCGGGATAGTTGTGCGCGTGCAAGGTCACCGACCCGGCGACCGCCCCGGGGTGCGGACAGAAGGTGGCGTCCTCACGGAACAGTTCGCTGCCGTCGTTGGTGCTCAGCCGTAGCCGCAGATCACGATGGCGCAGATAGCGGCCGTCCGCGGCGAGGAAGGTGACGCACCGTGTGTCGGCCAGCCCCCCGACGACCGTGAAGGTGACCCGCTGCCGTGTCTGCGCGCTGCTGGACGCCGAAACTCGGCCGAGCGTCGCGAAGTCGCCGGCATACGTGAGGTACAGGGAGGGCTCGTCCACGGACTCCAGCGACTGTGCGCCCAGCGGAACAGTGCCCGCGACGGCCGACGGACTCACCGGGGACGGTCCGGCCGACGTGGTGGTGCGCGACGGGATCGGCGTGGGATTGCCGGTCGTGGGAGCGGCGATGGCGCCGGGCACCCGATGCGCCGGTTCGGGCCAGGTCACGTACGTGGCGGTCCCGGTGACGAGGACCGCGCCGGTGGCGAGGGCCACCAGCGGATGAGCGGTCACCGCGTGGAGTTTGCCGATCAGGACGCTGTGCAGACTGCCTCCCCCCGTCGCCGCGCCCACGGCGACGGGTGCCGTGGCCAGCCCGGCGGCGCCGACCGCCGTACCCGACAGCAGGCCCTTGGCGGCCAGCGCGGCGATGAGCCCGGCCGGGACCGCCAGCGGGGCGAGGCTGAGGAGCAGCCGCTCGACCGGAACCCGTTCTGTCGTCGTCGCCGCGCAGACCGGGCATCCGCGGGTGTGCCGCGCGATCCGCTTGCGCCACACCGACGTACGGAGACCGTCCCAGCCGATGACGGCCTCGTCCAACTGCGGACAGCGCGGGTCGGCCTCCAGCGCGGCGACGATCGTCCGGCTCAGTTCCAGCTGCTCGCGCATGCGTTGCAGGCGCACTCCGACGTGGGCGACCGTGAGCCCCGTCGCGGCGGCGATGTCGTCGCGGCTCAGCGAGCCGGCGCCTTCCTGCCACCACAGCGACAGCAGCGCTCGATGGTCCGGGTCGAGCCAACGGCCGGCTTCGACGACCTGACGGCGCTCGTCCGACACATGCAGACGCAGAATCGTCATGTCCCCGGGTTCGGCGCCGGCGTCCGGTATCTGGTGTGCCTCGTCGATGACCGTGCTCCGGCCGGCGAAGGCGCGCTGCCGGTGCCGGTGGTTACTGATCTGGCGGAGCGTGATCGAGACCAGCCAGGACCGGAAGCTCTCCGGAGCACGCAGGGCAGGCAGGTCGCGCACCACGCGCAGCAGGGTTTCCTGGACGACGTCGTCGACGTCGGCATGTCCGCTCAGCGCTCGCCCGACGATGTTGTAGAGCAAGGGCAGGTACGCGGCGATCAGCTCCTCGCGTGCCCGATCGTCACCAGCCTGCGCCGCGACAACCAGCCCCGCGTGGTCCGCATCCATGAGTCTCATGCCCACCTCCTTCGACCGCGGCCGGATGTTCGCCGCGAAGGGCGTCAGCTGGTGCGGCTCCGGGTGTATCCGCCAAGCCGCCGTCTTGGATCGCGCCGAGAGGCTCCTGGAGGAGGCGATCGGCTTGCGCCACGAGGCCCCTGACTCCTCGGACGGAACCTGGCCGGTCCTCACCGTGCCGGGGTGAACCTTCCCCAGACCGCGACGGAGCCGCCCGAGGTCTGCGTTTCGACGCGGTAGCCGTCCTCCGTGGCGTTGCGCACGCCGGTGGCGTGGTTGTACTGGCCGGCGAATTCATGCTGCCCGGTCGGCACGGTACGGCCCGGTTTGAGGACCCAGCGGTAGACCAGCGCCCCGCCGGCCTCCTGGACGGTGACGATGAAGTCTTCACTCGGCAGGGTGCGCCAGTTGCCGGTGTTCTGCACGCCGCCGGTTTGGGCGATGCGCAGTTCCACGGTGAGCGAGGTGAGCGGCTGTGTGGTCTTGAGAGTGAGGTTGCTCTGGGCCCAGTAGACGGTGCTGTGCGGATCCACCGAGCCGTCCGACGACAGGGGCCCGTTTTGAACCCGGCTGCTGGGCAGCGGAGTGGGGCGCGGGCCGACCGGGGCCGTGGTGGTCGGAATCGGGGCCGGGGCGGCGGGGGTGGTGGGAGCCGACGGGGTCGGACGGGAAGGAAGCGTCGGGGACGGGGTCGCGGGGGTGGTGGCGCTGTCCGACGGTGGCGGAGTCCGGACGATGCCCGCGACCGCGAGACCACCCGTGGCCAGGGTGGCGGTGATGGCGAGGCCTGCGAGGGCGGCCTTGGGCCAGGATCTCGCGATGGACGGTGTGCGGTGACGGACGGTGCCGTCGGCCGCCCCGCGTTCCACGCGGGCCAGCATCCGGGCGCGATCGGGCTGGTGGGCCACGGCGGCGTCGCGCAGCCGGCGGGTGATGTCCTCGTTCACCGGCTCCTCCTCCCCGCCACCAGGTCGCCGACCGCTCGTGTGCCAAGTATCCGTTCCAACTCGGCCATTCCCTTCGAGGTCTGGCTCTTGACCGTACCGACCGATATGCCCAGCGCCGCCGCGGTGTCCTTCTCCGACAGGTCGAAGGCGTGGCGCAGCACCACGCACGACCGCTTCCGGAACGGCAGCCGGGCGAGCGCCGTACGTACGTCCAGCACGGCCGCCACGTCCGGCCCCGCCACCTGCTCCGGACTGCGGGACCAGAACAGCGCGATCCGGCGCCGCTCGCGCACCGCACTGCGGATCCGTTCCCGCGCCATGTTGGCGACAACGCCGCGAGCGTAGGCGAGCGGGTGGTCAGCCTTCCGAAGCCGGTCCCAGCGCTGCCACAGGGCGACCAGGGCATCCGCGGCGAGGTCGTCGGCCGCGTCCGTCTCGCCGGTCAGGAGATGGGCCAGACGGGCCAGTTCGGCGTAGTGGCGTTCGAAGAAGTCGTGAAACTCCGCGGACGCGTCATGAAGGAGCATCTCCCCCGCTCGCCCTCTCCCTGCTATGTGCGCGTTAACAATCGGCTTGAGCGTAACAGTGCCCGTCACCGCGGCCGGACAGTGGCCGACCGCGGGGGCAGAGCCGTGACGGTGGGTGGACGGCACGGTCAATGCCGGGCGAACTGGACGCGGGTCTGTTGCGCGACGTCCGGCTTCAGTGCGATCCCCTCAACGGTCAGTCGTTCTCCGTAGAGGTCGGTGACCCTGATCGCTCCGCCGCATCCGCTGCCGTCGGTGGAGAGGAAGTAGTTGTAGTCGGTGCGGGGCAGCTTCCGCCAGCCGCCGGCGGTCCGGAGTTCGAGCACCGCCACCGGGTTCCGATGCCCGATCACCTGGACGCCGCACCAAGAGCGGCTGGACCCGGTCTTGTACCGGATGGAGAGCGTGTCGGGTGCGGCTGGGCTCAGCAGCGTCCAGGTGATCGGGATCCGGCCTAGTGAGGGGTTCGCGAGCTTGGCGAAGGCCTGTTGGCTGAGGTCGAGTTGCCCCGGTGCGCAGGGCAGGGGGCACTCGTTGACGATCCGCACCGTGATGGAGTTCCCGTTGGCGGCGCGGACCCGCACGTACGCCCCGCACGCTTTGGCCGACTCGTAGTCGGTGTGGTTCATCGCCGCGATCATGAGATCACCGGACGGTCCGTACAGACAGGCACCATTGCCGTCACCCGCGGCATAGGAAGTCGCGACTCCCTGGTAGCTGACCGAGGGCTTGATCCGTCCCGCCGAAGAGGCCGGCGACTCCGTGCGTGCCGGGCTGGAGGCCGAGGGCGTCGGGACACCGGCGGCTGACGGCGGGGGCGGGCTCGTGACCGTCGGCTGCGTCGATGCGGTCGCGGCGCCGGCCTCTGCTGCCGGCGACGCGGAACTGGACGGTGCGTTCGCTGGGGCAGCCGCTACGGATGCTTCGGTGGGAAGCCCGGCACCGGACCGGCTCCCGGGGAGGAGCGTGAGGGCCAGGCAGGCCAGCGCACCGACGGCCATCACCGCCAACGGGATGCCGGCGGCCGCCCCGCGTCTGCTCCGCGGCCGCGGCCGCGGAGCACCGTGTTTCGTTGTCCTCATGCCCATCCGTTCGGTAGATCGAGTCGACGTCGCACTTCTCAGTGGTCACCGAAGGCGAAAAGGTTGCCGCTCCGGTCCGGTGCCGATGTCGCCGAGACCGGGGCGGGCGCCGCGCACGACCGCCCGCCCCGGGTCCGGGGCGATCAGGACACGTCGCCGTACACCACGCCACGGCCGTAGCCGCCCAGGTAGACCCGGCCGTACACGTCCGGGTCGCCGATGATGACGGAGATGACGCTCCCGCCGAACTGGTGCTGGTCGTCGTTGATCCGGACCCAGGTCGAACCGCCGTCGATGGAGCGGAACACCCCGGTGACGCCCTTCAGCGTCCCGCTGAGGTAGAGAGCCTGGCAGGTGGCGCCCGGGGCGGGCTTGCCGAAGCCGACACCGTACGCCTGCTGCACGCCGGCGAGCTTGTCGAAGCTCGCCCCGCCGTTGGTGGAATGCAGGAGTCCGTTGCTTCCACCTGTGATCCACAGGTCACCGGCGATGCCCGGGACCGCCTTGAGCTGTCCGTCACCCAGGCCGGTGGCCCGGGCGGTGAAGCTCTTGCCGCCATCGGCGCTGGCGTACAAGGTGCCGCCCTTGAGGGCGTAGAACGTGTTCGCCGACGAACGGTCGGCCACCACGGCCGAGTCCGCGGGCAAACCGGAGGCGGCCGTCCAGGTCGCGCCGCGGTTCGCCGAGTGGAACGGCCTCTGGCCCGCGGGCGTCCAGACGACGGCGGCGCCGTCCGCCGAGACCGCCACGGCCCCGCCGCCCGCTCCGCGCACGGGTTCCCCGGCGAACGGCGTCCAGCCGGCCCCGCCGTCGGTCGAATAGGCGCCGTGCTGCTCGCCACCGAGACCGACCCGGACCACGAACCCCGGCTTCGCCTGGGCGAAGTCGATGCCGGTGGTGTTGGTGAACAGCGGTCCGGAGAGTGCTTTGGCGGGTGCCTTGGTCAGGTCCTCGTGCCGGAATCCGCTGACATCGCCGAGCGCACTGATCAACGGGAGGCCCGGGGGCTTGATCAGCCCGAGGACCGCGGTCTCCTCCAGCCCCTTGGCCGGGACCGTCCAGTGCGTGGCACCCCCCTTGTCCGCCGCGGTCACGTCGTTGCTGCCCCATATCCCCGACCCGGTGCCGTACAGCACGTGCCCGGAGTCGAAGGGGTTGATGGCCAGCGCGCCCATCCAGTGCCCGATGCCCGTGCCGACGTACGGCGCAGCGGAGTTGTCCCGCACCGAGGACGCGCCGAGCGCCTTCCAGGAGGCGCCGCCGTCGGTCGACCGGTACACCTCGTCCGAGGGCCACCAGCGGTCCATTGTGGTGACCATCACCGTGGACGGGCGCTGCGGATCGACAGCCAGCCCGGCGAAGCCGTAACCACCACTGGACGGTGAAATGTTCTTCCAGGCCCCGGTGGACGGCGTGTACTTCCACACGGAGCCGGCCGTCACTCCGTTCGGGCCCGGGGCATTGGTGTACGTCAGATACAGCGAGCCGTCACCGGACAGCACACCGTGCTGCGGCAGCTGCCCTGTGGGCTGGCCGGACACGGCCTGCCAGCTGCTGCCGCCGTCGGTGGAGCGGTACAGCGAGGTGGTCTTGTCGGCCACCCCGACGTAGATCGTCCGGCTGCCGACCGGGCCGAAGGTCACGAAGGACAGGCCGACGCCGCTGCTCGCACCGTCCTTGACGGGGAAGGCGGCGACCTGGCTCCAGGTCACGCCGTAGTCGGTGCTGCGCCAGAGCCCGTTCTTGCGGGTGCCCAGGTAGAGCGTGCCGTGGTTGGCGGGGTCCACCACCAGCCGCTCGCCCATGGACCGGCCGTCCTCGTTGCCGCCCAGTTTGAACGGCAGGTCGGTGCGCTGGAACGTCTTGCCCTGGTCGGTGGAGCGGAGGATCGCGCCGTTGCCCGCCCAGTCGTTGGTGTAGGTGCCGCTCGCGAGGTACAGGCGGTTCGGGTCGACGGGGTCGGTCGCGAGGCTCTCGATCCCGAGCAGGTTCCAGTCGGAGCCACCGATCCAGTCGGTCAACGAGGTCCACTGGGCGGCGGTCGCGTCCCAGCGGTAGGCACCGCCGATGTCGGTCCGGGCGTACAGCAGGTCCTTGCGGGCGGGGTTGAAGACCAGCCCGGTGACGAACCCGCCACCGACGATCTGCGCGTTGTGCCAGCTGTACCTGCCCGAGCCGGCCGCCTTCACCAGCTTCCACTGCTGGTTGGTGCTGCCCCGGTCGGCGTACTGGATGAGCGGCACCCCCTCGGCGGTGGAGCCGCCCCACACGTCCAGCACCATGCCGTTGCTCCGGGAGACGAACTTCACCGCCCCATCGCCCACGTCCTGCATCTTCCACTGCTGCGTGGCGGAACTGTGGTCGGTCTGCTGCTCGACGGCCGCCGCGGACTCCTTGGAAGCGCCGCGCACTCCGAGGACCTTGTGGCTGCTGCGGTTCTCCACCTCGTAGTAGCCGTCCCCCGCCTGCCTCAGCCGCCACTGCTGACTCGCGGCACCTGCCACGCGGCTCGCCTGCCGTATCCAGACGCCGTCCGACGTGTCCGCCCCCGGCACGTCGAGCACCTTGTCGCTGCGGACAGAGGTCAGCGTGTAGTAGGCGTCGGCATCCACCGTCGCGGCGTTCGAATCGGCCTGCACGAACAGCAGGTACGGGCCGAGGACTCCGGGCACGCCCAGCATCAGGCCGATCGTTATCCCGCGCCGGCGGTGGCGCCCCCGCATACGCCGCTCGCCACCAGCCGCGGCCTTGCGCCGGCTGCGGCCGTCCGCCGTGGGATCCGTCTCGTTCATGGGGGCTACTCCTTGCTTCGGCCCTGCCCCGTACAACCGCTGAGGTCAGCGGTGTGCGGCGGCATACGGCGGGAGATCGGGCGTCGTGGGTGTGATCGCCTTCTGGTGTGCCCGTCAGTTGCCGCCGCTCCGGAGAAGGTTGCCGCCCGCCGCAGTCCGGGACCGGGCCGGCGCCGCGGCCGGTGCCGCGCTGTTACTGATCAGATACTCTCCGTTAACCCTCTTGGTCGAACTGCAGGCCGCCATATGGACTGCCAGGTCTCCTGGGGGAGGCTGCGTGAGAGCCGCTCGGTTGCGGCTCGCAGATCGAGCAGGGCGGTCCTGCCGGAGTCGCCGAGAACGGAATGCAGCGGGAGGCGAAGGCGGGGTCGGAGAGCGCGGCGACGTTGCGAAGCGGGCCGGGACTACGGAGGCGAAGGACGTTGCGCGGACCCGCAAGCTGCACAGGCCATGTGATCGCGAACAAATACACTCTCGTGAGCACTCATGAGACAGTCGTAAGGTCTGCGAAGCCCTGCGCCATCGGCCGGATCCCGAGAGCGGTCCAACCGCCGAGCGCCGTCACTCGTAGGCACTGAGCGGCTGCGATCCGCACTGGTACGACCGATGAGGGGGCCTTGAGTGGGAACTGCAAGCACCGAGCCGGAGTCCCGCCAGCCCGTGATGGCGGATGTGGCGCGGGTCGCCGGCGTGTCCCACCAGACCGTGTCACGGGTACTGAACGGTGCCCCGCACGTCCGGCCCGACACCCGGGACCGGGTACTCGCCGCCATCCGGGAGCTGGACTACCGTCCCAACTCGGCAGCCCGCGCGCTGGTCACCCGCCGCTCCCAGACCCTGGGGGTGGTCAGTTTCGGCAGCGCACTCTACGGGCCCGCCTCGATGCTGGACGGGATCGAGCAGGCCGCGCGCAGTGCGGGGTACTTCGTCAGCGTCGCCAGCCTGCGTTCGCTGGACAGCCGCTCTGTACAGGAGGCGGTGGACCGGCTCCGCGACCAGGGCGTGGAGGGCATCGTCGTCATCGCGCCGCAGATCTCGGCGGTGAGCGCGGTGGCGAAGCTGTCCAGCGCGGTGCCGGTGGTCGCGGTCGGCTCGGGCAGCCAGTCCCGAGTGCCGATGGTCGCCGTCGACAACGAGTCGGGCGCGCTGGCAGCCACCCGGCACCTGCTCGACCTCGGGCACGCCACGGTCCACCACGTCGCCGGCCCGTCCGGCTGGCTGGAGACCAAGACCCGACAGGACGGCTGGCGCAAGGCCCTCCAGGCCGCCGGCGCGGAGGTGCCACCGGTACAGAGCGGCGACTGGAGCGCGAGGTCCGGGTACGAGGCCGGACTACGGATCGCCGAGGATCCTCTGGTCACGGCGGTCTTCTGCGCCAACGACCACATGGCCCTCGGCCTGCTGCGCGCGTTCCATGAGGCGGGACGGGCGATTCCGGGGGACATCAGCGTGGTCGGGTTCGATGACATTCCCGAAGCCGCTTACTTCGCCCCACCGCTGACCACCGTGCGTCAGGACTTCGGTGAACTGGGACGCCGCGCCCTTGAGCTGCTGGTGGAGGAGCTGACCGGCGTCGGCCACGCCCGCAGCCACGTGCTGATCTCGCCGGAGATGGTGCTGCGGCGCAGTGCCGGCCCGGTGGCGCGTCGATAGCCGGCAGCCCGCGGAGGCCTGGTCAAGATTGGGTAACGGCATGGCGGCCCCCTTGTCCCGGGAATTGTGAGCGTTAACAATCTCACTCAAGCGGAACGGCACCGCTACATCCCGTTCACACGGACGGCACGGACCGCACCACCGCCTGCACCAACGCCGCAGCAGGCGCCCACCGCCCCCGACGGTGTTTCCACCGCCTCCCGCGCCGGTCGGCCTGCCTGGTCCATCGGCCCTCGGTCGATCCGTCCGCGCCGAGAGCGGCCTCCCCACTCCATCGAGAGGAATCCCACGATGTCCAAGAGAGCTGCGGCGGCCCTGGTCGCCGGCACGATGGTCGCCGTTCTGTCCGCTTGCGGTTCCGGCGGCGGCTCTGCCGGCGACAAGGGCTCCGGAGGGCCGCTCACCGTGGGCTTCTCCCAGGTCGGCGCGGAGAGCGGGTGGCGCACCGCCAACACCAAGTCCGTACAGGATGCGGCCAAGAAGGCCGGGATCACGCTGAAGTTCTCCGACGCCCAGCAGAAGCAGGAGAACCAGATCAAGGCCATCCGCTCGTTCATCCAGCAGAAGGTGGACGTCATCGCCTTCTCGCCGGTGGTCGAATCGGGCTGGGACACCGTGCTCAAGGAGGCCAAGGCCGCGCACATCCCGGTCGTGCTGACGGACCGCGCGGTGGACTCCAAGGATGAGTCGCTCTACACCACCTTCCTCGGCTCCGACTTCGTCGAGGAAGGCAAGAAGGCCGGCGACTGGCTGGTGAAGGAGTACCAGGGCAAGAGCGACCCGGTGAACATCGTGGAGCTGCAGGGCACCACCGGCTCGGCCCCGGCCAACGACCGCAAATCGGGATTCGCCGACGTCATCAAGGCGGACCCCAAGTTCAAGATCACGGCCTCCCAGACCGGTGACTTCACACGCGCCAAGGGCAAGGAGGTCATGCAGGCCTTCCTGAAGTCCCAGCCGAAGATCGACGTGCTCTACGCGCACAACGACGACATGGCACTCGGCGCCATCCAGGCCATCGAGGAAGCCGGCAAGAAGCCCGGCACCGACATCAAGATCATTTCGGTCGACGGTGTCAAGGACGCCTTCACCGCGATGAGCCAGGGCAAGATCAACGTCCTCGTCGAGTGCAACCCCCTCCTGGGCGACCAGCTGATGGACCTGATCAAGAAGGTCAAGGCCGGGGAACAGGTGCCGCGCCGGATCAAGACCGAAGAGGGCGTCTTCACCCAGGACCAGGCCGCGGCCGCCCTGCCGACCCGCCAGTACTGACCGGCCCGGTGACCGGGGGCTGCCCGGATCCGACCCGGCCGGCCCCCGGCCGCGACCACGAGAGGAGGGGCGGATGCCTGCGCACCGTGCACAGCACCCGGTCCTGGAAGTACAGGGGATCCGCAAGGAGTTCCCGGGCGTTGTGGCGCTGGACGGGGTCGACTTCCGGCTCTTCCCCGGCGAGGTGCACGCCCTGATGGGTGAGAACGGCGCCGGCAAGTCCACGCTGATCAAGGTGCTCACCGGCGTCTACGCGTCGGACGGCGGCGAGGTCATGCTGAGCGGCCGGCCCGTGCACATCCCCGGCCCGCTGCAGGCGCAGCAGGCCGGGATCAGCACGGTGTACCAGGAGGTCAACCTCTGCCCGAACCTGTCGGTCGCGGAGAACATCCTCATCGGCCGTGAACCGCGCCGCCTCGGACTCATCCACTGGTCGGCCCTCCGTCGCCGCGCCGCAGAGCTGGTCGCCGGCCTCGACCTGGACATCGACGTCACCGCCCCACTGGGCAGTTACTCGATCGCGGTCCGGCAACTGGTCGCGATCGTCCGGGCGGTGGACGTCTCGGCCAAGGTGCTGATCCTGGACGAGCCGACCTCCAGCCTGGACCGCGACGAGGTGGAGCAACTGTTCACGGTGATACGCCGGTTGCGAGATCAGGGCGTGGCGATCCTGTTCGTCTCGCACTTCCTGGACCAGATCTACGAGATCTGCGACCGGATGACCATCCTGCGCAACGGCAAGCTGGAGGGTGAGTACCCGATCAGTGAGTTGAGCCAGGTCGAACTGGTCGCCCGCATGATCGGCGGCGAACTTTCGAGCCTGGAGAAGCTGTCGGGCACCAGTCGTCACGATCCCGTCGCCGAAGCCGGAACCACGCCGTTCCTGAGCGCCGACGGCCTGGGTCGCACCGGCGCGATCGAGCCGTACGACCTCACCCTCCGGGCCGGTGAAGTCGTCGGCTTTGCCGGGCTGTTGGGGTCAGGGCGAACCGAGGCGGCCCGCCTGCTGTTCGGTGCCGACCGCAGTTCCCAGGGCTCGGTGCGGATCGAGGACGCCACCGTCGCGCTGCGCACGCCGCGCGCCGCGATCTCGTACGGGATCGCCTTCTGCTCGGAGGACCGCAAGAACGAGGGTCTGGTGGCGGAGTTGACGGTACGCGAGAACATCATCCTGGCCTTGCAGGCGGCCCGCGGCTGGACGCGTCCGCTCTCCCGATCCAAGCAGGACGAGATCGCGCTGCGCTGGATCCGGTCACTGGACATCCGCCCGGACAACCCCGAGGCGCTGGTGCGACATCTCAGCGGCGGCAACCAGCAGAAGGTACTGCTGGCCCGCTGGCTGATCACCGACCCCAAGCTCTTGATCCTCGACGAGCCGACCCGGGGCATCGACATCGGCGCCAAGGCCGAAATCCAGAAGTTGGTGGCCGCGCTGGCCCGGGACGGCATGTCAGTGCTGTTCATCTCGGCCGAGCTGGAGGAAGTTCTGCGGCTCAGCCACCGGGTGGGCGTGCTGCGGGACCGCCGGCTGGTCGCCGAGCTGCCGAACGACGGATCGCTCACTCCCGAGCACATCATGGCGACGATCGCGAGCGGAGCCCGGTCATGACCAAGCACCGCCTCTTCTGGCCCGCCACCGTGCTCGCGGCCCTGCTGCTGGCCAACGTGCTGTTCACCCCGGACTTCCTGGCGATCCGGGTCAAGGACGGGCACCTGTACGGGAGCCTGATCGACATCCTCCACTTCGGCGCTCCGCTGATCCTGGTGGCGCTGGGCATGACGCTGGTCATCGCGACCAGCGGCATCGACCTCTCGGTCGGCTCCACCGTCGCCATCGCGGGCGCGCTGGCCTGCCTGCACATCAGCGGCGCGGCCGACCCGGCAAGCCCGGGCACGGTGTTCGGCGCCGTCGCCATCGCCCTGGCGGTGGCCCTCGTCCTGGGGCTGATCAACGGCGTACTGGTGGCGGGGGTCGGTGTCCAGCCGATCATCGCCACCCTCATCCTGATGGTGGCCGGACGCGGTGTCGCCCAGCTGGTGACGGACGGCCAGATCGTCACCGTCACCAGCGAGCCCTACAAGCTGATCGGCGGCGGCTACTGGCTCACCATGCCGTTCGCGATCCTGCTCGCGGTCGTGGTGGTGCTGCTGACGTCGCTGCTGACCCGGCGTACGGCGCTCGGGCTGCTGCTGGAGTCGGTCGGCGGCAACCCGGTCGCCAGCCGCCTGGTCGGCATCCGGGCGATGGGCCTGATATGCCTGGTGTACGTCTTCAGCGCGCTGTGCGCCGCGCTCGCCGGGCTCATGATCAGCTCGAACGTCTCCAGTGCGGACGGCAACAACGCCGGGCTCTGGATCGAGCTGGACGCCATCCTCGCCGTGGTGGTCGGCGGCACCGCGCTGACCGGCGGGCGGTTCTCGCTCGGCGGCACGGTGATCGGTGCGCTGATCATCCAGACCCTGTCCACCACCGTCTACACCATCGGCATCCCGCCGGAGACCACCCTGGTCTTCAAAGCCGTCGTGGTGATCGCAGTCTGCCTGATCCAGTCACCCGCCTTCCGGGCCAAGGCCGCGCGCCGAAGGGCCCGGACCGGGCGCGGCACGAGGCCGCGTCCGCTGACGACAGAGAACACGGAGGTGGGGGCATGAGCGCGATCACGGCAGCGCGTGGCCGCGCGTACATCCCGCTGCTGGTCACATCGGCCCTGCTGATATCGATGTTCGGTGCCGGATCCGTCCAGTACGACGGATTCTTCTCCGGGCAGGTGCTGCTCAACCTGCTCATCGACAACGCTTTCCTGCTGGTGGTCGCCGTCGGGATGACCTTCGTGGTGCTGACCGGAGGGATCGACCTGTCGGTCGGCGCGATGGTCGCACTGTCGACGATGGTCTCCGCCTGGCTGGTGGAACAGCACGGCTGGCCGCCGTTGCTGGTGATCCCGCTGGTCCTGGCGGTGGGGACGGGCGCCGGGCTCGGGATGGGATGGGTGATCCACTCCTTCGAGATCCAACCGTTCATCGTGACGCTCGCCGGCATGTTCCTGGCCCGTGGCCTCTGCTACACGATCAGCATCGACTCGATCTCCCTCACCGACCCTGCCTATACGGCCTTCGCCCAGACCCGGATCCCCCTGCCCGGCGGCCTGTTCGTCTCGCCGAGTGTTCTGATCGCGGTAGGTGTGCTGGTGATCGCATTCGTGGTCCTGCACTACACACGGCTGGGCCGGAACGTGTACGCGCTGGGCGGCAGCGAGCAGTCGGCCCGGCTGATGGGGCTCCCGGCCGGGCGGACGAAGATGGCCGTGTACGCCGTCAGCGGCTTCTGCTCGGCGCTCGGCGGAGTATTGCTGACCTTCTACATGCTCTCCGGCTACGGGCTCCACGCGGTGGGACTGGAGCTGGACGCGATTGCGGCCGTGGTGATCGGCGGGACGCTCCTGACCGGAGGCTCCGGATACCTGCTGGGGACCGCGCTGGGGGTGCTCGTGCTGGGCCTGATCCAGACCGTCATCAGCTTCCAGGGCACGCTCAGCTCGTGGTGGACCAGGATCGTGGTCGGCGGCCTGCTGTTCGTCTTCATCCTGCTCCAGCGCCTGATCGCCGGCCGTCGCGAGGTCTGATCGGCATTAAAGCGAGCCCGGCCGTGACGGACCGATTATCAGCGCCAACAATCCCCCGGACGATGCCCCGGCGGCATCGCTGCGCCCTCTCGGGGCTCCGTACGAAGGATGTGAAGTGACCGTGACCCCTCCCCTCCAGACCGCGGAGAGCCATGTCGTGGGTGTCGACTTCGGCACTCTCTCCGGCCGGGCCGTGGTGGTCCGCGTCCGCGACGGCGAGGAGGTCGGCTCCGCCGTCCACGTGTACCCGCACGGCGTCATCGAGCGTGAACTCCCCACCACCGGCCGGCCCCTGCCGCCCGACTGGGCCCTCCAGCACCCCGAGGACTGGCGCGAGGTGCTGCGCACCGCCGTCCCCGCCGCAGTGGCCGCGAGCGGCATCGACCCGGCCGCCGTCATCGGCATCGCCACCGACTTCACCGCCTGCACCGTCCTCCCCGTACGGGCCGACGGCACCCCGCTCGCCGAGACCGCGCTGGGCGTTCGCCCGCACGCCTGGCCCAAGCTCTGGAAGCACCACGCGGCCCAGAGCCAGGCCGACCGCATCACCCACCTCGCCCACCTGCGCGCCGAGAAGTGGATCTCCCGCTACGGCGGCAAGATCTCCGCCGAATGGCAGTATGCCAAGGCGCTCCAGGTACTTGAGGAGGACCCGGACACCTACGCCGCCACCGAGCGCTGGATCGAGGCCGCGGACTGGATCGTCTGGCAGCTCGCAGGCGTCGAAACCCGCAACACCTGCACGGCGGGATACAAGGGAATCCACCAGGACGGCCACTACCCCAGCGAGGACTACCTCGCCGCCCTGCACCCCGATTTCGCCGACTTCGCGCGCACCCGGCTGGAGCATCCCCTGTCGCCGCTGGGATCCCGGGCCGGCTCCCTCACCGCCGAAGCCGCCGCCTGGACCGGGCTGCCCGAGGGCATCGCCGTCGCCACCGGCAACGTCGACGCCCATGTCGCGGCCCCTGCCGCCCAGGCCGTCGAGAACGGCCGGCTGCTCGCCATCATGGGCACCTCCACCTGCCACGTCGTCAACGGCCCCGCCCTCGCCGACGTCCCCGGAATCTGCGGAGTCGTCGACGGCGGCATCGTGGAGGGCGCCTACGGCTACGAGGCCGGGCAGAGCGCGGTCGGCGATATCTTCGCCTGGTGGCTGCGCCAAGGCGTGCCGACCCACTACCGCGCAGAGGCCGAAGCCACCGGCGAGGACCTGCACCAACTGCTGTCCCGCAAGATCGCCGACCAGCCCGTCGGCGGCCACGGCCTGGTCGCCCTCGACTGGATGAACGGAAACCGCTCCACCCTCGTCGACCACCACCTCTCCGGCGTCATCGTCGGCCTCACCCTGGCCACCCGCCCCGAGGAGATCTACCGCGCCCTGCTGGAGGCCACCGCCTTCGGCACCCGCACCATCATCGACGCCCTGGAGCAGGGCGGCGTCCCCGTAACCGAGTTCATCGTGACCGGCGGGCTGAAGAAGAACCCCCTGCTCATGCAGATCTACGCCGATGTGCTGCGCCGGCCCGTCTCCCTCGCCGAGTCCGCCCAGGGCCCCGCCCTCGGCTCCGCCATCCACGCCGCCGTCGCCGCCGGGGCGCACCCGGACGTACGCACCGCGGCCGCCGCCATGGGCCGCGTACGCCGCGGAGTCCACCAACCGGACAATGCGCGCGCCGATGCCTACGACCGCCTCTACGCCGAGTACCGAACCCTGCACGACCACTTCGGCACCGGCCCCGACAAGCTCCTCCACCGCCTCCGCGCCATCCGCAACGCGGCGCTCACCGCTCCGCGCACCGACCCCGAGGCCACCCCGGCCGCCCAGAAGAGCGAGGTCCGACCATGAGTTCCCCGATCGATCTGCTGCGCCGCCAGCTCAGTGACCTCCACCAGGAGCTGGTCCGCTACGGCCTCGTCGTCTGGACGGCCGGCAACGTCTCCGCCCGCGTCCCCGGCGAGGACCTGATGGTCATCAAGCCGAGCGGCGTCTCGTACGACGAGCTGACGCCCCGGAACATGATCCTCTGCGACCTGGACGGCAAGGTCGTCGAGGGCGACCAGTCCCCGTCCTCGGACACCGCCGCGCACGCCTACGTCTACCGCCACATGCCCGCGGTCGGCGCAGTGGTGCACACCCACTCGACGTACGCGAGCGCCTGGGCCGCGCGCGGAGAGGCCGTGCCCTGCGTACTGACCGCCATGGCCGACGAGTTCGGCGCCGAGATCCCCGTCGGCCCCTTCGCGCTGATCGGGGACGACTCCATCGGCCGGGGCATCGTCGAGACCCTCCGGGGCCACCGCTCGCCGGCCGTCCTGATGAAGAGCCACGGCGTCTTCACCATCGGCAAGGACGCCAAGGCCGCCGTCAAGGCCGCCGTGATGTGCGAGGACGTCGCCCGCACCGTCCACATTTCCCGCCAGCTCGGCGAACCCCTGCCGATCGCGCAGGGCGACATCGACCGCCTCAACCACCGCTACCAGAACGCGTACGGCCAGCAGCCCGCTGCCCGCTAAGGAGACCCACGCCCCCATGAAGGCACAGAAGGCAATCCAGGGCCGCGAAGTCTGGTTCCTGACCGGCAGCCAAGGGCTGTACGGCGACGACACCCTGCGTCAGGTCGCCGAGCAGTCCCGCCGGATCTCCGACGCACTCGGTGACTCCGGCATCCCGGTGAACATCGTCTGGAAGCCCGTACTCACCGACGCCGGCGCGATCCGGCGAGTCTGCCTGGACGCCAACGCAGACGACACCTGCATCGGCCTCATCGCCTGGATGCACACCTTCTCCCCGGCGAAGATGTGGATCGCGGGCCTGGACGCCCTGCGCAAGCCGTTGCTCCACCTGCACACCCAGGCCGATGCCGCACTGCCCTGGGCGTCGATCGACATGGACTTCATGAACCTGAACCAAGCGGCCCACGGGGACCGCGAGTTCGGCTTCATCCAGTCCCGGCTCGGCGTCGCACGCAAGACCGTCGCCGGACACGTCAGCGACCCCTCGGTCACTGCCAGGATCGCCTCCTGGGCCCGGGCCGCGGCAGGCCGCTCCGAGCTGCAGAGCCTCAAGCTGGCGCGATTCGGCGACAACATGCGCGACGTCGCCGTGACCGAGGGCGACAAGGTCGAGGCCCAACTCCGCTTCGGCGTCTCGGTCAACACGTACGGCGTCAACGACCTGGTCGCAGCCGTCGACGCGGCCACCGACGCCCGCGTGACCGAACTGGTCAAGGAGTACGAGGACACCTACCGCCTCGCGCCCGAACTCCGCGCGGACGGGGACCGGCACGACTCACTGCGCTACGCTGCCCGGATCGAACTCGGCCTGCGCGGATTCCTGACGGACGGCGGCTTCCACGCCTTCACCACCAACTTCGAAGACCTCGGCGGCCTGCGCCAGCTGCCCGGCCTGGCGGTGCAGCGGCTGATGGCCGACGGCTACGGATTCGGCGGCGAGGGCGACTGGAAGACCTCCGTCCTGCTGCGCACGCTCAAAGTGATGTCCACCGGGCGGCAGGGCGGCACCTCCTTCATGGAGGACTACACCTACCACCTGGAGCCTGGGCGGGAGTTGATCCTCGGCGCGCACATGCTGGAGGTCTGCCCGACCATCGCATCGGACGTGCCGTCCTGCGAGATCCACCCCTTGGGCATCGGGGGCCGCGAGGACCCGGTCCGCCTCGTCTTCGACGCCCGGACCGGTCCCGCCGTCGTGGTCGGGCTGGCCGACATGGGCGACCGGTTCCGCCTGGTCGCCAACGAGATCGACGTGGTCGAGCCCCTCGAACCGCTGCCGAACCTCCCCGTCGCGCGCGCCGTCTGGCAGCCGCGCCCGAACCTGCGCACCTCGACCGAGGCGTGGCTGACCGCCGGCGCGCCCCACCACACCGTGCTGTCCAGCGCCATCGGGACCGAGGAGCTGGGCGACCTCGCCGACATCCTCGCCACCGAGCTGCTGGTCATCGACGCGGACACCACGATCCGCCGGTTCACCGAAGAGATCCGCTGGAACCAGGCCTACCACCGCCTGGCCCAGGGCTTCTGACGCAGACGGCGGGCGGGGGCCTCCCGGGCCACGGCTCGGGAGCCGCCGCCCTTTCGGTCCTCCCGACCCCGGCCCCCTCCCCCGATCGGAGTGACGAACAGCCATGCCCGATGCGCCCACCCGCCCCGACGACGGTTCCCTGACGATCCGCCGCGAGCCGTACGCGACCCTCCCGGACGGGCGGGTCGTCGACCGCTACGCCTTCGGCTCCGAGGACGCCGTCATGGCGGAGGTGCTCACCCTCGGCGCCCGGCTCCAGGCGCTGTACGCACCGGACCGGGACGGGCACCGCGCCAACATCGTGCTGGGCGGCGTGAGCGTGGCGGACATGCTCGGCGAGGCGAAGTACTTCGGGGCAACGGTCGGCCGCTACGCGAACCGGATCGCGGGCGGCGAACTGCCCGTCGAGGGCGCCGTCCACCGGCTGCGGACCCAGGGAAACGGCCACACGCTGCACGGCGGCCCCGAAGGCTTCGACGCGCGCATCTGGGACGCCACAGAGGTGCGTGAGCCGAGCCGCGTCGGCGTCCGCTTCACGCTGCACAGCCCGGACGGCGACCAGGGCTTCCCCGGTGCACTCACCGTCCATGTGACCTGTCTGCTGGACCGTGCGGGTTCGCTCACACTCGCGTACGAGGCCACCACCGACGCGCCCACGGTGGTCAACCTGACGAACCACGCCTACTTCAACCTGGCCGGCGAGGGCAGAGGCACCATCCTCGACCACCTGCTGCAGGTCGACGCGGACCAGTACACGCCGGTGGACGGGGAGTTGATCCCGTACGGCCCGCACTTCCCGGTCGAGGGCTCCCCGTTCGACCTCACCGAGCCCCGCCTGCTCGCTGAACGGATCACGGCCGACCACCCCCAGCTGCGGCTGGCGGGCGGCGGATTCGACCACAACTGGGTGCTCCGTCCGTGCGAGGGAGACGGCCCGCGGCCGGTAGCGGTGCTGCGGCACCCGGCGAGCGGGCGGCGGCTGGAGTGCCTGACCACCGAGCCCGGCCTGCAGATCTACACCGGAAACCTCTTCGACGGCTCGCTCACAGGCCCGGGCGGCGCACCGTACCCGGCCTTCGCCGGGATCGCGCTGGAAACCCAGCACTTCCCCGACTCCCCGCACCGCCCATGCTGCCCCTCCACCGTCCTGCGCCCGGGGGAGGAGTACCGCTCGACCACCGTCTACCGGTTCTCGGTGGACCCCGGCTGACCCGGCGGCGCCCCCTTCTGCGGCCGTGACGACCGGGTCCGGCCGCACACCCCCGCGGGGATGCGGCCGGGCCGGGGCGGAACGGGTTTCAGAAGCCGGCCTTGCGCTTGTTGTAGACGTCGAAACCGACCGCGGCCAGCAGCACCAGGCCCTTGATGACCTGCTGGTAGTCGGTGCCGATACCGACCAGCGACATACCGTTGTTGAGCACGCCGAGCACCAGGCCGCCGATGAGGGCGCCGAGCACCGTGCCGACGCCGCCGGAAGCCGAGGCGCCACCGATGAACGCGGCGGCGATCGCCTCCAGTTCGAAGTTGACACCGGCCTGCGGCGTACCCGCGTTGAGACGCGCCGCGAAGACCATGCCGGCCAGGGCGGCCAGCACCCCCATGTTGACGAAGGCGAGGAAGACGACGCGCTTGCTCTTGACGCCCGACAGCTTCGCCGCGGCCTCGTTGCCGCCGATCGCGTAGGTGTGGCGGCCCAGGATGGAGTTGCGCATCAGGTAGCCGAAGGCGACCAGCAGCACGCCGAGGACCAGCAGCACGATCGGGAAGCCGTGGTAGCTCGCCAGCAGCAGGGTGAACACCAGTACCGCGGCGCCGATGGCGCCCAGCTTGGCCAGGAAGAGGCCGAGCGGGAGCAGGTCGAGGCCGTAGCGGGCGGCCTGCCGTCGGCCGCGGACCTCCTGGAGGACCGCCACCACGAGCACGACGAGCCCCAGCAGCAGAGTGAGGTTGTGGTAGTCGGTCTGCGGGCCGACCTCCGGCAGGAAGCCGCTGCTGATCTCCTGGAAGCCCTTGGGGAAGGGAGCCACCGACTGGCCGTGCAGCAGGATCTGCGTCCCGCCGCGGAACAGCAGCATGCCGGCCAGCGTGACGATGAAGGACGGGATGCCGACGTACGCGATCCAGAACCCCTGCCAGGCACCGGCGGCTGCGCCGATCAGCAGGGCGGCGGTCAGTGCGAGCGGCCACGGCACGTCGTGCTTGACCATCATGACGGCCGCGGCGGCGCCGACGAAGGCGGCCAGCGAACCGACCGAGAGGTCGATGTGACCGGCGATGATCACGATCATCATGCCGATGGCCAGGATCAGGATGTAGCTGTTCTGCTGGATCAGATTGGTGACGTTGAGGGGCTGGAGCAGGATGCCGTCGGTCCAGATCTGGAACACCACGACGATCAGCGCCAGCGCGACCAGCATGCCGTACTGGCGTATGTTGCCGCGCAGCGCCCGCACCAGCAGGGGGCCGATGCCGCCACCGCCGCCGGGCTGGACGGGCGGGGCCGTCTTGAGGTCCGTGGTGCCCGGGGTGTCCGTGGTCTCTGCCTGGGCCATGCCTTACACCTGCTCGTTCTCGGTCGCAGCGCTCACGGTCATGAGGCGCATGAGTGATTCCTGGGTCGCGTCCGCGCGGTCCACCACACCGGTGAGCCGGCCCTCGGCCATCGCGTAGATGCGGTCGCACATGCCGAGCAGCTCGGGGAGTTCGGAGGAGATGATCAGCACCGCCTTGCCCTGGGCCGCGAGTTCGGCGATGACGGTGTAGATCTCGGCCTTGGCGCCGATGTCGATGCCCCGGGTGGGTTCGTCGAGGATCAGTACGTCCGGCTCGGAGAAGATCCACTTGCTGAGGACGACCTTCTGCTGGTTGCCGCCGCTGAGCTTCCCGGTCTCCGCGAACACCGAAGAGGCCTTGATGTTCATGGTCTTGCGAAAGGACTCCGCGACCCGGGTCTCCTCGTGCTCGTTCACCCACCCGCGCCGGGAGACCTTGCCGAGCGCGCTCAGCGAGATGTTGCGACTGATGTCGTCCTTCAAGTTCAGCCCGAGCTGCTTGCGGTCCTCGGTGACGTACGCGATGCCGTGACCGATCGACTCCGGGACGGTGCGCGTGCGGATCTCCTCGCCGTCCAGCAGCACCCGGCCTCCGGTACAGCGCCCGTACGAGCGGCCGAAGACGCTCATCGCGAGCTCGGTGCGGCCCGCACCCATCAGGCCGGCGATACCGACGATCTCGCCGCGCCGCACTTCGAGCGACACACCGTCGACGACCTTGCGCTGATGGTCGATCGGGTGGTGGACGGTCCAGTCCTCGACGGCGAAGGCGACCGCGCCCAGCTCGGGGGTGCGCTCGGGGTAGCGGTGCTCCAGATCGCGGCCGACCATGCCCCGGATGATCCGGTCCTCGGAGATGCCCTCGGCCCCGACCGCGATGGTCTCGATGGTCCGGCCGTCGCGCAGGATCGTGACGGAGTCGGCGACCTGGGCGATCTCGCCCAGCTTGTGCGAGATGAGGATGCAGGAGATGCCCTGGGCCTTGAGTTCCAGGATGAGGTCGAGCAGCTTGCGGCTGTCCTCGCCGTTCAGGGCGGCCGTGGGCTCGTCCAGGATCAGCAGCTTGACCTCCTTGGCGAGCGCCTTGGCGATCTCGATCAGCTGCTGCTTGCCCACGCCGAGGTCGGCGATCCGGGTGTGCGGGCTCTCGTCCAGCCCGACCCGCCGCAGGAGCGACTTGGCGTGGGTGAGCGTTGTCCTCCAGCTGATGATGCCCCGGGTGGCGTGCTCGTTGCCGAGGAAGATGTTCTCCGCGATGGAGAGGTACGGCACCAGGGCGAGTTCCTGGTGGATGATCACGATGCCGCGCTGTTCGCTGGCCCGGATGTCCTTGAAGGCGCAGGACTCGCCCTGGAGAAGGATCTCGCCCTCGTAGGAGCCGTGCGGGTGGACCCCGCTGAGCACCTTCATCAGGGTGGACTTTCCGGCGCCGTTCTCACCGCAGACGGCGTGGACCTCGCCAGGGGCGACGCTCAGGGTGACGCCGGAGAGCGCTTGGACACCGGGGAAGGACTTGCTGATCGAACGCATCTCAAGGACGGGTCCGGCCATGGTGGTGCATCCGTTCGACAGGGGCGGTTCGGGCGGGGGCCTGTCAGGTCGACTGCCCCGCCCGTACGCGCCCGGCTCTGGTGCGGCCCTGCGTGGGGCCCCTGGCTACTTGAGCTGGTCGGCGGTGTACTGCCCGCCGTCGACCAGCACCTTCTGGTAGTTCTCCTTGTCGACGCTGACCGGCTGCAGCAGGTACGCCGGGACGACCTTGACACCGTTGTCGTACTGCTTGGTGTCGTTGACCTCGGGCTTGCCGCCGGTGAGCAGGGCGTCGCCCATCTGCACCGCTACCTTGGCCAGTTCGCGGGTGTCCTTGTAGACGGTCTGGGTCTGCTCGCCCGCGATGACGGACTTCACCGAGGCCAGCTCGGCGTCCTGGCCGGTGACGATCGGCAGGGCCTTGCCCGGGCTGCCGTAGCCGACGCCCTTGAGGGAGGACAGGATTCCGATGGAGATGCCGTCGTAGGGCGAGAGCACCGCGTCGACGCCGGCCGATGTGTACGACTTGCTCAGCAGGTTGTCCATCCGGGATTGTGCGACACCGCCGTCCCAGCGCAGCGTGCCGACCTGGCTGAGGCTGGTCTGACCGCTCTGGACGACCAGTTTCTTCTGGTCGATGTACGGCTGGAGCACGCTCATCGCGCCCTGGAAGAAGAAGGTGGCGTTGTTGTCGTCCGGCGAGCCGGCGAACAGCTCGATGTTGAACGGGCCCTTGCCGCTCGCGAGACCCAGCTTGTCGACGATGTAACTGCCCTGCAGGACACCGACCTTGAAGTTGTCGAAGGTCGCGTAGTAGTCGACGTTCCCGGTGCCGCGGATCAGGCGGTCGTACGAGATCACCGGGATCTTGGCATCGGAGGCCTTCTGGAGGACGTTCGTGAGCGAGGAGCCGTCGATGGCGGCCACCACCAGCAGCTTGGCGCCCTTCGTGATCATGTTTTCGATCTGCGAGACCTGGTTCTCGACGACGTTGTCGCCGTACTGCAGGTCGGTCTTGTAGCCCTTGGCCTGGAACTGCTTGACCATGTTGTCGCCGTCGCCGATCCAGCGCTCCGACGACTTGGTGGGCATCGCGATGCCGACGAGGCCACCCTTGGCGTTACCGCCGCCTGCACCGTCGCCCACACCGTTGGCGCTCTGGCCGCAGGCCGTCAGGGCCAATGTGAGGCCCGCAGCAGCGAGGCCCATCGAAACCTTGCGCACTATTCCTCCAGTGGTATGCCGCGATCGCCGCGACCTCGGCGGGGGCCTCGGATCGGGTCGAGCGGGGTCGGGCACCGGCCCGGGGTGGAGGGGGCCGGGTTCGTTCGGGGTCGGTACTGCCGACCGGGCGGCGGGGTGAGTGACCCCGCTGAGGCCCCGGTGGGTGCCGCTCTGGGCTGGCGTTACATGAGTGTTAACGCTCACAGAAACCGCGTCAAGGGCCCAGAGATCACCTTTGGATATAGCGCGGGACGGTCGACGACGGGGCCTTGACCCCCAAATGTGAACGTTAACAACCTGTTGCGGCGTAGCTGCCCGCTCTTCACATCCCAAGCCTTGATCACACCGGACCGGGCGGCGCCGCCGCCGACCCGGGCCACCTGATGTTGCACTCACCGGGCAAGGGGCAGCCGGTCAGCAGATGCACCTCGGACACAGCACGGACGGCTTCCACTGGAACGATCTCAACGGCGGAGCACCGATCCTGCGCTCCACAATCGGCACGAAGGGGGTACGTGATCACCTCGTTCGCCGCCAGTCACGGCCGTCACCGCAACCTGACCGGCCCTGACCGCCCTGCTCCCCGACCAATCCCCCAAAAGCGATCAAGGGGCCGTTTTGGATTGCTCCAAAACGGCCCCTGATCTGCGACTCTTTCGAGTCGGGACGACAGGATTTGAACCTGCGACCCCTTGACCCCCAGTCAAGTGCGCTACCAAGCTGCGCCACGTCCCGATGCCCGCTGACCTGGGGTTTCCCCTTGGCCGAACGCGCACGAGAACAATACCGCACTTCCCGGGGTGGTCGCGCGCACCTTTTGATCGGGTGGGCCGTCGGGCGGCTCTTGACCTCAAGTGGACTTGAGGTTGCATGATCCACTCATGTCACAGGCAACCGCGGACACCGGGTTCCGCTACAAGGATCTGGGCCGCCTCATGGCGCTCATGACCGGGGCCGAGAAGCACGGGCCCGCCGCCACCTCCACGCTCGACGTGCTGTGGGTGCTCTACGACCGGGTGCTGCGCGTCGGGCCCGGGAGCGCCGAGGACGCCGAGCGGGACCGGTTCCTGCTGTCCAAGGGGCACGGGCCGATGGCGTACTACGCCGTACTGGCCGCCAAGGGCTTCTTCCCCGTCGACTGGCTCGGCGGCTTCGGCTCCTACGCCTCGCCCCTCGGGCACCACCCCGACCGGACCCTGGTCCCCGGGGTCGAGATCGGCAGCGGCTCGCTCGGGCACGGGCTGCCGCTCGCCGTCGGGACCGCGCTCGGGCTGCGGGCCCAGGGGCTGGACGGGCCCGCCGTGTGGGTGCTCATCGGAGACGCCGAGCTCGACGAGGGCAGCAACCACGAGGCCCTCGCGTACGCCGGCTCCGCCGGGCTGGAACGGCTGCACACCGTGGTGATCGACAACGACTCCGCGACCCACGGCTGGCGCGGCGGGATCGCCTCCCGCTTCGAGGCGGCCGGCTGGTCGGCGGTGACCGTGGACGGGCGGGACCACGCGGCCCTGCACGCCGCCTTCACCACACCACATCCGGGCCGGCCGCACGCGGTCGTCGCCCGCGTCGAGAAGAAGGCCTGAGGGGGAGCACCCATGGACACCATGCGGGAACGGTTCGTTTCGGTCACGTCGGAGCTGCTCGACGAGGACCCGCGGCTGGCGCTCGTGCTCGCCGAGATCACCATGGACGGCTTCCGGCCCGCGCAGCAGCGCCACCCGGAGCGGGTGATCAATGTCGGCATCCGCGAACAGCTGCTGGTCGGCGTGGGCGGCGGGCTGGCGCTGACCGGCCTGCGTCCGGTCCTGCACACCTTCGCCAGTTTTCTGGTGGAGCGGCCGTTCGAGCAGGTCAAGCTGGACTTCGGGCACCAGGGCACCGGCGGGGTCCTGGTCAGCGCGAGCGCCGGCTACGACTGGCCGGCGGGCGGTTTCACCCATATGGCGCCGGGCGACGTGGCCCTGCTGGACACCCTGGACGGCTGGACGGTCCACGTCCCGGGACACCCCGACGAGGCGGAGGCCCTGCTGCGGCACGCGTACGCCGCCGGGGACGACCGGGTCTACGTGCGCCTCTCCCAGCAGTCGAACGCCGCTGCGCACCCGGTGACGGGGCTGGGCTGGCGGACCGTGCGGGAGGGGGCCGCGGGCGTGGTCGTCGCCGTCGGCCCGCTGCTCGACCACGTGCTCGCCGCCACGGAGGGGCTGGACGTGACCGTCCTGTACGCGACGACGGTACGGCCCTTCGACGACGCGGCCCTGCGCGCGGCCGTCGGCCGGGCGACGAGCGACGTGGTGCTCGTCGAGCCGTACCTCGCCGGCACCTCCACCACCGCCGCCGCCCGGGCCCTCACCGACACCCCGCACCGCGTCCTCGGCCTCGGCGTCGGCCGCGCGGAACTGCGCCGCTACGGCACCATCGACGAGCACACCGCTGCCCACGGTCTGGACCCGCGCTCCCTGCGCGAGCGGATCGGCGCCTTCCTGCACCGGCCGGGTTCAGCCCGCCCGTAAGGTCTCCTCGCGGGCGTGGATGATCTCCATCAGCTCCGCCGCGAGCGATTTGGCGGTGGCCAGCCCCTGGGTTCCCCAGCGGCGCGGTTCCCCGTCGGCCGCGCACACGGTGCCCAGCACGATCCCCTGCCGGTCGGTGAGCGGTGCGCCGACGTACGTGCGGATCCCACTCTCGTCGACCACCGCGTTGCCCGCGAAGCGCGCGAAGTCGCGTACGTCCTCCAGCACCAGCGCACGGCGCCGCACCACCACGTGCGGGCAGTAGCCGTGGTCCCGCGGCAGGACGCGCGCGGGGTAGCCGCTCGCGGGGGCGTCCGGGGCGTGGTGCAGCCCGGCGAAGAACTGGCGTTCCTCGCCGACGAAGTTGACGCCCGCGTACGGGGCGGCCAGCACGTCGGCGACCTGCCGCGCGAAGGCGTCCATCTCCGCGTCCACCCGCTCCCCCAGGCCCAGTTCCCGCAGCCGGACGGCGCGCGCGGGCGCCTCCCGGTCCACCGGCGTGAGCAGCAGGTGCCCGGTCGACTCGTAGTACGCCATGGTGTTCCCCCTCAATGATCCGAGAAATAAGCCTGCTTGGACGATGGGGCCGGCCTGGCAGATGCCGCCGTGAAGAGCAGGTGGTGGACGAGGGCGGCCAGTGTCCCCGTGCCGGAGCTCGGCAGCCGCGCGTCGCACCGTACGACGGGCACCTCGGGATCCAGCCCCACCGCCTCGCGGACCTCGTCGGCGCCGTAGCGGTGGCCGTCGTCGAACTCGTTGACGGCGACGATGAATCCGATGCCGCGTCGCTCGAAGAAGTCCACGGCCGGGAAGCAGTCGGCGAGCCGGCGGGTGTCGGCGAGCACCACCGCACCGAGCGCGCCCACGCACAGCTCCTCCCACAGGAACCAGAAGCGCTCCTGGCCGGGGGTCCCGAAGAGGTAGAGGACGTGCCGCTCGTCCAGGGTGATCCGGCCGAAGTCCAGCGCGACGGTCGTGGCCGTCTTCGTCTCCACCCCCTCCAGCGTGTCGGCCGTCTCGCTCAGCCCGCTGAGCAGCTCCTCGGTGCGCAGCGGTTCGATCTCGCTCACGGCGCCCACGAAGGTGGTCTTGCCCGCGCCGAAGCCGCCCGCGACCAGGATCTTCAGCGTGGTGGGCAGTAGGGCGCCGCGCGCCTCACAGTCGTCGGCGTAGGCCATCGAGCACCGCCCGCAGCAGGTTGTGGTCGGCGGCGGCGAGGGGCCCGCCGCCCGGGAACCGCGGCGCCTGCGCCGTGACCGCCCCGTGTTCCACCAGGTCGGACAGCAGCACCTTCACCACCACCGCGGGCAGCCGCAGCTGCCCCGCCAGCTCGGCCACCGTCACGGCCGCCGCGCCCGCGCACAGCCGGAGCGCGAGGGCGTGTTCCGCGCCCAGCGGCCCGCGCGGGCGTACGCCGGTGGCCGTCACCAGCGACAGCAGGTCGAGCGCCACGGCGGGCCGGGTCCGCCCGCCGCTGGCGGTGTACGGGCGCATCACCCGCCCCGCCGAGTCGTCGAGCCACGGCGTGTCCCGCGGGGACCCGGCGCCGTGCGTGGCGCGGGCCCGCATCACTCCGCGGCGCCGGCGGGACGGCGCGGCGGAGCCGCCAGGTACGGGCGGACGCTCTTGACCAGCATCGCCATCTCGTAGCCGAGGACGCCCGCGTCGGCCTCCCGGTCGGCGAGGACCGCCAGGCAGGTGCCCGATCCGGCGGCGGTCACGAAGACGAGGGCCGTGTCGAGCTCGACCACCACCTGCCGGACCTCCGCGCCGTCGCCGAACCGGGATCCGGCGCTGCGCCCGAGGGAGTACAGCCCGGACGCCAGGGCCGCAAGGTGATCGGCGCTGTCGTTGTCGAGGCCGTGCAGGCAGGTGACGAGGCCGTCGGCGGTGAGGAGCACCGCGCTGCGGGTGTAGGGGACGCGCTGGACGAGGCCGCCGAGCAGCCAGTCGAGGTCCGAGAGCCGGCGGGTCTGGGTCGCCGCTTCGCCGCCCATGGGGGTGCGCTCCTTGCCGGGGTCGGGGGTCGGGGCGGGGGTGGGGGTCGGGGCGGGGGTCGGGGCGGGGGCGGGGGCGGGGGCGGGGGTCGGGATCATGTCTGGTTCTCCGACTGGGCGAGGCCGTAGCCCCGTTGGAAGGCGGCCATCAGGCCCGGATCGTGCACGGGTTGCTCCGGTGCGTCCGCCCGGCGCGGGGCGGGGGCGTCCCGCAGCTGCGGGACGAGGTTCTCCTGGGCCCGGCGCCGGGGCAGGGGCGGCCGGTCCGGGTCCGTACGGGCGGCCGGCACGGACGCGGACACCGGAACGGATACGGCTGCCGGCCGGGGTACGGGTACGGGTCCCGGGTCCGTCGGCTCCGGGAGGCCGGTGGCCACGCCGGTCCCGAGGCCGAGGTCCAGCCCCAGGTCGAGCCCCGGCTCGGCACCGGCCGGCCCCACTGGCTCCGGCCGCGGACCGGGGCGGACGCCCGGCCGGACGTCCGCCGGCGGCCCGCCCGCCGCCCAGGTCGGCGTCGGCAGGGTGGGAGGGACCGGGTGCACCGGGCGGGTCGCGGCCGCGGGGGCCGGCTCCGGGACGGGCGGGACCGGCTCCGGGGCCGGCTCCGGGGCGGGCATCGGCTCAGGTACCCGGACCGTCCCGGGGGCCGACCGCGTCACCGGTGGCTCCGGCCACACGGGCGGGGCTTCCGGCTCCGGGCGCTCCCGGCGCGGCATGCCCACCCGTACCGGCTCCAGCGGCGGGACCACCGTCTGCCCCTGCCCGGTCCCCCACGAGGTGGCCCGGGAGCCCCCCTGCGCATCGGCGGCGCCGGACGCCTCCGCGCCGAGCAGTTCCCGGGGCAGTACGAGCACGGCCAGCACGCCGCCGTAGATGTTGGACTTCAGCTCGACGGCGATCCCGTGCCGCCGCGCCAGCGCCGAGACCACGTACAGGCCGATCCGGCCGTCCGCCAGCAGGTGGCGGACGCTGATCTGGTCGGGGTCGACCAGCAGCGCGTTCATCCGGTGCTGCTCCGCGGCGGGCAGGCCCAGGCCGCGGTCCTCCACCTCCACGGCGATCCCGGCGGTGACCCGCTCGGCCCGCACCACCACGTCGGTGTCGGGGGCGGAGAACACCGTGGCGTTCTCGATCAGTTCGGCCAGCAGGTGCACCACGTCGGCCACGGCGTGCCCGCGCACGGTCCCGCCAGTCGGGGGCACGACCTTGACCCGGGTGTACTGCTCGACCTCCGCGACCGAGGAGCGCAGTACCTCGCTCAGTTCGATGGGCCGGGTCCACTGGCGCCGGGAGGCCGCGCCGCCCAGTACGGCCAGGTTCTCGGCGTGGCGGCGGATCCGGGTGGCGAGGTGGTCGACGTGGAAGAGCTCCTTGAGCAGGTCCGGGTCCTCGACCGTGTCCTCCAGCTCGTCGAGCAGCGAGATCTCCCGGTGCACGAGGGACTGGAGGCGGCGGGCGAGGTTGACGAAGACCTCGACCTTGCGGTCGTTGTCGGTCGGCGTCATCGGGGCCGCCAGCCGTACGAGCGTGGCCTGCGCCTGTTCCCGGGCGCCGCGCAGCTCCTGGGAGAGCAGCCAGAACTCGTCCACCCGTTCCGGGTCGGTGCCCGGCGGTGGTCCGGTCGGGCCGCCGCGGACCGGGCGGGCCGGGGGCTCCCCACGCTCCAACCGCTCGGCTGCGGTGCGCAGTTCCTGGCGGCCGCGCACGCTGGAGCGGCGCAGGGCCTCGCAGCGGTCGCGGACGGCCTTGGCGGAGCGCTGAGCGCCGAGCAGGGCCGCCGCCAGGGCACCGAGGACGAGCAGTCCGCACCCGGTGAGCACGGGCCACAGGCGGGCGTCGCGTTCGCCCGCTCCCCCGCCGAGCTGCAGGGTGAAGATGACCGCGGCCGCGCCGCTGAGGCCCGCCGCGAGCGTGGGCAGGACGGCGGCGCGGACCAGCTGGGGCCGTATCTGCCGGCCGGGACCGGTGACGGCGTGTCTCGACGGGGCGTGGCGGGCGGCGCGGAGTCCGGACATCGACGTCCTCTACGTGGGGCCCGGGCCCCCAGCGGTTCCGGGGCCCGGTGTGGATCACGGTGTTGATCACCGGATACCCACGCTAGACCGCACTCTCCCGCCCCTGACGGCGAGTTGGGGAACTTCACCGGGCGGCTTCCCGCTCCCGGTGGAGCGCTCGTACGGCAGCCCGAATCCGCCGGGGAGCGCGCACCGCCCCGGCTCCGCCGGACGCACCACCCCCGCCGCCCGGCACCCGGCGGCCGGCGGGCCTCGCGCCGGGACGTTTCCGCACGCCCCGGCGCACCGGCGTGCGCTGCGGACCTACGACCCGACGGTCTCCGGTTCCCCGTGGGCCGTCACCGGCGGGCGGCCGGTGACGGCCGGCCGGGGCGTCGCGACCGGGGCGGCAGGTGCGGGGGTGGCGAACGGGCGCCACCACGGGTCGGTCGGCAGCGCGGCCGTGTCCCCCGGCTCGAAGGGCCGGCCCGGGATCGGCAGCGCGACCGCCGCCCCGGCTGCCTCCGCCGCCGCCAGGGTGCCCTCGCCGGGCTCCTCCCACGGGTGCGGGGCCAGGTTGAAGGTGCCCCAGTGGATCGGCAGCATCGTGCCGTGCGGGATGCCGCCCTGGAGGTCGAGGTGGGCGCGCATGCCCTCCTCGGGCGTCATGTGGATGTCCGGCCAGTACTCCGAGTACGCCCCGATCTGGATCATCGTGGCGTCGAAGGGGCCGTGCGCGGCGCCGATCTCGGCGAAGCCGGGGAAGTAGCCGGTGTCACCGCTGTGGTAGATGCGGTGCTCGTCGCCCGCGACCACCCAGGAGGCCCACAGGGTGTGCTGCTGGTTGCGCAGTCCCCGGCCGCAGAAGTGGCGTGCCGGGGTGGCGGTCAGCGACAGGCCGGCGATGTCGGTGCTCTCGTTCCAGTCGAGCTCGCGGATCCGGTCCTCGGAGACGCCCCAGCGCTCCAGGTGCGCCCCGACGCCCAGCGGGACCGCGAAGACCGTGTCCGTGCCGACCAGCGCCTTGATCGTCGGCAGGTCGAGGTGGTCGTAGTGGTCGTGGGAGATCACCACGGCGTCGACCGGTCCCAGCGAGGCCAGCGGCACCGGTACGGGGTGCAGTCGCCTGGGCCCGGCGAAGGGGAAGGGGGAACACCGCTCGCCCCAGACCGGGTCGAACAGCACGCGCCGTCCGTCGATCTCCGCGAGCACGCTGGAATGCCCCATCCACGTCAGGCGCAGTCCGCTGGCGGGCGGCTTCGCCAGCTCGGCGAGCGTCGTCGGGTAGACCGGGATCGGGGCGCCGGGGTTGCGCCGGATCCGGTGCTCCTTGTCGAAGTAGATCTTCGCGAACTCGCGCATCGAGCCGGAGGGCCTGGTCCGGGCCCCGAGCGGGTTCTGGAAGACGCCGTCGGCGAAGTTCGGCGAACGCTGGATCCGCTCCAGCCGTGCGCCGGACGGATCCGCGCCGAAGGATTCGGGCCGCAGGGCGCGCAACCGTGGACGCAGGGGACGGGAGCCGGTCAAAGCGCCTCCTGGGAGGATGGGGCGGAAGGGGCGGTCGTGGACCGTACGCCGGTCCACGCCCTTCCCAACGCACACCGGCCCCGAAGGATTCCGCTCCGCGCTCCCTTCCCTCCGGCTCCTCGCGCCGCACCGGCGACCACCGGCACTGCGGCGGCACCCGGACCGGCGCCTACAGCGGCAGCAGGTCGGGGCGCTTCGCCTCCACGTGGTCGCCGGAGGACTCCCCGCGCAGCCGTCGGCCGATCCAGGGGACCAGGTGCTCCCGCGCCCAGAGGATGTTGTCCCGGGTCACGTCCACCGAGCCGCGCGGCTGTTGGGGCGGCCACGGCTGGTCGGGGTCGGCCGGCACCTCCAGCCCCAGCACCTGGGCGGCGCGCAGCGCGACCCGGGTGTGCCCCTCGGGCGAGAGGTGCAGCCGGTCGTCGTCCCAAGCCCGCCGGTCCTGGACGGACCTCAGCGACCAGAGGTCGAGCACCGGGCACCCGTACCGGTCGGCGATGGCGCGCACGTGGGCGCTGTACGTCGCCACCTTGCCCCGCAGGTGCTTGAGGACCGGCACGCCACGGGTGTCGAAGCCCGTGGTGATCATCACCAGCCCGACCGCTCCGGTCAGGTCGGCGACGGCTGCCTCGAAGCGCTCCGCCACCGCGTCCGGGTCGCTGCCGGGTCGGATGATGTCGTTGCCGCCCGCGCAGAAACTCACCAGGTCCGGGGCGAGTTCCTTGGCCCTGGGCACCTGTTCGGCCACGATCTGGTCGAGGAGGCGTCCTCGCACGGCCAGGTTCGCGTACCGGAAGTCGTGTTCCTCGCGCTGATCGGCCAGGAGTACGGCCAGCCGGTCCGCCCAGCCGACAAAGCTCCCCCCGGGTCCCGGATCCCCCACGCCCTCGGTGAAGCTGTCCCCGATCGCCGCGTACGAGCCGATGGTCTTGAGTGTCGTCGTCGTCGCTGCCACGAGGCCTTATCCTTCACCCCGGCACGTGACCTACGCCACCGTAGGCAGGGGTTGACGGACCGTGATTTGTACCACGGGGCGGGTACGGAATAACAGCGCGTGAGGCCGGGACCCCCCTCGGGCCCCGGCCTCACGCGGGTCTGGACGCCTCCGCGGCTGCGGGTGGTGTCAGATGCTCACGCCCTTGGAGCGGAGGTAGGCCAGCGGGTCGATGTCCGAGCCGTAGGACGGGCCGGTGCGGATCTCGAAGTGCAGGTGCGGACCGGTCGAGTTGCCGGTGGAGCCGGAGAGGCCGATCTGCCGGCCCGCGGCCACGCTCTGGCCGACCGAGACGGACAGCTGCGACAGGTGGCCGTACTGGGAGTACTTGCCGTCCTCGTGCCGGATGACGACCTCGTTGCCGTACGCGCCGCCCCATCCGGCGGAGACCACAGTGCCGGCGCCGACCGCCTTGACGGAGGTGCCGGAGCTCGCGACGAAGTCGACACCGGTGTGGTAGCCGCTGGACCACATGGCGCCGGGCGTCTTGTACTGGGTGGAGATCCCGCCGCCGCCGACGGGGGCGACGAAGCCGGCGGCGGTGACCGTCCGGCTCTTCGCGGCGGGCGCGGGCGCGGCCTCGGCCGCGGCCTGCGGGGCCGGGGCCTTCCCCTTGGGCGCAGGGGCCTGCTTCTCGGCCGGCGCCTGCTTCTCGGCCGGCGCCTGCGGCCGGGCGGGTGCCTGCTCCCGGGCGGAGGCCTGCGGGGCGGCCCCGGCCCGGGCGCCGAGGGTCAGCTTGAGGCCGGGGTGGATCAGGGACGGGTCGGCGCCGACGGCCTCGCGGTTGTCGGCGTACAGCTGCTGCCAGCCGCCCGAGAGGTGGCGCTCGGCCGCGATCTCGGAGAGGCAGTCGCCGGGCACCACGGTGTAGACGGCCGGAGCGGCGGCGGGGGCGGCCTGGAGGGCGGCCGGAGCCTGGGGGGCCTGCACGGGGGCCGTGACGGGAGCCGCGGCCGGGGCGCCGGCCGCCTGGGCGCCTGCGGCTCCGATCAGCGGCAGGGCGAGGGCCGCGCCGCCGGTGCCGGCAACGGCGAAACCACGCGCGAGGGAGCGGGACTTGGGACGGCGGTGCTTACCCTTTGCAGGCATGGCGATTTCCTCTCCGTCGCCTGCGAGGTGAGCTGTCGGGTTCGGACTGGAGATGTCCGGCCGGACAGGAACAGCACCTGTACGGCTTCACCCCGAGCCGTCCGGAAGAAGGATCCGGAGCAGCGTCTTACCTGGTTCCCCCGCTCCTGCCGCGCGCGTGAATAGTCGGGTGCGGTTCCCGGATGGCGGCAGGATTCGGCGGTCCATCCGGATCGGTGGCGAACGTAATCCAGCCGCACCGCGCGGAACAAGCCACGAATTACCCAACACTTTCCCGGAAGTCGGGCATCGGCGGAATTCCGGTCACCCTGTGTCCATTCCGCGGGGACAACGGCCCCCTCCACAAGGCAATTCGAGTTCCGCGATCAGGCACGCACGGTCACCGTATGATCTGGCTCACGGGCGGGGACGCGATCCACCCTTCCGGGCAGGCAAGTTGTGGCCAAGTGGTCCAAATTCGGACATCCGCGACGATACGGAGGAGAATTCCGTGACCCAGCAGATACACCACACCCCACCGGTGGAGCCGGAGCTGGTCGGAGTACGCAACTTCCGTGACGTGGGCGGCCTGCCGACCACCGACGGGCGCAGGGTCAGGACGGGACGACTGTTCCGAAGCGGACATCTGGCACATGCCACCGAAAAAGATACGGAATTCCTCGCCGCGCTGGGCCTGCACACCGTCTTCGACTTCCGCAACGACGCGGACCATGCCCTGGAGGGCCTCGACGTCGACCTGCCGGGCGTCCGCAACGTCAACATCCCCCTGTCCGATCCGGCCGACGGACGGGAGTTCTGGACGATCGTCCGCGAGGGCGGGATCGACCAGCTCCGCGCGCTCCTCGGCGAGGGGAAGGCCGCCGCCCGGATGACCGCCTCCTACCGCTCTATGATCCGCAACCGCACCGCCGAGCACAGCCGGGTCGTGCACGCCCTCGCCGAGGACAGCGTCCCGGCCCTCATGCACTGCGCGGCCGGCAAGGACCGCGCCGGCCTGTCGATCGCCGTCACGCTGCTCGCGCTGGGCGTCGAGCGCGAGGCGATCACCGCGGACTACCTGGAGTCGAACGCCCCGCACCGCCGCTACCGGATGCGCCGCACCGGCGAGCCGTCCGAGGCCCGCTCCCCCGAGGTGCTGGAGCTGCTCGCCCCGCTCTTCGACGCCCGCGCGGAATACCTCACCGCCGCCTTCGACACCATCGACGACCACTGGGGCGGCCTCGACCGCTACCTGGCCGAGGGCCTCCGGCTCACTCCCGCGACCCTCGCCCGGCTGCGCGAGCAGCTGCTCGACCAGGGCCTGTGAGACCGGCCCCGCCCGCCCCAGCGGGGCGGGCGGGACGCCGTCAGCGGTTGCCGACGGCCTGCTTCACCAGCGTCCTGCCGAAGTCCCACATGAGTCCGCCGCCCCCGTGCGCCTCGTCCATCACCGCGCGGAAGGCGGTGACGAAGCGGTCGACGTCCGCCTCGTCGATGATCAGCGGCGGGATCAGCTTGATGACCTCCATGTGGTCGCCCGAGACCTGGGTGAGGATCCGGTGCTTCTGGAGCAGCGGCACCACGACCATCTGTGCGAAGAGCCCCTTGCGGGCCGCCTGGAGCATGGTCCACCGGCTGCGCAGGCCCAGCGAGTCCGGGCGGCCGAACTCGATGCCGATCATCAGGCCGCGCCCCCGTACCTCGTGGAGCAGCTCGTACTCGCCCACCAGCGCCGTGAGGCGGCCGCGCAGCAGGTCCCCCGTCGCGCGGGCGCGGGCGACCACCGACTCGTCCTCCATGACGGAGAGCACCGCCAGTCCGGCCGCCATCGCCTGGGCGTTGGAACCGAAGCTCGCGGAGTGCACGAGCACCCGGTCCATGGACGAGTAGACCTTCTTGAAGATCCAGTCCTTGCCCAGGGTCGCGCCGACCGGCACGTAGCCGCCCGACAGCGCCTTCGCCACGCACACCAGGTCCGGCTCCACGCCCGGCTCGTGCTGGTAGGCGTAGAAATCACCGGTGCGTCCGAGGCCGGTCTGCACCTCGTCCGCGATCAGCAGCGCCTTGTGCCGGCGCAGCAGTGCCTGGGCGCCGGACAGGAAACCGGGCGGGGCGGCGAGTACGCCCTTGCCCTGGACCGGCTCGACCACGAGGGCGGCGACGTCTCCGCGCGCCAGCTCCCGCTCCAGGGCGGCCAGGTCGCCGAGCGCGATCGCCGTGTCGGGCAGCAGCGGTGCGAAGCCGTCCCGGAAGCCGGCCTCTCCGTTGACGGAGAGCGAGCCGGTGGTGAGCCCGTGGAAGGCGTGGTCGCAGTAGAGGATCCTGGGCCGTCCCGTGGCGTACCGGGCGAACTTCAGGGCGGTCTCCACCGCCTCGGTGCCGCTGTTGCCGAAGAAGACCCGGTCCAGGTGGGGGCTGTACGTGAGCAGCTTCTCGGCCAGCAGTCCGGGCAGCGGCTGGCAGTCGAAGCGGGTGAGGTCGGCGAGCTGGGCGTCGAGGACGTCGTGCAGGGCCCGGCGGACGACCGGGTGGTGCCGGCCCAGCCCCATCACCCCGAATCCGGCGAGCATGTCGAGGTAGTCGTTGCCCTCGGCGTCCCAGAAGTGGGCGCCCTCGGCCCGCTCGTAGACCTTGTCGAAGCCGATGGTGTGCAGCATCCTCGGCAGCTGGTGGTTGAGGTGGCGTGCGTGCAGCTCGTAGCGCTCGGCGCCGCGCTCGGCCAGCAGGGCGCCGAGGTCGAAGCCCTTGCCCCGGCCGCCCTCCCCCGGGTGGCCGGTGCTCATGCCGACGCGTCCCGGTTGGCGGCGATCGTCTCCCGGGCGGCGCGCAGGGATTCCTTGAGCGAGCCCATGGTGGCGAGGACGGCGGTCGGCTCGTAGCCGCAGTGCGCCATGCAGTTCGCGCACCGCGGGTCCTTTCCGCGGCCGTACTTGCTCCAGTCGGTTTCCTCGATCAGTTCCCGGTACGTGGGCACGTAGTCGTCGCTCATCAGGTAGCAGGGGCGCTGCCAGCCGAAGAGGGAGTAATTGGGAATGGCCCAGGCGGTGCAGGGGAAATCGACCCGGCCTTCCAGGAAGTCCAGGAAGAGCGGCGAGTGGTTGAGCCGCCACCGCCGCCGGTTTCCGCCCGCGAAGGCCTTCCTGAAGAGTTCCCGGGTCTGTTCGACGCCCAGGAAGTGCTCCTGGTCGGGGGCCTTTTCGTAGGCATAGGCGGGCGAGATCATCATCTCGTCGACCTTCAGGTCGTCGTTGAGGTAGTTGAGCACCTCGATGATGGTCTGCGGGGTGTCCGTGTTGAAGAAGGTGGAGTTGGTGGTCACGCGGAAGCCGCGCCTCTTCGCCTCCTTGATGGCGGCGACCGCCTCGTCGAAGACGCCTTCCTTGGCCACCGACTCGTCGTGCCGCTCGCGCAGCCCGTCGATGTGGACGGCGAAGGCGAAGTAGGGGGACGGGGTGAACTTCTCGATCTTCTTGCGGAGCAGCATCGCGTTGGTGCAGAGGAAGACGTACTTGCGCCTCGCGACCAACTGCCGCACGATCTCGTCGATCTGCGGGTGCATCAGGGGCTCGCCGCCCGCGATGGACACCATGGGCGCGCCGGACTCCAGGACGGCGCCGACCGCCTGGGCGACCGGCATGCGCTGCTTGAGCACCCCGGCCGGGTGCTGGATCTTCCCGCACCCCTCGCAGGCCAGGTTGCAGGCGTAGAGCGGCTCCAGCTCGACGATCAGCGGGAACTTCTCACGCTTGCGGAGCTTCTGTTCGAGAAGATAGGTCCCGACCCTGATGGACTGTCGCAGCGGCATGGCCATCTGGCTCACCTCCTGGGGAGCAGCAAAGAACGGTGCCAGTCATAAAACGCGGGCAGTACGGCACGCAGTACGCGGAAGGCCGATATTCCACCGCGGACGGTGCCGATGCGGACGAGCTCATGCTCCGGAGCGTCCACGATCACCCGGACGGCCGCAACCGGACGGCCGGGACCGCGTGCGGTGCCTCTCGCGGTCCAGAGGGTGGCCGCCGACTCCATGTCGACCGCGATGGCGTCGGTGGCCCGCAGGTGTGCGCGCTGCTGGCCGCGGACGACGTGGTCGGATCCGGTCAGGGCGCCGGTGTGCACGGTCCGGCCGGGGGCGGCCCGGGCGAGCGCCTCGGCGAGCAGGGCGGTCCCGTCGCACGGGACGGTGCCCCGGGGGTCGCGGGTCTCGTCGGCGACGACCAGGTCGCCGGGGTGCATGCCGGGGACCAGCCCGGCGCAGAACCCGGTGGCGAGGACGGCGGCCCCGCTCAGGCCCGGCTCCGCGAGCGCCCGGCCGACGGCCCGCTCGGCGGCGCGCGGGCCCATGCCCGTACGCAGCAGGGCATAGCCCTCGGGGGCGCGGCGGGGCCCGCGGTCGCCGCCGCTGCGCAGGGCCGCCTGCTCGATGCGCAGGGCGCAGGCCACCAGCAGCGGCAGCCCGGGGCTCATCAGCCCTCCCCCGGCGCAAACGGTTCCCCGTACAGGTAGCGGCCGAGCGCGGTGAGCGGGAACACCTGCCGGTAGAGGTGGTAGTTGATGGAGAAGTCCCAGGGGAAGCCGGTGCCGGTGAAGTACGGCTCGTCCCAGGAGCCGTCCTCGCGCTGGCCGTCCACCAGGTACGCGATGCCGCGCTCCACGGCCTTCGACTCCCGCTCCCCCGCCGAGAGCAGCGCCATCAGGGCCCAGGCGGTCTGCGAGGGGGTCGAGGCGCCGCGGCCCGCCCACTGGGGGTCCTTGTAGGAGCGCTGGTCCTCGCCCCACCCGCCGTCCTCGTTCTGTACGGTCTCCAGCCAGCGCACCGCCCGCCGGATCGCGGGATGCGCCGGGGCGATCCCCGCGGTGGTCAGCGCGGGGACCACCGAGCCCGTCCCGTAGACGTAGTTGGTGCCCCAGCGGCCGAACCAGCTGCCGTTGGGCTCCTGTTCGGCGAGCAGCCAGGCGATGCCGCGGCGGGTGCGGGGGTCGGCGGCCCTGCCCTCGACGGCGAGCATCTCCACCACGTGGGCAGTGACGTCGGCCGACGGCGGGTCGATGACCTCGCCGAAGTCGCAGAAGGGCAGGCGGTTGGGGAAGGGGCTGGTGTTGTCGGCGTCGAAGGCGCCCCAGGCGCCGTTGCGCGACTGCATGCCGAGGTTCCAGGAGACGCCGCGGGCGATGGCCGCCTCGACGCGGGACGGCCGGGGGTGCTTGATCCGGCGCAAGGCCAGGACGACTTCGGCGGTGTCGTCGATGTCGGGGTAGTTGTCGTTGTGGAACTCGAAGGCCCAGCCCCCCGGGGCCAGTCCGGGCCGCCGCACGGCCCAGTCGCCGGTGCGGACGATCTCCTCCCCGAGCATCCAGTCGGCGGCCCTGACCAGGGCCGGATGGTCGGCGGGCAGGCCCGCGTCGGCGAGGGCGATGGCGGCGAGGCAGGTGTCCCAGACCGGGGACTGGCAGGCCTCGACCATCCGGGCGCCGTCCTCGCGCCACACGGCGAACCGGTCCAGCGATTCCAGTCCGGCCCGCATGACGGGGTGCCCGAGGTCGTATCCGAGCAGGTGCAGGGCGATGATCGAGTACACGGCGGGCGGCTGGATGCCGCCCCAGCAGCCGTCGTTCTCCTGGCGCTCGATGATCCAGCGGGCGGCGGTGTCCATGGCCGCCTTGCGCAGCCGGCGGGGGGCGAAGCGCCGGTAGACGTGCAGGGCCCGGTCCATCCGCTGGAAGACGCCGTCCCAACTGGCCAGCGGGGCCGGGCGGGTGGCCGGGAAGGGCCGCCGGGCGTCGGTGTGCAGCTCGTCGAGGGCAAAGGGGGCGGGGCGGACCGGCCGCTTGGCGGAGACCACGGTCAGCGGGACGATGGTCTGGCGGGCCCAGCAGCCGAAGTCGTAGATGTTCAGCGGCACCCACGGCGGCAGGAAGACCAGTTCCGGCGGGAGTTCGGGCAGGTGGTCCCAGCTCCACCAGCCGAACAGGGCCAGCCAGACACGGGTGAAGACGCGGGCGGCGGCGATCCCGCCGTGGGCCCGGATCCAGGCGGAGGCGCGGGCCATGTGCGGGGCGTCGGGGTCGTCCCCGGCCAGGCGCAGGGCGACGTACGCCTCGATGGTGGCGGAGAGTTCGGGCGGCCCGCCGTGGAAGGTGGCCCAGGTGCCGTCCTCGCGCTGCTCGCCGCGGATGAACAGGGCGGCGGCCCGGGTGGTGGCCTCGTCCCGGATGCCGAGGAACTGCCGCAGCAGGAGGTCCTCGGCGTCCATGGTGACGTTGGTCTCCAGGTCGCCCTTCCACCAGCCCTCGGGGTCCTGGCGGTCGAGCAGGTGCCGGACCGCCCGCGCGGCGGCGTCCTGCACCGCCTGCGGTCCGCTCGCGGTCCGGCGGCGCTCCGGCGGCGCCGCGGGCGGGTCCCCCGGGATCCCGGCCGGCTCCGCGAGCCCCGTGCCGAGGACCGGTCCGGGCGGGCTCCCGGCCTGCCGGGCGGGGCGCACGGGCACGGCGCCCACCGCGGCCCCGCCGTCCTCCGGATCAGCGCCGCGGGCACCGGCACTGTCGGTCGTCGCTGTCATGGCTTCCCCTTACGTGCAGTGTCCTGTCCTCTGCTGTGCTGGGGTCTGCCGTCGGCCGGCGCTCCCGTCAGGAAGCGCCGGCCGGCGACCGGCGAGTCATATACGCGGCTGGGCGGCCCGGGTGACGGTCACCTCTTGCGCACGACGACGAAATCGGCGAGGGCGGTGAGCTGTTCGCGCACCCGCTGCGGCATGTCCACCTCGTCCAGGGCCCGGATCGCCACGGCGTGCTGGCGGCGGGCCTCCTCCGCGGTCCACGCGCGGCCGCCCGCCGCCTCGATGAGCGCCGCACGGGCCGCGAACTCCTCCTCGGAGAAGTTCTCGAAGTCGTTGCTCTTGGCGTCGGCGGCGAGCAGCTGCGCCAGCTCCTCGCAGGCCGGTCCGCCCGCGGCGAGCGCGGCGACGACCGGCAGGGACTTCTTGCGCTGGCGCAGGTCGCTCCAGGTCTGCTTGCCGGTGGACTCCGGGTCCCCCCAGATGCCGAGGAGGTCGTCGACGGCCTGGAAGGCGAGGCCCAGGTGGTAGCCGTACTCCTCCAGCTTGTCGGCCGTGCGGTCGTCCGCTCCGCCGAGCACGGCGCCGATGGAGACCGCGCAGGCGAGCAGGGCGCCGGTCTTGTTGCCCTCCATCTCCAGGCACTCCTCGACGCTGACGCGCTCGCGGTGCTCGTAGGAGATGTCCTGCGCCTGGCCGTCGATGAGCTTGCGGCTGGCGGTGGTCAGACGGCGCGCGGCCCGGCCCGCCTCGACGGTGCCGAGCTCCAGCAGCACCTCGTTGGCGAGGGCGAAGAGCGCGTCGCCGACCAGGATCGCCTGGGCCGGTCCGTGCACCTTCCACACCGTGTCGCGGTGGCGGCGCTGCTCGTCGCCGTCCATCAGGTCGTCGTGCAGCAGCGAGAAGTTGTGGACCAGCTCGACGGCGACGGCGCCCGGGATGCCGACCTCGGGCGCGGCGCCGGCGGCCTCGGCCGACAGCAGGGCGAGCGCGGGCCGCACGGCCTTGCCGCCGTCGCCGTCCGCCGGGTTGCCCTGGGCGTCGATCCAGCCGAAGTGGTAGGCGGCGACGGTGTCCATGGGCGCCGCGAGCCGGTCGACTGCGGCGCGCAGCGCGGGAGTCGACAGCGTGCGGCCGCGCTCCAGGAGGGCGAGGGTGTCCGCCTTCTCCGGACCGGCCGCGCCCATACCGGCATCCGTGTTCTCGACTGCCGGGTTCCCCGGGTTCACTGGCTCTCCTCTGTTTCCTGTACGTGCTGCTGTGCGGGTCGTGCCGGTGGTCGTCATACCGCCTCCTGCAGGGGGTGCTCGCGGTGGCGGCCGAGCGTGGTGAGGGCGGCGTGTGCCGCACCCAGTCCGCTGCGTACGGCGCCCTCCATCGTCGCGGGCCAACCGGTGGCGGTCCACGCACCGGCGAGGTAGAGGCCCGGCGTGTCGGTCCGCGCCCCGGGGCGCAGCCGGCCGACGCCGGGGGTGGGGGCGAACGTGGCGGTCCGCTCCCGGGTCACGAAGAAGTCCCGTACCTTGGCGCCGCGCGCGGCGGGCAGCAGCCGTTCCAGCTCGGGCAGGTACTTCGCGCGCAGCACCGAGACCGGCTCGTCGATGTCGTCCTGGGCGGCCGACTGGGACAGGGCGAGGTACTGGCCGCCGTCGGGCAGTCCGGAGGCGTCGGTCCGGTCGAAGACCCACTGGACCGGGGAGCCGAGCGCGGCGAAGAAGGGCTGCTTGAGCACCTTGCGGTCGTAGACGACGTGGACGTTGAGGATGGGCGCGGTGCCGATGTCGAGGAGCTTGTCCGGGTCGGCCAGGGCCCCGGGGGGCAGCAGTGCGTGCGCCTCGCGCTGCGGGACGGCGAGGACGACGGCGGCGGCGTCGAGCGACTCGGTGTCGGTGTCGACCCGCCAGTTCCCCTCCGGGGTACGGGAGACGGCGGTGACGCGGGTGCGCAGTTCGGTGCGTACGCCGGCCGCGTCGAGCGCCTTGCGGGCCAGGGTGTCGTGCAGGTCGCCGAGGGGGACCGCGGCCCAGCCGATGTCCGCGGCGCCGTTCTCGGAGAGCAGGCCGGTCTTGAAGACCATGGCGGCCAGGCCCAGCGAGGAGTGCTCGGCGGTGGCGTTGAGCGTGGCGATGCCGACGAGGTCCCACAGGGCCTCGACGGTACGCGGGCTCTGGCCGTAGCGGCCGAGCCAGGTCGCGAAGTCCAGGCCGTCGAGCGCCGGGTCGGCGGGGTCGAGGCGGCGCAGCGCGAGCGCGGCGCGCCCCACGCCCAGGCGCTCGCCGAGGGAGAGGTGGGGGTAGCGGGCGAGCGAGGCGGCCAGGTGCAGGGGCACGGGCAGGGCGCTGCGCCGCAGCCGGCCCAGGCGCGGGCCCCGGGGGTGGGCGACGTCGAGGACGGGTACGTCGAGCCGGTCCTGGAGCGGGGCGAGCGCGGCCCCGTCGATCCGGTCGAGGAACCACCGGTAGGCGGTGCAGCAGCGCAGGTAGACGTGTTGGCCGTTGTCGACGGTGAGGTCGCCGCGCTTGAAGGAGAAGGCGAGGCCGCCGAGCCGGGGGCGGCCCTCCAGCAGGGTCACCTTCAGGCCCGCGTCGGCGAGTTCGAGGGCGGTGGTGACGCCGGCGAGGCCGCCGCCGACGACCACGGCGTGCCGGTCGCTGCCGCTCATGCGTCCTCCCCCGTCGTCCGGCTGCCTGCCGGGGCGGCCGTACGGGCCGGACCCGCGGTGACGGACGCAGTGGCCGTCGCCGGGGTTGCCTGCGCGCGGCGGCGCGGCCCGCGCGGGCTGGTCGTCGGACTCATCAGATCCGCCTCCGCGTGCTCTGGCGCGAGATGGTGCGGGCGTCGAGGCCGGACAGTCCGCGCACGGCGACGTACGCCTTCTCGTGGGTCGGCAGGGAGACCCGGCCGCGGAGCACGGCGTAGGGCTCCCGCTCGATGCGGTCGAGGAGGCGGCGGTAGATGCCGGCCATGGCGGCGACGCAGGCGCCGCTGCGCCGGTCGAGCATGGGCAGCAGCCGGTAGCCCTCGACGAACAGGGCGCGGGCGCGCCGGACTTCGTGGTGGACGAGGCCGGCGAAGTCGGCGCCCGCGGGGACCCGGTCGCCGTGGAAGCCTCCGGTGCAGCCGAACTTGGCGAGGTCCTCGGCGGGGAGGTAGGTGCGGCCGTTGGCCGCGTCCTCGCGGACGTCGCGCAGGATGTTGGTGAGCTGGAGGGCGAGGCCGAGGGTGTCGGCGTACGCGTCGGCCCGGTCGGCGTCGGCCGCGCCCGGTGTGGTGCCGAAGACGCCGAGCGAGAGCCGCCCGATGGCACCGGCCACGCAGCGGCAGTAGGCCTTGAGGTCCTCCCAGGTCTCGTAGGTCTCGCCGCGGACGTCCATGAGGACGCCGTCGATGAGTTCGTCGAGCCCGCCGAGCGGGATGGGGAAGCGGCGTGCGGCGTGGGCGAGGGCGACGGCGACCGGGTCGGTGTCGTCCTCGGCGACCTCGCCCGCCCTGATCCGGCCGAGCTGGGCGCGGGTCTCCTCCAGCCGGGCGAGTTTGGCCGCGGGGGCGAGCGTGCCGTCGCCGATGTCGTCGACGCGCCGGGAGAAGGCGTAGAGCGCGGACATCGCCTGCCGCTTGTCGGTGGGCAGCAGGCGGATGCCGTACGCGAAGTTGCGGGCCTGCGACCCGGTGACCGCCTCGCAGTAGCTGTAGGCCGCGAGGACCGGTGCCGACGGTACGGACGTGTGTGCGAAACCCTCCACGGTCGGGCTCACCCCTTTCTCGGCGCTGTGCGCAGGACGGCGGCCACCTCGCGGAGCAGGCCGTGCTTGGTGGGCTTGGGCGGGCCGGGCAGTACGTCGAATCCGGCGGCGGAGACGGCCCGCAGGGCGGCGCGCCCTCCTCCCACGAAACCCGCGAGCAGCAGCCGGAGCCTGCCGTGCACGCTGCCCACGAGCAGGGTGCCTTCGTCCAGCAGGTCCCGGGCGCGTTCGGCCTCGAAGGCGATCAGGGAGCGCACGGACGCGTTCGCGGTGGGCGCCTTCAGGTCGGTTGCGGTCACGCGGAAGCGGCGCAGGTCCTCGGCGGGGAGGTAGATCCGGTCCCGGCCGAGGTCCTCGGCGACGTCCTGGACGTGCTCCACGATCTGCAGGGCGGTGCAGACGGCGTCGGAGCGGCGGATCCGTTCGGGGGTGCCCGTCCCGGTGAGGGACAGCACGAGGCGGCCCACCGGGTTCGCGGAGAGCTCGCAGTAGCCGAGGAGCTCGCCGTACGTCTCGTAGCGGGCGACGCGCTGGTCCTGCCGGTTGGCCTCGATCAGCCCGAGGAACGGCTCCGGGGTGAGGCCGTGGTCGCGGACCACGGGCCGCAGTGCCTGGAGCAGCGGGTGCCGCGGGCCCTCCGCGGCGCCGAAGACGCGCATCAGGTCGGCCTCGAAGGCGTCGAGCATGGTCAGCGGGTGGTCCGCGGCGGCCGGGTCGAGTCCGAGGAGGACGGCGTCGTGTCCGCCCGGGGCAAGGTCGCCGTCGCCGATGTCGTCGACGAGGCGGGCGTACCCGTACACCGCCATCAGGCCCTGGCGCCAGGCGCGGGGGAGGAACGACGGGGCGACGGGGAAGTTCTCCGTCCGGGCCTTGGAGAGGGTGGCCCGGGCGAGGGCGTCGGAGGCCGGTGCGGACCGGGGACGGTTGCCGTGCCCCGGGCTCACCGCCCGCCGCCCGCGGCGGGGACGGCCTGAGGGGTCCCGGCGCTCCCTGTTCCCGCCTGTCCGGCAAGACACCGCCCAATACCTGGGGGCCGGAGAATTCCCGTCGCCATTGCCGTCACGTCTCCCGTTCTACACTGCGAACCCAATACATCCTATTTCGGACACGCCGCCGGGTTTTCCCCGAGGTATCCCAGGCCGTTTCACCTGTGGGGAATCGTCCCCTCTTGCCGCGATTCAGGACCGCTCCAGCTTACGCTGTACAACGCCGCAGGGGCCTCTGGGGTATTCCTGCGCCACCGAATGTCGTTCCCCGCCTCCGGGCGGCCCGCCGGGGGCATGGCGCGGCCCCCGCCGCACGAGGCGACGGGGGCCGGCGGTGACGCCACGTCAGTGGTTGGTCGCCTTCTCGTAGGCCGAGACGACTTCCTCGGTGGGCCCGTCCATCAGGAGCTCGCCCTTCTCCAGCCACAGCACCCGGTCGCAGGTGTCGCGGATGGACTTGTTGTTGTGGCTCACCAGGAAGACCGTGCCGGCCTTCTCCCGCAGTTCGCGGATCCGGTCCTCGGAACGCACCTGGAAGCTGCGGTCACCGGTGGCCAGCGCCTCGTCGATCATCAGGACGTCGTGGTCCTTGGCCGCCGCGATGGAAAAGCGCAGACGCGCCGCCATACCCGAGGAGTACGTGCGCATCGGCAGGGAGATGAAATCGCCCTTCTCGTTGATACCGGAGAAGTCGACGATGTCCTGGTAGCGCTCCCTGATCTGCTCTCGGCTCATGCCCATCGCGAGCCCGCCGAGCACGACGTTGCGCTCGCCGGTCAGATCGTTCATCAGTGCGGCGTTGACGCCCAGCAGCGAGGGCTGGCCGTCGGTGTAGACCCGGCCGGACTCGCAGGGCAGCAGCCCCGCGATGGCGCGCAGCAGGGTCGACTTGCCGGAGCCGTTCGAGCCGATGAGGCCGATGGCCTCGCCGCGGTACGCCGTGAAGGAGACGCCGCGCACGGCGTGGACGCGGCGCACGCCGGGAGCGTCGCCCTTGCCCCGGCGGACTATCTTGCTCAGCGCCGCGGTGGCGCTGCCCTTGCCGGAGCGGCCGGTGTTCACGCGGTAGACGATGTGCACCTCGTCCGCGATGACGGTGGGGATCTTCCCCAGGGTGTTGTCAGCCACGGCCGTAACGCTCCTCAGCCTTCCAGAAGTACACGAAGCCGCCCAGGCCGATCACGACGGCCCAGCCGACGGCGAAGGCCCAGACGTGCGGCGGCAGGTTCTCGCGGCCGTAGTCGTCGATCATCGCGAAACGGACCAGGTCCATGTAGATCGCCGCCGGGTTCCACTGGAGGACGTCGGCGATCCACGCGGGCCTGTCCGCGAGCACGGTGCTGATGGAGAACATGACGCCGGAGGCGTACATCCACGTACGCGTCAGGAACGGCATGAGCTGCGCCAGGTCGGGGGTCTTGGCCCCCATCCGCGCGAAGATCAGCGCCAGGCCGGTGTTGAAGAGGAACTGCAGCGCCAGCGCCGGGACGACCAGCAGCCACGACAGCCGCGGGTAGCTGCCGAAGGCGATCGTGACGATGACCACCACGATCATCGAGTACAGCAGCTGTCCGAGCTGCTGCATCGAGAAGGAGATCGGCAGGGACGCCCGCGGGAAGTGCAGCGCGCGGACCAGGCCCAGGTTGCTCGGGATCGCCCGGACGCCCGCCATCAGCGAGCTCTGGGTGAAGGTGAAGACGAAGATGCCGGTCACCAGGAAGGGGATGTAGACCCCCTTCTCCATGCCGCGGCCGGCCTTCAGGATCAGGCCGAAGATCAGGTAGTACACCAGGGCGTTGAGCAGGGGGGTCGCCACCTGCCAGACCTGCCCGAGCTTCGCCTCGCTGTACTGGGCCATGAGCTTGGCCCGGGAGAACGCCATGATGAAGTGGCGCCGGTCCCACAGCTGCCGCACGTATCCGGCCAGGGTGGGCCGGGCGCCGCTGACGGACAGGCCGTACTTCGCGGCGAGCTCCGCGGGGGTCAGCCGCGCGTCTTCGGACGGCGGCTTGCTCGTGGCGAGGGCGCCATCCTGGGTTGTGTCACTCACAAGTTGAAACTTTCCGTCTTCAAGATGCGGCAGATGGTGGCATCGGGCCTGGGCGCTCGGCCCGTGATCGCGTGATCGCGCCATGGTCTCAGACGCGAGCGTCTCAGATGACAGGCGGTCGGCCCAGCCGGGTCAGCCGCCAGACCGTACGCCACCTCATGGGGCGCCGGGGACCGCACGGAGTGGTCCACCCCTCCTTGAACCCGCCGAACCAGGCCTTGAGGGCCGTGGCGGACGGTCTGCGCAGAAGCGTCAGCAGCAGCCAGACGCCCACGTAGACCGGGACCAGCAGGGCCGGCAGGTTACGGCGGGCGAGCCACACCCGGTTACGGGCCACCATACGGTGGTAGACCGCGTGCCGGGAGGGGGCGGTCTTCGGGTGCAGCAGCACCATGTCCGCCCGGTAGTCGATCAGCCACCCTGCGTCAAGCGCCCGCCAGGCCAGATCGGTCTCCTCGTGCGCGTAGAAGAACTCTGCCGGCAACAGCCCGGCCTGCGAGAACACCGCCGTGCGGACGGCGCTGGCGCCGCCGAGGAAGGTGGTGACGCGGGAGGAGCGCAGCGGGTCCGAGGCGCGCAGCCGGGGCACGTGCCGGCGCTGGGTCTCGCCGGACTCCGGGTCCACGATGCGGAAACTCACGATCCCGAGCCGCGGGTCCTCGGCGAAGGCCTGCCGGCACAGCTCGGCGGTGTCGGTGCGCTCCAGCAGCCCGTCGTCGTCGAGGAAGAGCACGACGTCCACGTCGCGGCCGGCCGGGCCGAAGGCCTCGATGCCGGCATTGCGCCCGCCCGGGATGCCCAGGTTCTCGGGCAGCTCCACGGTGCGGACCCCTTCGGGCAGCCCGTCGAGCCGTACCCCCTGGCCCACGACGACCACCTCGACGGGCTCGCCCTCCTGGCGGGCCACCGAGTCGAGCAGTGCCTTCAGCTCGTCGGGGCGGGTGCCCATGGTGATGATCACCGCGCCGACGCGCAGCGGGGCGCTCACCGGAGCCTGCTCGACACGAGGACGGACACCAGGTGCAGCAGCGTCTGGAGCATCGCGATGCCGGCCAGGACGGCGACGCCGAGCCGGGAGAAGAACAGGTCGCCGCGGACCTGGTCCAGGACGGCCAGCAGCAGGATGAGCAGGGAGGCCTCGATGCCGAGGACCAGCCGGTGGAACTTCAGCGCGGCCGCCGCCCGGCGGGCGAGGGCCATGCCGGAGGAGCGCGGCTCGGCGGCCGCTTCCTTCACCGGCGGCAGGCCGCCCTGGTGGCGGGCGACGCCGACCAGGTCGGTCTCGGCCTTGATCAGCATGGCGCCGACCGCCGCGAGGGTGCCCAGGAAGGCCCACAGCCAGTCGATCCGCCCGCTGCCCCACAGGTCGGCGGCGCGCAGGCCGAAGCCGACCAGGACCGCCGCGTCGCACAGGTAGGCGCCGACCCGGTCCAGGTACACGCCGGAGAGCGAGAACTGCTGCTTCCAGCGGGCGACCTCCCCGTCCACGCAGTCGAGGAGCAGGTAGAGCTGGACCATGACCACGCCGAGGACGGCGCCCCAGACGCCCGGCACCAGCAGGGCCGGGGCGGCCAGGACACCGGCCAGGGTCATCACGTAGGTCAGCTGGTTGGGCGTGACCTTCGTGGTGACCAGGAGGCGGGTGATGCGCAGGGAGATCTCGCGCATGTAGAGGCGGCCGCCCCAGTGCTCGCCGCTGCGCCGGTCCTTCACACCCGCCGGGTGGACGACGGGCCGGAGTTCAGCTACGGATGGTCTTGGCATAGTCGGCGTAAGCGTCCCTGATCTCGGCGGCGGACAGGTTGAGGTGCTCCAGGATCGTGAAACGTCCGGGGCGGGTCTGGGGGGCGTACTCGACGGCCGCGACGAACTCGTCCACGCTGAACCCGATCTCCTCGGGCCGCACGGGAAGTCCGTGGCGCTGCAGCACCTCCACGAAGAGCCCGGACTGCTCCGCGGCTCCGCGCAGGTGCATGGCGAAGGCGGCGCCGAGGCCCACCTGCTCCCCGTGGAGCGCGGAGCGCCCCGGGTAGAGCAGGTCGAAGGCGTGGCTGATCTCGTGGCAGGCGCCGGACGAGGGCCGGCTGTCCCCGCTGATCGACATGGCGATGCCGGAGAGCACGAGCGCCTCGGAGAGCACGGTGAGGAACTCGTCGTCGGTGCAGCCTCCGGGGTGGCGCAGGACCGACTCGCCGGCGGTGCGGGCCATGGCGGCGGCCAGGCCGTCGACGGGCTCACCGGTCAGGCGGTGCGAGAGCTCCCAGTCGGCGATGGCCGAGATGTTGGAGATCGCGTCGCCGACGCCGGCGCGGATGAACCGTACGGGGGCCTGCTTGATCACGTCGAGGTCGATGACCATCGCGATCGGGGTCGGCACACCGTAGGACCCGCGGCCGTTGTCGTTGTCCAGGATGGACACCGGCGAGCAGATTCCGTCGTGGGAGAGGTTGGTGGCGACGGCCACCATGGGCAGCCCGACCCGCGCCGCGGCGTACTTCGCCACGTCGATGATCTTGCCGCCGCCCAGGCCCACCACGGCGTCGTAGCGGCGGCCCTTTATGTCGTCGGCCAGCTTGACGCCGGAGTCGATCGTGCCGTCGACCACCGGGTACCAGTCGGCGTGCGGCAGGACGGGCTCCAGCCTGGTGCGCAGTGCCACACCGGAGCCGCCGCTGATCGCGATCGCCAGCTTGCCGGACGCCGAGATCCGCTGGTCGGCCAGGAGGCCGGCCAGGTCGTCCATGGCGCCGCGGCTGATGTCGACGACGACCGGGGAGGGGATGAGCCTCGTCAGTACTGGCATGCGATCGTCCGGCCCTTGGCGAGGTCGTCGTGGTTGTCGATCTCGACCCACTTGACGTCGCCGATGGGGGCCACGTCGATCACGAAGCCGTCGTTGACGAGCTGCTGGTAGCCGTCCTCGTAGTACAGGTCGGGGTCGCGCTCGAAGGTGGTCTTCAGGGCCTCGGCGAGGGCCTCGGCGGCCTCGGGCTCGATCAGGGTGACACCGATGTACTCGCCGGTGGCGTCGGCCGGGTCCATCAGCTTGGTGATCTTCCGGACGCCCTTGTCGCCGTCGACGACCACCTTCATCTCCTCGTCGGCCAGGCTCTTCACCGTGTCGAGGGCGAGGATGATCTTCTGGCCGTTGCCGCGGGCGGCGAGCAGGGTCTGCTCGACGGAGACCGGGTGGACGGTGTCGCCGTTGGCGAGGATCACACCCCGGCCCAGGACGTCACGGGCGCACCACAGGGAGTAGGCGTTGTTCCACTCCTCGGCCTTGTCGTTGTCGATCAGCGTGATCTTGACGCCGTACTTGGCCTCCAGGGCCTCCCGGCGCGCGTACACGGCCTCCTTGCGGTAGCCGACGACGATCGCGACCTCGGTGAGGCCGACCGCGGCGAAGTTGCCGAGGGTCAGGTCGAGGACCGTCAGGCTCTCCTCGTCGCCTTCCGGGCCGACGGGCACGAGGGCCTTGGGCAGGGTGTCGGTGTAGGGACGCAGGCGGCGTCCGGCACCGGCAGCGAGTACAAGGCCGATCATGCTGGTTCTCCTTCGTCATGTACGGCGGGTGCCCCGGAGGAGACCCAGAAGCGGATGCTCTCGGCGAGCACCACGAGTGCCACGAACACGGCCATGGCCGTGAGCGCGACGGGGAACGTGCCACGGGGCAGGACGGCGGCCAGGACCACGGTCAGCAGGACGCGGCCGTCCTGCCCGCCGATCGTCCACACCAGCCACCTCGGCGGCGCGCCGGAGCCGCCGCGGATGCGGTAGACCGTGTCGTAGTGATGGTAGGCGACCGCCGCGACCAGTCCGAATGCGGCGGGAAGGGCCCCGGGCACGTCCGCCTTGGCGGCGAGCGCCAGGACGGTGGTGTACTCGGCGAACCGGAACAGCGGCGGGACCAGCCAGTCCAGCGCCCCCTTGAGCCGGCGTGAGACGGCCACCCCGGAGAAGATCACGTACACGGCGGCGGTGCCGATCAGCCACGGATCGCCGAACGCCTGCCTCGCCGCGCCCCCGGTGATCAGCACGGAGCCGACCACGGCGAGCCCCACCGAGGCGCCGGCGGCCAGGGCCCTGTCGCGCGGCGAGGCCAGGGCGGAGGCGAGCGGCCCGCTGTCGGCGAGGTCGGCCAGGGCCTGGGCGGCCCGGTCGGTGCGCTTCGCCTTGCGGGTCAGCGAGCGCAGGACCCGGCCGGCGGTGGTGTAGAGCGCGCCGAAGGCGCAGCCGATGAGCAGGGCGTAGAAGACGATCCGGGGGCTCGTCGCGGCCGTCAGGACCGCGATCATCGCCCAGCGCTCGCCGATCGGCAGGATGATCATCCGCCGGATCCAGACGGTCCAGCCGACGCTGTCGAGCCGGTCGGACAGGGCGGCCGTCGGGCTCGTGTTGGCCGTGGCGTCGTGGTTGGCCTCGTTGAAGGCGAAGTCCACGACGTGGCGGCAGGTCATGAGGATCATCGAGCCGAGCGCCAGGGCCCACACGTCGTCGCCGTTGCGGGCGGCGCCGAGCGCGAGGCCCGCGTAGAAGGAGTACTCCTTCGCGCGGTCGAAGGTGGCGTCGAGCCAGGCGCCCATCGTCGAGTACTGGAGCGAGTAACGGGCGAGCTGGCCGTCCGTGCAGTCCAGGACGAAGGAGACCAGCAGCAGCACGCCGGCGGTGACGTAGCCCCAGCGCTCGCCGGTGGCGGCGCAGCCGGCCGCGACCAGCGCGGTGATCAGCGAGGCGGTGGTGACCTGGTTCGGGGTCAGCCCGCGGCGGGCGCACCAGCGGGCGAGGTAGCGCGAGTACGGGCTGATGAAGAACGTGGTGAAGAAGCCGTCGCGGGACTTCACGGCGCTGCGCAGCCGTACGGCCTCCTCGTCCACCGCGGCGACGGCGGCGGTGGCCGCGTCACGCTCCGGGGCGGTGGTGGGCACGGCGGCGACCAGGCTGCCGAGCTCGGGGCGCTGGACCGCGGTCCCGGCCGCCTCGACGGCGCCGGCGAGCCGGTCCGGGTACGGGCCGGAGCCCTCCAGGGCCGTCGGCGGGAGCGCGGCGGCCTTGTCGAGGGCCGCGCGGGCCGCCGGCTGGACGGTGAGGGCGCCTGTCACGGCGCAGGCGTCGAAGCGCGGGTCGGTCAGGGCGAGCCGCAGCGCGTGCACGTGCCCGACGAACGCGCTGTCCACGACGGCCACCCGCTGGTCGGCGGGTACGTCGGCCAGGGCCGCGGCGGTCTCTTCGGGGCCGGCGGCGGAGCGGACGTCGAAGCCGAGGGAGCGCAGCTCGTCCGTGAGCGGTGATCCGGGGACCGGCAGGCCGGTGAGGATGACGGTCGACAGACGAACTCACTCCTTGCAGCGAACACGGGACGGGCGACGCCGCGCGGGGGCGGCGGCACGTCGGCAGAGGCTATCGGATGAATGGAAGCAGGGGTTCATCACCCGTTTACTCCCCGATAAGCCGAATAATCCGGGGCTTCTGCGCCGCCGGAGCGATCATCATTGACGATCACCCGAGGGCACGACAAACCGCCTGGATGTTACGGTGAAACGCGTTGCGGAACGCAGGGAAGAACCGAGTGGGGAAAGAGGTGGGTCGATGACCGTCGCAGTGGTCGCTGCCGAGCGCGGCGAACTCCGGTGCATCCCCGTATTCCCCCCTTTCCTCCGGGCGTCCGGCCAGGCCTGACCGCATCGCCGGTCCCTCCCAGCCTCCGCTGGGGTGTCCTCTGGCCGGCCGGAGCCCCCGTTCCCAAGGGTTCACGTTGACCGACGACGACTCCGACTACACCCGCGCCGAATTCCTCGACGCGTTCCTCACCCTCCACCGCGGCCTGCCCCGGCAGTCGCCCGGCTCCGACGCGACCACCCGGCACCTGCTGTCCCTGTGCGGACCGCTGCCCGGGCGGCCGCGCGCCCTCGACCTGGGCTGCGGTCCCGGCCGCAGCGCCCTGCTCCTCGCGCAGGAGGCGGGCGACTGCGGCGCCGAGGTGACCGCCGTCGACCTGTACGAGGGCTTCCTCGACGAGCTCCGCACGGCCGCCGCGGCCCGCGGGGTCGCCGACCGCGTCCACGCCGTCAAGGCGGACATGGGCGAGCTCGCCTTCGAGGACGGTTCCTTCGACCTCGTGTGGGCGGAGGGCTCCGCCTACTGCATCGGCTTCGACACCGCGCTCGCGGGGTGGAAGCGGCTGCTCGCCCCCGGCGGCACGCTCATGGTGACCGAGTGCGAGTGGACGGTCGAGGAACCGTCCGCCGGGGCCCGCGCCTTCTGGGACCCGCAGTACGCGTTGCGCTCCGGCCCGCGCAACCTCGCCGCCGCCCGGGCGGCCGGGTACCGGGTGCTGGGCGTCCACCGCCAGCCGGACTCCGACTGGGCCGAGTACTACGGCCCGCTGGGCGAGCGGGTGGCCGGGGCCGACCGTGCCTGCGGGCCCGCGGCCGCGGCGGCGCTGGCCTCCGTACGCGAGGAGCTCGACGTACGGGCGCGGCACGGGCACGAGTACGGCTACACCGGCTATGTCCTGCGGCCCGTGACGGCCGACGGCGCTCCGGGCGGCACCGGCCGCTGACGGCGCCGCAGGGGTTCCCGGCGGTATCCGTGCGCCGCCCGGCGTGTCCTGCCCCCCCGTCGCCTAGCACGCGGCGGGGGGCAGACATGCGCGGATCGCCGAAGTGGGGACAAGCCTCTTTTGTACGGCAGACTGAAGGCCGAAGTCCGAAGCGAAGGATGGGTATGCCGACCACACCAGCCACCGCCGCGAACACCGCGCCCCCCGGCACCGGCACTCAGGAACCGATCATGCTCGAACTGGTCGACGAGTCCGGCAACACCATCGGCACGGCGGAGAAACTCTCCGCCCATCAGGCGCCGGGGCAGCTGCACCGGGCGTTCTCCGTGTTCCTCTTCGACGAGCAGGGCCGCCTGCTGATCCAGCAGCGGGCCCTCGGGAAGTACCACTCCCCGGGCGTCTGGTCGAACACGTGTTGCGGTCACCCGTACCCCGGTGAGTCGCCCTTCGCGGCGGCGGCCCGGCGCACGCACGAGGAGCTGGGCCTGTCGCCCTCGCTGCTCGCCGAGGCGGGGACGGTGCGCTACAACCATCCCGACCCCGCGTCGGGGCTGGTGGAGCAGGAGTACAACCACCTGTTCGTGGGACTTGCGCAGGCTCAGCTGCGCCCGGATCCGCAGGAGATCGGCGACACGGCGTTCGTGACCGCCGAGGAGCTGGCCAAGCGGCACGCCGAGGCGCCGTTCTCGGCCTGGTTCATGACCGTGCTGGACGCGGCGCGGCCCGCGATCCGTGAGCTCACCGGGGCTGCGGCGGGCTGGTAGCCCGTACGAGGGGGCGGCGCTCAGGGCCGCCGGGGTGCGGTGAGCGGCAGGGCCGCCCAGATGACCTTGCCGCCCGTCGAGGTGTGCTCGACGTCGCAGACCCCGCCGGACTCCCGGGTGGTCTCCCGGACCAGGAGCAGGCCCCGGCCGCCGGTCTGTCCGAAGTCCGCCTCCAGCGCCTTCGGTCGGTACGGGTGGTTGTCCTCGACGGCCACCCGTACCCATTCCCGGCCGATGGCGACCTCGACCGCCACCTCCGGGGAGAGCAGGGCCGCGTGCCGCACCGAGTTCGTCACCAGCTCGGAGACGATGAGCAGCAGGGCGTACACGAGGTCGCGGTCGGCCGGGACGCCCTGGCGGCCGAGCAGGTCGCGGACCGCGCGGCGGGCCTGCGGAACGGATTCTTCAACAGCGGGCACGGTGAACCGCCACACGCCTTCGTACGCGAGGGGGCCGAGCGTGGGCTCCGGCTCGCCCAGCTCGGCTGGCGGGACACTCCCGCTGACGTCCATGTTCCGGCCCCCGTCTTCACGCTCGATCGTCTCCACGCGTCCAGAGTGGGGAACGGGGCGCTCCGGGCCGGACCGGTGACCAGAACTCGGCGTCATTCGGGCACATTCTGACCGCTGGCGTATGACAGCGTCAGTTGTGCGACTGTTCCTGATCTTCTTCGGGCCGCTTCCCGGCCACGGCGGGCCCCTCCTCCGCACCGGCCCGGCCGGCCGCCGCCTCGTCCTCCCTGACCAGGCCCAGGATCCGCCGGGCGCCCAGGCTCAGGGCCACCAGGCTCAGCCCGTCGAACAACAGGGCGACGGAGAAGAAGGTTCCGATCACGTAGAGACTGCTGCCGGGCCAGCTCGCCAGGATCATGAGCCCCAGCAGGATGCCGAAGGCGCAGGATCACGAAACCGGCGGCGATGTTGATCGCGGCGACGACCACGGCGAGCCGGAAGTGGTTGCTCCTGCGGGACTGGAACGCCTGGAGCAGACCCACCAGCCCGCCGGCCGGCAACAGCCAGCCGAAGAGGAACATCGAGGTCAGGGTGGCGACGTCGGCGTACACCAGCCCCACCAGGCCCGCACCCCCGCCGGGACTCCCTTGATCATGGCATCGGCGGGCCGGGATAGCATCCGGCGCATGGACGCAGCCCCGGAAGCAGCCCGCGACACGGGCCCCGAAGCAGCCCTGCGGCACACCGTTGCCGACGGGGTCGCCACCGTCGTCATCGCCCACCCCGCCAAGCGCAACGCCATGACGGCCGCGATGTGGCGGGCGCTCCCGGACCTGCTGGCGGGCCTGGCGGCCGACCCGGCGGTACGGGTGCTCGTGCTCACCGGTGCCGGGCCGACCTTCTGCGCGGGAGCCGACATCTCCTCCCTGAGGGGGGACGAGGATCCGCAGGCGCTGTCGGTGGCGGCGGAGGAGGCCCTCGCCGCCTTTCCGAAGCCCACGCTCGCGGCGATCCGCGGATTCTGCGTGGGCGGCGGCAGCCAGCTGGCCGCTGCCTGCGATCTGCGCTTCGCGGAGGAGGGGGCGTCGTTCGGGGTGACCCCGGCCAGGCTCGGCATCGTCTACCCGTCCTCGTCCACCCGGAGGCTGGTGGCGCTGGTCGGCCCGGCCACCGCCAAGTACCTGCTGTTCTCCGCCGAGCTGATCGACGCGGACCACGCGCTGCGGGCCGGCTTCCTGAACGAGCTGGTGCCGGCCGGGCAACTGGACAAGCGGGTGGCGGACTTCACCCGGGTCCTGGCGAGCCGGTCGCGGCTGACGCAGGCCGCGGCCAAGGAGTTCGCGGACGGCCGGACGGACCGCGACGGGTACTGGGCGCGGCAGGCGGCGGCAGGCGGCGACACCGCGGAGGGTGTCGCCGCCTTCCTGGAACGCCGCACGCCGTCGTTCAGCTGGAACTGGACGGGGACGTCAGGGGATTGACGGCGCGCAGGCGCGCGACGAGCTCGGCCGGAGCCTTGTCGGGCGAACCGGCGTCGTAGGGCGGCTGGGGGTCGTACTCGGTCATCAGCTGCACGGTCTGGGCGTACTCGTCCCCGGCGATCCGGCCGAGGAGGGTGAGCCCCATGTCGATGCCGGAGGACACCCCCGCCGCGGTGACGTACTTCCCGTCGAAGACGACCCGGTCACCGGTGGGTTCGGCGCCGAAGGCGGGCAGCCGGTCGAGGAAGAGCCAGTGCCCGGCCGCCCGCCGGCCCTTCAGCAGCCCCGCGGCGGCCAGCAGGAGCGAGCCGGAGCAGACGGAGGTGGTCCAGGTGCTGCCGGCATCGACGGCGCGCAGCCAGTCGAGGACGGCCGGGTTCTCCATCTCCGTCTCGGGGTGGGGGCCGCCCGGGACGAGGACGATGTCGGGGCGGGTCACCTCGTCGAGCGCCTTGTCGGCGACGAGGGCGAGCGAGCCCGCGTCGTTGCGCACGGGCCCGGGCCGCTCGGCCACGAACACGGTCTCGGCGCCGGGGAGGCGGCCGAGGGTGTCGTAGGGGCCGATGGCGTCGAGCGCGGTGAAGCCTTCGTAGAGCAGAAAGGCGATCTGCACGTCTCCTCCTGAGTGGGTGCTGTGCCGTATCGGGTGGTCGAGTGGGTGCCGTGCCGGGTCGGGGGTCGGGCGCCGGGCCGTGGTCCACCGCCCCGGCGGAGCGCACGTCCCGGGACGCCGGCCGGGGGGCGACGGCGGGTGGTCAGGGGCCGAAGCGGCGGCGGTACTCCGTCGGCGGTTGGCCCAGGGTCTTCAGGAAGGCCCGGCGCAGGGCCTCCGGGGTGCCGTAGCCACAGGCCCGGGCGATCCGGGCGACGCCGTCCTCCGTCTCCTCCAGCAGCCGCCGCGCGTGCTCCACCCGGACCCGCTCCACGTACCGCCCCGGCGTCACGCCCGTCTCCGCCTGGAAGGCGCGGGCGAAGTGCCGGGGCGAGAGCCGGGCCCGGGCCGCGAGGGCCTCCACGCTCAGGTCCTCGCCCGGATGCTCCGTGATCCAGTGCTGCACGTCCCGCAGCGGCTCCCGGCGGGCCGTCTGGGCCGCCAGCTGCGCGCTGAACTGCGCCTGGTTGCCCGGCCGCCGCAGGAACACCACCAGATGGCGGGCGATCGTCAGCGCGAGGTCCCTGCCGTGGTCCTCCTCCACCAGGGCGAGCGCCAGGTCGATCCCGGCCGTCACCCCGGCGGAGGTGGCGACGCAGCCGTCCCGGACGTAGATCGGGTCGGGCTCCACCGTCACCCCCGGGTAGTCCCGCGCCATCTGCTCGCAGGCGTTCCAGTGCGTGGTGGCCCGCCGCCCGTCCAGCAGTCCCGCCTCCGCGAGCAGCAGGCCGCCCGTGCACACCGACACCAGCCGCTCCGCGCCACCCCCGTGGGCGCGCAGCCAGTCGGTGAGCCGCGGCTCGAAGTCCCCCGTGTACTGGCCTCCCGGCACCAGCACCGTGGTCCCCGGCCCCGGCCGCTCGGCCTCCAGGGCCCCATCCGGCACAAGCGTCAGCCCGCTGCTCGTACGGACGGCCGCGCCGCCGGGGGAGACCGTGCGGATCGCGTAGCGCCGGGCGCCGGCGAACACCTCCACCGGCCCGGTCACGTCCAGGCTCTGCACTCCGTCGTAGAGGAGGACGAGCACGTTTCGCAACGACATGACCCCATGGTGTGATGCCCTCCCCCACGACCGCAATGACGGGCTTCCCACCTTTACGGCCATGGCCGCCGCCGCGGATAGGATCGGCGGACCATGACTGCAACCCTCGTCGCCAAGAACCTCACCGCCGCGCACGGTGAGCGCACCCTCTTCTCCGGCCTCGACCTCGTCGTCGCGCCCGGCGACGTCATCGGTCTCGTCGGCGTCAACGGCGCCGGGAAGTCCACCCTGCTCCGCCTGCTGGCCGGCCTGGACCGGCCCGAGAGCGGTGAGCTGCGGCTCTCCCCGCCGGCCGCGGCCGTCGGGCACCTGCCCCAGGAGCCTGAGCGGCGCCCCGCCGAGTCCGTACGGGAGTTCCTGGCCCGGCGGACGGGCGTGGCCGCCGCCCAGGCGGAGCTGGACGCGGCCACCCAGGGCCTGGTGGACGGCACGCCGGGCGCGGACGACGCGTACGCGGCGGCGCTGGACCGGTGGCTGGACCTGGGCGGCGCCGATCTCGACGAGCGGGCCGAGGAGGTCGCCGACGACCTCGGCCTGGCGGTGGGGCTCGACCTGCCCATGACCGCCCTGTCCGGCGGGCAGGCGGCCCGCGCCGGCCTGGCCTCGCTGCTGCTCTCCCGCTACGACGTCTTCCTGCTCGACGAGCCGACCAATGACCTGGACCTGGACGGTCTGGAGCGGCTGGAGCGGTTCGTGACGGGGCTGCGGGCGGGCACGGTCGTGATCAGCCACGACCGCGAGTTCCTGGCCCGGACCGTCACCAAGGTCCTCGAACTGGACCTGGCACAGCAGCAGATCAACCTCTACGGCGGCGGCTACGAGGCCTACCTGGAGGAACGCGAACGCGCGCGCACGCATGCGCGTGAGGAGTACGACGAGTACGCGGACAAGCGTGCGGCCCTCGAAAGCCGGGCGCAGATGCAGCGCGGCTGGATGGACAAGGGCGTCAAGAACGCCCGCCGCAAGGCCACCGACAACGACAAGATCGGCAAGAAGTTCCGCAGCGAGGCGAGCGAGAAGCAGGCCGCCAAGGCCCGCCAGACGCAGCGCGCCATCGAGCGGCTGGAGGTCGTCGACGAGCCCCGCAAGGAGTGGGAGCTGCGGATGGAGATCGCCGCGGCCCCCCGCTCGGGCTCGGTGGTCGCGACCCTGCGCGAGGCCGCCGTCCGGCGCGGGGACTTCGACTTCGGCCCGGTCAGCCTGCAGGTCGACTGGGCGGACCGGGTGGCGATCACCGGCGCCAACGGCGCGGGCAAGTCCACGCTCCTGGCGGTGCTGCTCGGCAGGCTGACCCCGGACTCCGGTGCCGCCGCGCTCGGTTCGGGAGTGCTGATCGGCGAGGTCGACCAGGCGCGCGGGCTGTTCCTCGGCGAGGAACCGCTGCTGGAGGCCTTCTGCGCCGCCGTTCCGGACACCGAGCCGGCCGAGGTGCGTACGCTGCTGGCCAAGTTCGGCCTGAAGGCGGCGCACGTGCTGCGTCCCGCGGCCACGCTCTCGCCGGGCGAGCGCACCCGTGCGGCGCTCGCGCTGCTCCAGGGCCGCGGGGTGAACCTGCTGGTCCTCGACGAGCCGACGAACCACCTGGACCTCCCGGCGATCGAGCAGCTGGAGTCGGCCCTGGAGGCGTACGAGGGCACGCTGCTGCTGGTCACGCACGACCGCCGGATGCTGGAGGCGGTGCAGGTGACCCGCCGCCTGGAGGTCGCGGACGGCAAGGTCGTCGAGCTGTAGCGCTCAAGGCACGTCAGCCGAAGGGAACGTTGACGCAGGCGAGCCGGATCCCGGCCACGCCGGCCGTGTCGTGCGCCGTCCCGGTGGCGTGCTCGTGGATCACCACGGAGCGGGCCTCACCGGAACGGAAACGCCAGGTCACGGTGGAGGCGGCGGCGCCGTCGCCCGCCCCGTCGGTCGTGAGGTCGAGCCACACCTCGTTACGCGGATTGGCGTACGCGGGGTCCTTTGAAGGCTGGGTGGGGTCCTTGGCGTCCTGGTAGTGCGGTCCTGAGTCGCCGGGCGCGCTGCCGCAGGGCTGCTGGTGCACGTGCGCACCGAACGTGCGGTTGGCTTCCACCCCGTGGATCCCCAGCTCGACACGGGTGCCGTCCTGCCCGGCGCGCTCGGTGACACGGACCGTGCCGCCGACGGGGATCGCCCGCGGATCGAACGTGACGGCCGGGTGGGCCGCCGGGCCGCCGACGGCCCGGAAGCGCTGGTCGACGGTCACGTCCTGGGCCGTGAACCCGGCGAAGGGCGGGGCCACGGCCATGGAGGCAGCGAGAACGGACGCGAGGAAGGACATCGTGGGCTCCTTGTGGCACGGACTCGGACGTCCCTTCCCTTCCGAGCTTCCCTCCAGGTTCGCCCGGGCCCGCGGTCAGCGCATCCCCGGCTGCTCCTGCGCGGGGGCCCGGCGGGTGCGGGGCATCCGGCGGGCCACGAAGCCGCGCGGCAGGTGCCGGGCGGCGAAGGCGTAGGCCCGGTACCGGCGGCCGGTGATGCTGAGCGGCCGCCGCAGGGCGAGGTCCCGCAGGGCCCGGGCCACGACGTCCTCCGGCTCCAGCCACACCGCCTCACGCAGGCTGCTGACGTCCATGCCGGCCCGGGCCTGGAATTCGGTGCGGGTGAACCCGGGCACCACGGCCAGCACCCGGACCCCGTACGGTGCCATGTCCACCCGCAGCGACTCGCTGAACGCGGTGATCCAGGCCTTGGCGGCCCCGTAGGTCCCGGTCGGCAGGAGTCCGGCGACCGAGGAGACGTTGAGCACGGCGCCCCGGCGGCGCTCGCGCAGCCCCGGCAGGATCGCGTGGGTGAGCCGGAGCGGTACCTTGACCAGCAGGTCGAGCATCCGCTCCTCGTCCTCGACCGGGCTGTACGGGAACGGCGCGGGCAGCCCGAAGCCCGCGTTGTTGACCAGGACGTCCACCGGCCGGGTCCGGTCGGCGAGCCGCTCGGCGACCGCCGCGCACTCCCCCGCTTCCAGCAGATCGGCGGGCAGCACCTCGCAGACCGCGCCGTGGGTGCGGCCCAGCTCCCGGGCGAGGGCTTCGAGGCGGTCCTTGTCACGGGCGACGAGGACGAGGTCGCAGCCCTTGGCCGCGAAGCCGCGGGCGAAGGCCGCGCCGAGTCCGGCACTGGCCCCGGTGATCAGAACGGTGGTCACGTGGAGGTCACTTCCTGCGGTTCGGGTGGTCCGGGAGCCGGCGGCTCAGGAGTTCAGGGGCTCCGGGGTGAAACCGGTGGCGGCCGGGGAGCCGTAGGCCTGGGCCACGTCCACCAGGAACCGGGCCTCGTCCTCCACGCCGCCGCCGTCGGCGGAGGTCTGCATCGCGGCGGGCAGCTCCCACTCGGCGGACCCTCCCGGCCGTCCGGGCAGCCCGGCGAGCTTCGCCTGCCGCGCCTCCTTCAGCACGCAGGCCAGCGCGGCCGCGGTGCGCCGCTGTTCGGGGATGCCGCTGACCGAGACGTGGCTGCGGGCGAGCTCGGGGACGCCCGGGGCGACGTACTCGCCGAGGATCAGGATGGCGTCACGGGTCTCGATGACCTTGCGGTACACGAGCAGGTTGCGCGGGACCGGCGGCCACAGCAGCTCCACGACGCGGCCCGCCCGCGGCTTGGTGAGGGCGACGTGCGGGACGGCCTGGACCAGGTCGTGCCACAGCGGCCACAGCCGCCAGGCGGTGGCGATGTCGGTGGTCGTACGGCGCAGGGTGAACAGGGTGGGGACGAGGATTGCGGCGGCGCGCAGCAGCCCGTGCAGGTTCATCAGCAGCGGCAGCGCCGGCATGGCCCAGGTGCTGCCGAACAGGGCCTTGAGCAGGTACACGAACCAGAACGCCCCGGCGAGGGCGGTCCCGAGGCCGAACAGCCGCAGCCCGGCCGCCAGGCCCCGGCTCCCGGTGCGCCGGCTGTAGCGGCCGCACAGGCTGACGCAGGTGACGTTGGCGAGGAGGTGCGCGGTGATGAGGAAGAGCCAGTACGCGAGGGAGGGCACCGGATCGCCGTGCGGCGGGATGGTGTGGGGGCCGTGCACGGGCACGGCCATGTCCAGGACGAGGAGGGTGGTCAGCCAGGCGACCGTGCCCATCCAGGCGGCGAGTTGGAGGGTGCGGCCCCGGGTGGCGGAGGCCACGAAGTAGAGCACGGCTCCCGCCGAGAACACGCCGATCAGGTTGCGGACGAGGCTGACGGCGTGCGCGTAGTCGGCGTCGCGCGTCGCGTAGGCGATCACGTCGGGGAGGTTCAGGGTCATCGCGGCGGCGGCGGTCGCGACCGCCAGCCACAGGCCGCGCTGCTGCGGCAGGCGCAGGGCGCCCGGGGCGCGCAGCAGGACCGCGATCCACAGGCACACCACGCTGGGCACGGCGAGCCAGTCGCCGAGGGCGGTGAGGTCACTGGCCATGGTGGCCCCGCTCGTGGCCGCGGGTGTGGCTGCGCTCGTAGCCCATGGCCGATTCCAGTCGGGCCAGGGTGCCCCTGATCTCGGCGCGCGAGGCCGGGAAGGGGCCCGTCGTACGGATGCGGATCATGCTGGCGAGCATCTCCGCCTCCTGCTCCTGCCGGGTGGTGTAGTTGGTGCGCCCGAGGATGACGGGGGCGCCCTCGGCGGGCTCCTCCCCTTCCAGGGAGTGGTGGCCGAACAGGATGTGCCCGAGCTCGTGGAGGACGATGTGCTCGCGGTGCAGCGGGGTGGTCTGGGCCTCGTAGAAGACGTAGTCGACCCGGTCGGTGCCCACCCACAGTCCGCACACGCCGGATTCCGCCGCCTCCTTGGGGAGCGGATGCAGCCGGATGGGCCGGCCGCGGCCCTCGGCTATCCGGTCGCACAGCGCGTCGAGCGAGAAGGGGTGGGGCATGTCCAGCCGGCCGAGAATCTTCTCGCACCGTTTGCGGAGGCCGTGTTGCGCGTGGGGCATGTGATCCCTCTTCGGACCCTTTCGCGGGCAGCGTCGATAGGCGTGCTGTGGCATGGGCATGACGTCCTGTGCCTTCAAGGCGGCCTCTGGGAGTGCGGGCTTTGAGGGGGAACGGAAGCCCGTCCGCCGTAGGGCGAACGGGCGTTCCACCATGCCTACAGATCTTGTACGGGAGTTGGCAAGGTACGTCTCCCGGAGGGGTGGCTATTCGGCCAACCCTGCCGGTGCACCGCCGCGGCGTGCGGGGCGCACGCCGCGGCCGCCGCATTACCGCTTGCGGCGCTCCTCGGGACCGGCGAGGCCGGCCCGGCGCAGGGCGTCGGCCATCGCGCTGTTGGCGGGTGCGGGGGCGCCGGCCCGCTGGCCCTGGCCGCCCTGGCCGCCGCCTGCCTGCCGGCGTGCACCGCCTTGGCCCTGGCCGCCCTGGCCGCCGCCGCGCTGCTGCGGGGGACGGCCGCCGCCGCGCCGCTCCTGGCGGTCCTCGCGCTGCCTGGGCGCGCCCGCCGTACGCTCGGCCTCGTCCTCCAGCCGCAGGGTGAGCGAGATCCGCTTGCGCGCGATGTCCACGTCCACGACCTTGACCCGGACGATGTCGCCCGGCTTGACCACGTCGCGCGGGTCCTTGACGAAGTTCTTCGACAGGGCCGAGACGTGCGCCAGCCCGTCCTGGTGGACGCCGATGTCGATGAAGGCGCCGAAGGCGGCCACGTTGGTGACGACCCCCTCCAGGATCATCCCGGGCACCAGGTCGCCGATCTTCTCCACGCCCTCCTTGAAGGTGGCCGTCTTGAAGGCGGGGCGCGGGTCCCGTCCGGGCTTCTCCAGCTCGCGCAGGATGTCGGTGACCGTCGGCAGGCCGAAGGCCTCCGTGACGAACTGCTCCGGGCGCAGCGAGCGCAGCACCGCGGTGTTGCCGATCAGGGCGGCCACCTCACTGCCCGCCGTCTTGGCCATGCCCCGCACCACCGGGTAGGCCTCGGGGTGCACGCTGGAGAAGTCCAGCGGGTCGTCCCCGCCGCGGATCCGCAGGAAGCCCGCGCACTGCTCGTACGCCTTCGGGCCGAGCCGGGCCACGTCCTTGAGCGCCTTGCGGCTGCGGAAGGGGCCGTTGGCGTCGCGGTGGGCCACGATGTTCTCGGCGAGCCCGCCGCTGATGCCCGACACCCGCGAGAGCAGCGGGGCGGAGGCGGTGTTGACGTCCACGCCCACGCCGTTCACGCAGTCCTCGACGACGGCGTCGAGCGAGCGCGAGAGCTTCACCTCGGACAGGTCGTGCTGGTACTGGCCGACACCGATCGACTTGGGGTCGATCTTGACGAGCTCGGCGAGCGGGTCCTGCAGGCGGCGGGCGATGGAGACCGCGCCGCGCAAGGACACGTCCATGTCCGGGAGTTCCTGCGAGGCGAAGGCGGAGGCCGAGTACACGGAGGCGCCGGCCTCGGAGACCATCACCTTGGTGAGCTTCAGCTCGGGGTGGCGGGCGATCAGGTCACCGGCCAGCTTGTCGGTCTCGCGGGAGGCCGTGCCGTTGCCGATGGCGATCAGCTCGACCCCGTGCTCCTTGGCGAGGCGGGCCAGCTTGGCGAGCGACTCGTCCCACTTGTTGGCCGGGACGTGCGGGTAGACCACGTCCGTGGCCACGACCTTTCCGGTGGCGTCCACGACGGCGACCTTCACGCCGGTGCGGAAGCCCGGGTCGAGGCCCAGCGTGGCGCGGGTGCCCGCGGGGGCGGCGAGCAGCAGGTCGCGCAGGTTGGCGGCGAAGACCCGGACGGCCTCGTCCTCGGCGGCGGCGCGCAGCCGCATGCGCAGGTCGATGCCCAGGTGCACCTGGATCTTCGTGCGCCAGGACCAGCGGACGGTGTCGGCGAGCCACTTGTCGCCGGGGCGGCCGCGATCGGCCACGCCGAAGCGGCGGGCGATCATGCCCTCGTACGTGGAGGGGCCGGGGGTCTCGCTCGGCGGCTCGGGCTCCAGGGTGAGGTCGAGGACCTCCTCCTTCTCCCCGCGCAGCATGGCCAGGACCCGGTGGGAGGGCAGCGCCGTGAACGGCTCGGCGAAGTCGAAGTAGTCGGCGAACTTGGCGCCCGCCTCCTCCTTGCCCTCCCGGACCTTCGCGGCGAGCCGTCCGCGGCCCCACATGCGCTCGCGCAGCTCGCCGATCAGGTCGGCGTCCTCGGCGAACCGCTCGGTGAGGATGGCGCGGGCGCCCTCCAGGGCGGCTGCCGGATCGGCTACGCCCTTGTCGGGGTCCACGAACGCCGCCGCGGCGGTCGCCGGGTCCACCGACGGGTCGGCCAGCAGGCCTTCGGCGAGCGGCTCCAGACCCGCCTCGCGGGCGATCTGCGCCTTGGTGCGCCGCTTGGGCTTGAACGGGAGGTAGATGTCCTCCAGTCGAGCCTTGGTGTCGGCCGCGTTGATCCGCGCCTCCAGCTCGGCGTCGAGCTTGCCCTGCTCCCGGACGGAGTCGAGGACGGCCGCGCGCCGGTCCTCCAGCTCGCGCAGGTACCGCAGCCGCTCCTCCAGGGTGCGCAGCTGGGCGTCGTCGAGCATCTCGGTCGCTTCCTTGCGGTAGCGCGCGATGAACGGCACGGTGGAGCCGCCGTCGAGCAGCTCGACGGCGGCCTTGACCTGCCGCTCCCGTACGCCGAGCTCCTCGGCGATCCTGCCTTCGATGGACGTCGTCACGATCGGTCCCGCCTGCCTTCGTTTGCACTGGACGGCTGCCAATTGTGGCAGGTGACACCGGCGCGGGCGCGGACCGCCGCCCCGCCGGGCCCGGGGGCGGCGGAGCGGCGGGCTACGCCTTGCCGAAGAGGTCGGCGGGGAAGGCGCCCGCGGTGACGGCCCGGTGGACGAAACCGCCGCCCAGCTGCGCGAGCCGGGCCAGGCCGTCCGCGCCCAGGTGTTCGTAGGGGGCTGCGTCCAGGCGGTCGGTGTCGGCCTCCAGGCGTTCGCGTACGGCCCGGCCCTCCTCGGTGAGCTCGCCGTCGGCGTCGAGGATCCCGCGCTCGCGCAGGCGGTCGGCGGCGGCGGTCAGGTCGGACTGCTCCCAGCCGCGGACGGCCCTGTTCCACTTCGGGGTCATGCCGCGGCCGGTGGCGGTGTGGCTGACCAGTGCCTCCAGCGGGTCCAGCCCGGCGATGAGCAGGGCGGCGAGGTGGCCGTCGCCGCGGTGCTCGCGCAGCAGGGTGGCGGCGTGCCACAGGCGCAGGTGCGGCTCCTCCGGTACGGGGAGGTCGGCGTGGGCCGCGTAGAGGGGGCGGGCGTGCCGGGTACAGGCCTCGGTGGCGCGCATGGCCAGGTCGGCGGCCTCGGCGATCTCCGGGGAGGCGACGGTCTCCTCGCCGAGCAGCCGGCGCAGGGTGCGGTCGGCGGCGCGCAGGCGGGCGGCGAGGGCCTGCTCGGGGGTGATCGTCTCCCAGACGGCGGGCAGATGCCGGGCGACGGAGTCGTGGCGGTAGTTGTAGAAGGCCGCGGTCACGGCGCCGGCGCCGACGGCACCCATGGCGGCGGACCGGGAGGCGAGGTTGACGGCCAGCCGCTCGGTGACGCCGAGGGCGGCGTACTCCTTGGCGAGGTCCGGCGAGAAGTAGATCGTGGCGTGCAGCGGGTTGATCGCGGCGTGCCAGCAGCGACGGGCGGCGAACTCGGGAATCGACATGCCCGCCAGGTTACCGACTGCTCAGTATGTTCAACAGGCCGGGCTCCGCCACACCGGTTCCCGCCCGGCGCGGGTGCCGCTTTCCGGCCTTTCTCGCGGGGGGCCCGCGCCGTACGGTCCGGCGCGCCCACGGGCTCGTCCGCGTCCGCACGGCGCCGGTGGGCGCGGCTGTGACGGCCGAATGGCGATCGTGTGACACCAGGGGCCATGGACATGACGGGAGGGCGCGGGCGTGAATACGGTCGAGCCACCAGACCGAGAACATGACCGTCTCCCCTACCACTTGGAGCCCTTCGTGCACCGCAAAGTCATCGCCCCGAGCGTGCTCGCCGCTTCCCTGCTGCTGGTGATCCCGGCGTCGGCGGCGAGTTCGGTACCGGGCGCCCCGGGTATCGGCGACCCCTACTACCCGGCCAGCGGCAACGGCGGATACGACGTGTCCCACTACGACCTGCGGCTGCAGTACCAGCCGAAGACGGACCTGCTGGAGGGCACGGCCACCCTCCTGACCACCGCCAGGCAGGACCTCTCCCGCTTCAACCTGGACTTCGGCCTCAAGGTCAGCGAGATCCGGGTCAACGGCGCCAAGGCCGCGTTCGCCACGTCCGGGGACCACGAGCTGGAGGTGACCCCCGCCCAGCCGCTGCAGAAGGACCGGCAGGCGACCGTCGTCGTCAAGTACGCCGGCAAGCCGTCGGAGTTCAAGGTCGACGGCTGGTCGGCCTGGCAGCGCACCCCGGACGGCGGCATCGCGGCCCAGGAGCCCGACTCGGCGGTCTGGTGGTTCCCGAGCAACGACCACCCGCTCGACAAGGCCACCTTCGACATCTCGGTCAACGTCCCGGACGGCACGCAGGCCATCAGCAACGGCGTGCTCCAGTCGCAGACTTCCCGGCTGGGCTGGACCCGGTACAACTGGCGCTCCAACAAGCCGCAGGCCACGTACCTGGCCACCCTCGCCATCGGCAAGTTCGACGTCACCACCGGCAAGACGGCCGGCGGGCTGCCCATCCTCAACGCGTACAGCAAGGACCTCGGCGACAACGCGGGCGCGGCGCGCGCGAGCGTCGAGCGGACCGGCGAGGTCGCGGAGTGGCTGGAAGGGGTCTTCGGCCCGTACCCGTTCAACGCGCTGGGCGGCTACGTGCCGAACGTGCCGTCCGGCTTCGCGCTGGAGACGCAGACCCGGCCGTTCTACAGCCCGCGGCAGTTCTCGAACGGCGCGAACGTCTCGGTCGTCGTCCACGAGCTGGCCCACCAGTGGTACGGCGACAGCGTGTCCGTGGACGGCTGGAAGGACATCTGGGTCAACGAGGGCTTCGCCCGCTACAGCCAGTGGCTGTGGTCGGAGAAGGAGGGCGAGGGCACGGCGCAGGAGCTGGCCGACTGGGCGTACGCGCAGCACCCGGCCGAGGACCCGTTCTGGCAGGTCAAGCCGGGGGACCCGGGCCCGGACAACCAGTTCCACGGGGCGGTCTACGACCGCGGGGCGATCGCCCTCCAGGCACTGCGCAACGAGATCGGGGACGAGAAGTTCTTTTCGATCCTCAAGGGCTGGCCGACGGAGCGGGCGTACGGCAACGCCAAGGTCGGCGACTTCGTCCGCTACGCGGAGAAGGTGTCGGGCAAGCCGCTGGCCCAGCTCTTCGAGACCTGGCTCTACACGCCGGGCAAGCCCGCGTTCGCCCCGCCGGCCGGGGCGGCGCCGACCGCCCGGTCCCCCAAGGCGCCCGCCGCCAAGCCGGCGGAGCCCAAGTCCTGGAAGAAGATCGCCGAGACGAACACCGTCCACGAGACCGGGCGCGGGCACGGCCACTGACCGGCCGGTGGCCGGTCGCGCGCCGGGGACCCGGCTGCGTCTCTTCGCCACGGCCGCGGCGGCGGACTACCTCGCGGACTGCCGCT